>CAZEYT010000071.1:0-15071 GCA_964516295.1 uncultured Chthoniobacterales bacterium | reverse complement strand
GGCGTCCCTGGGGAAAAACTTTTCAAAGCAATTCAAACTGCGGAACTCGGGCTAACTTTGGATGAAGCTCAACCGCATCGTTTTGTAAAACCCTGTTCATCTCCCGCCTCTACATCATCGTAGTTTCTCATGTTGAGTCGCTTTGACACGGTTGGAATCCTCGGAGGTCAGGCAGGTCTCAAGAGATGCAAGGGGGACTTCGAGGAGTCAGGGGTTTTCAAATTTCAGCGAGACGAGTTCGGCGAAGACGTAGCCGATGAAGATGCTGACTTCGGCGCGGAGGGGGAAGCGGTCGGAGTCGTTGGAGAGCCAGATGCGGCCGTTGCGAAACTTGGTGTGATCTTCCAGGCGGCGGTCTTTTTTGAGGTTGATGCGGCGGATTCTGAGATCGAGCGGGAGAGCATCCCGCGGAGCTCCGGCGACGGAGATTTGAGTCGGAGGGAGGGCCTTGATGGTGACAAGAAAGGGAGAATCGCCGGGGTAAACGATGGTGGTGAACTCCTGACCGGGAGCGAGATCTTGGCTGCGGATGAGGAGCATGGCTCCGACGAGATCGCGGAGGGGGGTGAGGTCGATCTTTTTCCAGCGGGCGGGCTCGGGATTTCCGGTTTCGCGGCGACGCCAGAATCCGTCGGGTTTTCCGACCATGTGGATGTCGATGGTGCGGTTGGCGTAGGTTTCGATCTGGCGGGTTTCGACCGGGAGGAAAGCGGGGCGGCGGGTCCGGGCGTTGTGGGTGACGTCGAGTTGCCAGAGGAGACGGGCGAGGCCCTCGGTGGCCCCGGTGCCTTCAACAAGGATGTCGTCTCCTTCGTAGCGGGCGGTGACGGTGGCGCGGGCGGCTTCAATGTCGGACCAGCCGAAACGGAATTCCGCCCGGAAGGGACGGAGTTCGGTAATCGGGCCGGGCTTGTCGGGAGAGAGCGTCTTTTCCCACTCGGCGGCTGTCAGAGCGCAAGCGAGAAGGAGCAGGCAAACCGTCCCGACAAATGTTTTCACGTTGTGGGAACGAGCCGCACGATGCCTTCGGATGGGAACCATCCTTCGGTTCCGGAGGCGAGCCGCCCGAAGAACCAGCGTCCGTGTTGGGAGAGGACGCGGACGGGAGTGCCAGGCGGGACGGTGGCGACAGTCTCGGCGTTCTCGATGGGAGATTTTCTGAGGGTGACCCCGCTGTCTGTGAGGACGACGCTGACGTCCCGCGCGGCAATGCGGGGGTCGGTGAGGAAAACGACCGTGAGGCAGGCGGCTCCTGCGACGAGGAGGGAGATGGGGAGGCTATAGCGGCGGCGCGGGGAGTGGAAGATGGCCGGGAGCAGCAGAAAGGCTCCGATCCAGAGCAGCAGCGTTCCGCCGAGGGTGAGGGGATCCATCGGCACGAAGGTCGCGAGGCGGTCGGTCCAAGTCGTGGCCCGGGCCGGAATGCCCAGGTCGACTTCGGCTGTGCGCAGGGCGGTGGCGGCCGGGGTCAGGCCCGGATTGAGGAGGAGGGCGCGGCGGAAATTGAGGGCGGCGCGGGCGTTGTCGTCGAGTGCGGCGTAGGTGCGACCGAGCTCGAAGTAAAGACCGGCGCTGGGAGGATTCGACGCCGCGGCCTTTTCGAAGAGTTCCGCGGCCTGGGAGTATTCGCCTTCGGAGAATCGGGTGCGGGCGTCGGCAAGTGGATCGGCGTTGGCTGCGAGGATGGAAAATCCGAGCAGGGCGACGAGAAGGAGCGGGCGGATGGAGCGGCTTGGCGGGTTCATCGGCGGGATTTTTCCAAGTCTTGGAAAGCGTGAAGAATCGCAGTGCGCTCCGTTTGTTCGGGAATCCTGGAACTCCCGGCGGCGTAGCGGGACTCGGAGTGGCGGTGGACGACCTGTTCGAGGTGCTCGCGCGCGTCCGGCGAGAGCGGGACGACGGCGAGCTTTTCCGGAACGCGGAGCGGGTCACAGTCGAGGCTGAGGCAAAGGCACTCCATGGCCGATTGGTAGAAATTCTTTGGCTCGGCGACGGCCAGGTTTTTCAGGGCATCTTTCGCGCGGCGGCGGCGTGACGAGGCGATGCCCGCTTCCGAGACCGCGTAGCGACGGAGGGCGAAGAAGGCAAAGAGGGCAAGCCAGGTGATGGCAAGCGCGGCATTGGCAAGCAGGAACTCGCGGCGGAACAGAAGGGATTTCCAACTCGAGGGAGCGGTGGCGGTCAGCAAGACTTCTGATGCAGCAGCCGGTCCAGACGCAACCGGGGTGGGGGCCGGTGTGCTGCCCGTGGTTGATGGCGTGGCATCAGCCGTGTCCGGTGCGGCACTGGCTTCCACGGCGAGCGGATCGGCTTCGAGGGTTTCGAATTTTCCGGAGGTGGGGTCGAAGAACGAGAAACGAACACCCGGCGAGCGGGTTTGAGGGGTCCGGGCCACAATGGGAAACTCGAACTCTTTCTCCCCGGAGAATCCGATCGAGTCGGCCTGGGTCAGCTTGTCGGACGGCGGGTAGGTGCGCCAGCCCTCGTCCCCGGTGAGGGTCGGGGCACCCATGGCTTCGAGATTGCCCTGTCCGGTGATGGTCGCGGTAAGGGTGATCGGTTCGCCGGGGGTGGCCTTCTTGGGCGAGACCGACGTTTCCATGGTGAAGCGTCCGACGGCTCCCGAGAAATCATCCGGCCGACCCTCCTTGGGAAGGGGCACGACTTCGAGCGACTGCGGGCTGGTCTCGATGCTGACATCGCGGGTTTCTGAAAAAAGCCCGGGCGGAAGCATGCCGCCGAATTGTCCGAAGATATCCGGCACGCCCTGGCCCGTGGTGTCCGGGAGTTGGAGGCGCGCATCGAGTTTGGCGGGCGGAATTTCGAGCGTCCCGGCTTTGGCCGGCGTGATGGCCGTCTGGAATTTGAAAACGGTATAGACTTCCCCGTCGATCACCTCATCGGCCTTCGTGGCATTGGAAAACTTTTGAACCGTGAAGCCCTCGCCGCCGAAAGCCGGGCGCTCGCCGAGTTGGCCGCCAATGCGGCTGTTGAAATAGAAGCGAAGCTCGGCCGGGAGAACCTCGCCGACGTAGGCTTTTTTCTTCGACAGGAGAAGGCGTGCGAAATACGCCGGGGCTTCTTTGTTGGAGGGAGGCGGAGTGCCCGGGGACGGGGCGATGCCGGGTGCCGAGGGCAATGTTGGGGCGACCGGAACCTGGGTGCCTCCCGTGACGGTGAGGCGCATGGGCTGCGTATTGAAGGCTTTGCCCTTGGCTTTGACTTCGAAAGGCGGAATCGTGAAGTCTCCCTCGAATTGCGGAACGACAAGGTAGATATAAGTTGCCGTGGAAGTTGTCTTGAACCCGCCGGCTCCAAATTGTGCCGATTGCTGGAATCTTTGGTCGGCCAACGTGACCCGGAGGCCGTTGATGGTGAGAGACCTGGGAACCTCGGCTTTTCCTCCGTCTTCGATTTGAAGAATCATCTGCACCGGTTCTCCAACGCGGGTCTGGGAGGCGGAGAGCCGGGACGTGATCTGCTGCGCCCAAGCGGATCCGCAGAGGGCGAAGGCCAGAGCCGGGAGCAGGATCGCACGGAGGGTCCGCGTCGGAAGATGGGTCGGGATTCGGGACATCGTCAGGTTCGTTTTACCAGTCCTTCAGCACTTCTTGCGAGGATTGCTGGAGCATGAGGTTGACTTTCTCTTCCTCGGAGCGGAGCGAGTTCAGAAGACCGCGGGCTTGGGCCGGACTCATTTCGCCCTCGCGTTCTTCGGGTTCGGCTCCGGCGGCGGCTTCGGATGGTTCCTGACCCTGCTGTCCCTCTTTGGGCTCCTCGGGTTGGTTGGCCTTCAGGTCGCCTTCTTTTTTCTCTCCGGGTGTCGGGGTGGGGGCGGCCGGTTGCTCGTCTTTCTTTCCCGAGGGATCCGGTTTCTGGTTTTGGTTTTTTTGATCCGACTTGTCGGACTTGGAGGGTTCGTCTTTTTCAGATTCCTTGCCGTCCTGTTGGTCGTCCTGTTTGTTTTGGGAGTCGTTCTTCCGGTCGTTTTTCTTTTGGTCGCCCTGATCCTGTTTGCGGTCCTGCTCGTCTTGGGAAGAGTTATCCTGTTTCTGGTCGTTTTTCTGATCGTTCTTCTGGTTTTGGTCCTGCTTTTGGTCGTCGCTTTTCTGCTGATCGTCCTTGTTTTGTTGATCCTGCTTTTGTTGATCGTCTTTTTTCTGATCGTCTTTTTGATCCTGCTGTTGCTGTTGTTTTTCGAGGTCTTCGAGGAGCTTTTTTACGATGTCGCGGTTTTCCTCGGCCTGTTTGTTGTTCGGGTCGATGTTGAGAGTCTCGGAGTAGTTTTCGATGGCGCTTTCCCAATCGGCCTTTTTGGATTTTGGATCCGAGGCGGCCTCGCCGCGGCGGACCAGGGCGTTGGCGAGGTTGTAGGAAGCGTCCTCGCGCAGTTTGCGATCCGCCGCGCGAAGGGCTGCGGTGAAATGCTCCACGGCCTGTTCGAAGTCGCCCAATTTGTAGGCGGCGGCTCCGGCGTTGAATTGAAGTTTTGGTGAGTCGGGGGATTGCGTGAGCCGGGTGGTGAAATCCTTTTTTGCTTCTTCGAAGTTTCCGGTCCGGTAGGCCTCGAGGCCGTTGGATTGGGCCAAGGAGGTGGTGGGATGGAAAAGAAAGCCGCCCAGCAGCAGTGCGCCCGCGAGGCGGGCCGTTTGGCGGCGTCGTTCACCGAGGATGAGCCAAAGAGCCAGAAGGCCGATAGCGGCGGCGAGTGGCCATTGATACTTTTCAATTGGCTGCCGTGACGAGAACACACCGGCCTCGGTGCGGTCCATCGGTTCAATGCCGCGTTGGAAAAGTTCGCGGGCGGCCTCGGGGCCGACGGTCACGTAGAAGCCGCCGGTGGCCGATGCGATTTCGGCGAGTCGGGACTCGTCGAGTTTGGATTGCACGGGCTTGCCGGCCTGATCGCGGACAAAATCCTGGCGGCCGTCTTCGGTGCGGATGGGAATCAGTGATCCCTCCGGTGAGCCAATGCCAACGGTAAAGATCCGAATGCCTTTTTCCGCGGCGCTGCGGGCGGCGGCGACACCGTCGGCGTCGAGTTCCTCGCCATCCGTGAGAATGATGAGGGCGCGGGTCTGTCCCTCGGCTTTCCCAAAAGCTTCTTCGGCAACACGGATGGCCGCGGCGAGATTGGTGCCGCCGCGAGGGATGACATTGGTATCGAGTTCGTCGAGCGCGTTGATCACGGCCGAGTAATCGAGCGTGAGGGGGGCTTGAAGAAACGCCGATCCGGCAAAGGCCACGAGGCCGACACGGTCACCGCGCAGCAGGCGGAGGAGATCTTGGGTGAGAAGTTTTGCGCGAGCCAGGCGGGTCGGTGGGACGTCTGTTGCGAGCATGCTCCGCGAGGTGTCGACGGCAATGATGACATCGCGGCCTTTGGCTTTGTTTTCGAGTTCGATAAATCCACTCCGCGGCTGGGCCAGAGCGATCAGGATAAGAGCGAGGCAACCCAGAATGAGGACGGCGCGGAAGACGCGGCGCGACGTGCTCACCGAACCGGCGAGGAGGCTGCGGAGGCGCGGCGCGACGATTTTCTCGACCATCGCCCGTCCACGGCGATGGGTCCACATCATGAGACCGGCCACTAGGGGAAGCGCGGCGAGGCCCCAGAGCCAGAGGGGTGAGCCGAAGGTCAGGGAAGTCGTCTCCATAAAGTCTGTGAAAGGAGGATTTCGAGCGAGAGTCCGATCAACCCAACCAGCAGAAACCAAGGGAAAAGATCGCGGTATTGGGCGATGCGCTCGACTTCGATTTTGGATTTCTCGAGCTTGTCGATTTCGGAAAAAATCGTCTCCAGCGATTTGGTATCGGTGGCGCGGAAGTAGCGTCCGTCGGTGAGGGCGGCGATTTGTTCGAGGGTTTTCTCGTCGAACTCGACCGGAACGTTGCGGTAGATCGTGCGTCCGAATGCGTCCTGGAACGGGAAGGGCGCTTCACCGACGGTGCCGGCTCCAATTGCGTAAATTCGAATTCCCAGGGCGTGGGCGGCCTCGGCGGCGGTGAGCGGCATGACTTTGCCCGAGTTGTTGTCGCCGTCGGTGAGGAGAACGATGAGCTTGGTTTTTGCCTCTTTGTCCTTGAGGCGGTTGGCGGCGGACGCGATGGCGGATCCGATGGCAGTACCGTCTTCGACGAGGCCGATGCGGAGACGCTCGAGATTCCGGATGAGCCAGTCGTGATCGAGCGTGAGCGGGCTCACGAGGTACGGGCGACCGGCAAAGGCAACGATGCCGATGCGGTCAGTCGGGCGCTCGCGGATAAATTGCTCCGTGACGCGCTTGGTGGCCTCGAGACGGTTCGCGCGCTGGGACCCGATGGTGAAATCCTCCGCCAGCATCGAGCGGGACACGTCGAGAACGAGCATGATGTCCACACCGCTGGCTTGGACGCGGGTGATCTCCTTGCCGAGCTGCGGGCGGGCGAGGGCGATGATCAGGGAAGCAAGGGCGAGGTAGGAGAGACCGGCGAGGAAAGCCCCGGCGCGGGAGCGTCTCCGCTGCCCGAGTTTGACGAGCGACGACGTGGTCGAAAAGGAGACACCGGCCGTGCCACCGAAGCGCCCGCGCAAGAAGGCCAGCACGGGCAGGAGCAGCAGGAGCAAAAGAAGCCAGGGGTCGGTGAACGAGACGCCAAAAAAAGTCATGGACGCCGCTCCTTCCCGCCGGGTTGAACTTCGCCGCGAACAAGCCGTCCTGCGGTCTCGAGGAGGCCGATCATTTCGGATTCACCGGCTTCGGCACGGGCGTACTTCAGAAGGTCCGTTGACTCCAGAAACACCGAGAGCCCGGTTTTTTCGTTGGCGGTGAAGACCGGATTGTCGCGGATCGATTCCAGAAACTCCAGGGAGGTCTGGGTGGTGGCCGAAAGGCCATGTTGCTCGCGGATGTAGGCCCGAATGGCATCCGAGACGGAAACGCCGAAGGCATAGGGTTCGGTGCCGGCCATTGAGGAACGAAGAGACTCCAGCACCGAGAGGGCGCGTTCGCGCGGAGTGGGAACATGTTTGCGCGCGAGGAGACGGCGCACACCCCAGAGTGCCAGCGCGAGAAGACCGAGCAAAAGGATGGCGGCGACGATGACCATCCAGAGCGGGTAGGGCAGAAACCAAACCGGGCCGACGATGTCGTGGATGGGCGCAGGTTGCGGAGGAGGCGGATTCATGCGGCGAGCCTCCGTTCGCGCTGTTCAAAAAAGGAGCGAAGGGCAAGCAGGTAATCCTCGTTTGTCGAGAGGGGCACTGTATCGATGCGGCGGGAGCGGAACAGGCGTTCCAGCGAGCGTCTGCGGGATTCTTCCAGATCGGCGAGGCCGCGGCGCACGGCCCGGCTGCTGGTATTGATGTCAATTTGTTCTCCGGTCTCCGCGTCTTCGAGAGTGATAATGCCGATGTCCGGGAGCTCCGCCTCCCCGGGGTCGCTCACGGGCATGGCGACGACGTCGTGACGACGACTGGAGACCGTGAGGGCCTTGGTGAAATCCGGAGCTAGGAAGTCGGAGATCAGAAAAACCACGGCGCGCCGGCTGGTGACCCGGTTGAGGTAATCCAAAGCCCCCGCGAGATTTGTACCGCGGCCTTTCGGTTCGAAATAAAGCATTTCGCGGATGAGCCGGAGCGTATGAAGGCGACCCTTCTTGGCGGGGATGAAGAGCTCGACATCATCGCTGAAGAGGAGGAGGCCGACCTTGTCGTTGTTGTTGATGGCGCTGAACGCCAGGATCGAAGCGACTTCCGCGGCCAGTTCGCGTTTGCTCAACTGAATGCTGCCGTAGGTGCCCGAGGCGCTCACATCGACGACAAGTATGACGGTCAGCTCGCGTTCCTCGGTGAACTTTTTCACGTAGGGCGTGTTCATGCGCGCCGTGACATTCCAGTCGATCGAGCGAATCTCATCGCCCGGCGCGTACTCGCGCACTTCCTCGAAGTTCATGCCGCGGCCTTTGAAAACACTGTGGTACTGGCCCGCGAACGTCGAGTTGACAAGCCGGCGGGTGCGCAGTTCGAGACGGCGGATTTTCTTCAGGATCTCTTTGGGATCACGATCCATGGCTTTGATCGGAAAAAATGAAGGGACGAATCAGGGCACTGGAAGACCGGCGAAGATCTGTTCGATGATCGACTCCGAAGTGATCGACTCGGCCTCGGCTTCATAACTCACGCCGATGCGGTGGCGCAGAACGTCGAGACCCATGGATTTGACATCCTGTGGGGTAACGTATCCGCGGCCGGCGATGAAGGCATTTGCTTTGGCGGCGAGCGTGAGGAAGATCGTGGCACGCGGAGAAGCGCCGTAGCGGATCATTCCATCCAACTTGAGCTTGGCGGCTGCCGGATCGCGTGTGGCCCAGATGATGTTGACGATGTAATCTTTCACCCGCTCGTCGACATAGATGTCGTTGACGAGGCCCCGGGCGCGGATGATGTCGTCGGCATTAACGATGGTTTCCACGCCGAGGCGCGGTGCGGAGGTCGACATGGCATCGAGAATCGAGCGCTCTTCTTCGCGTGTCGGATAGCCGACATGGACCTTGAGCATAAAGCGGTCGAGCTGAGCCTCGGGCAATTGATAGGTTCCTTCCTGCTCGATTGGGTTCTGGGTCGCGAGGACGAGGAAGGGGTCGGGGAGTTTGAACGTTTGTTCGCCGATGGTGACCTGGCGTTCCTGCATCGCTTCGAGCAGAGCGCTCTGGACTTTCGCCGGGGCGCGATTGATTTCATCGGCGAGGATGAGGTTGGAAAAAATGGGGCCGAGTTTTGTCGTAAACTCTCCCTCGCGTGGATTGTAGATCAGGGTTCCAATGAGATCGGCCGGGAGGAGATCGGGAGTAAATTGCAGGCGTTGAAAGCCCGTGTGGATGGTATTCGCGAGCGTGCGGACGGTCAGTGTCTTTGCCAATCCCGGCACGCCTTCGAGGAGAACGTGACCGTTGGAGAGCAGGCCGACCAGAAGGCGGTGAACCAAGTTCTTTTGTCCCACAACGACTTTGCCGACTTCGTTCAGGAGGGGATCCACCCAGTGACGGGCCTGTTGGACTTGCTGGGTGATCTCGGACGTATTGATGCTCATAGAATGGCTTTACTTTGTAATGACTAATCGTCTGTCAGAAGTTTGAGACAGACGCGGAACGGAAATGTTCAACCGGATTACTCGCCCGGGACGACGTAAGGTCCGACATCAAACGTGTCGCCGACCTGAATGCGGTCGAACTGAGCCCGGTCGCGAATCCAAACCGTAAATGTCCGCGGGCTGCCGTTGCGTTGGGGCACTTCGACCGTGATGGTCATTTCACCCTCATTGGTGCGGGCGGTCATGGCACCGCTTTGATTGAGAGTGATTTCCCGCTCCGGTTGGGAAAGGGGCTGGAATTCCTTGGCGATGACCGTGCCCCGCATGCGGGCGTCGGTGATTGTGACGCCACTTTGCCAGATGGCAACGATGACAAAGCCCAGTACGAAGAGAGCGATCAGTGAAGAACCGACAATGACGCGTGCGGGGAGTTTCGCTTTGATGACCCGGTCCGGAGTACTCATAAGAAAGGGGTTAGCACAATTTTGTCTTGGAAGAACGAAAAACCTTCCGGTCGGTGAGGCAAAGGCGAAGGGCTTCGGAGAGAACGGCCTTCTGGGCTTCCACACGGGAATCGATGTGCCACTCCGAAGGAGTTTCAATCGTGAACGTCCGGCGGGCGTGATGGAAATGGAGAAGGAAGGCCTCCGGCCAGAACGGCATCAGATCACGATGCACGCGGCGGCGGACGATTCCACGACGCGCCCGGCGTCCCTCGATGGTTTTGCGAATATCGGCCGGGATGAATCTCTCCGCGGCGACCATGAGGTGTTCGGCCCAAAAGGGACGCGAGTGGGTGACTTCGTAGATATAAGTTCCGTGGGCGTCGTAATCCTCGTGGAGCATGAGTGCGACATCGAACTGCCGGCCCTCGAGCAACGAAACCTGCGCGGCTGTCTGAGGGACATCCGTGTTGTGGTAAGTGCGGTTGAGATCGAGGCCCTGTTCGTTGAGCCGGTTGTTGTTCACGAGCCCCCATGGGTTCAGGCAGGGGAAGATGACTGCATTGACCGAGCGGAGGAGCGCGGTATTTTGTGCGGCCCAGGTGAGAAGGCCTTCGGTTGAAGCGGGTTCGTCGCCGTGGATACCGGCCGAAAAGTAAACCGACGGGGCATCCGCCGGCGGACGTTTGCTTTCCAAAACGAAAAGCGCGTAGCCCGATGCCTCGGTGTAACGCCGGATCGTCAGACCAGCCGGTCCCGCGATCTTTCGCCAGCGCGTGATGAGCGCAGCGTAATCGTGAACGCGGATGGGAACTGGCGGCATCGGAGGAAGATGGCAGAACCGATCGGGAAACGCGCGCGGAAAAATGCATTTCCCGGCGATGCACAAAGCTGATTTTCTCCTGCCATGAGCAGCGAATGGGATCCGGTGCGGGAGTTTTTCGACCAATGGGCCTTTTACCGCAAAATCGTCGATCAGAATTATCTCTTCCACCGCGAGGCGATGGAGGCGTTGGGCCAATGGATGGACCGGACGCTGTCTCCGGGTTTCACGTTTCTCGATATGGGATGTGGCGATGCCTCGTTCACATCGGCTGTTCTTCAACCGCGGTCGCCCGGTGGTTATCTGGGACTCGATTTGTCACCCGTGGCGCTCGATCTGGCCAAGAAAAATACGGCGTCGCTTTCCTGCACGCGGGATTTCCGGGTGGGGGACTTTGCGAAAGTCATCCCCGGGCTGAACGGGCAATGGGACGTGATTTATGTCGGCCTCTCGTTTCACCATTTGCAACAAACCAAAGGGGAGTTTCTGGCGGCTGTTCGTGCGCGGGTGGCCCCCGGCGGGTTCTTCGTCTTTTTCGAGCCCGCCCGGCGCAATAAAGAATCGCGTGAGGACTACATGGATCGATGGATGCTCGATGCCAGGACAAACTGGAGCACGCTCACCGAGGCGGATCTCGTGGCCGTCGAGGGACACGTGACGAACTTTGATTTCCCGGAGACTCTTGCCGACTACGACCGCCTGGCCCTGGAGGCCGGCTTTGATTCCGTGGAGACGTTGTTCCGGGACCGGCTTGATTTCTACACCGTCAAGGCCGCTGCGGTATCCGCCTGAAGAAGCGGTTCGATTTCTCGGAGGGTAGCCGGGAGAGCGCGATAGCCGAAGTGTCCCTGTCGAACATGGATCAATCGTGAGCCCGGCCAGCGGGACGCTAGGGTTTCGAGGTCGGCAGGTGGCGAGACGCGGTCGTAGAGACCTGCTGTAATCACGACGCGTCCGGCGAGCGGAATGCCGTGGAGTGGAGAAATGAGATGCGCGTGCCGGTCCGTCGTGCCACGGCGATGTCCGAGGGACTTTAGCGATGTGCGCATCGAAAGAGCGCCGGGATTTTCCCAGATGGCCTTCTCGACATTGACGATAGGCTGGACCAAGGCCACGAAACGAAGGTCGCTCTCTAGAAATGACAGGAGAGCGCCGGTCCAGCCGCCGTAGCTCGTTCCGAGGATTCCGAATTCCCGGGAGCCACGGGTGCGGAGAAAGGCGAGGAGTTGGCGGAGTTCCACAACGCCCTGACGGAGCCCGCGGGCGTTGCGGATCAGGTCGGAGGTGATGGCCAGCTCGCCATTGAGCGTTCGGCTGGGGCGGCGGGAGTAGTGGTAGGGGAGATGCGGGAAGGCCGCATTCCATCCGCGCTCATTGAACCATGCAGCCACCCGCCGGTAGCCGGTGTCGCTGGCGCTCATGAGTGCATGCAGAATCAGAACGGTCGGGGCATCCGTCCGCCTGGCCGGGTAGAATTGAACGCAGACCCGGTCGTTTTCGGGATGCCCGGAGGGCAGCGGGCTTTCCCAGAGGAACCGGTCCGCGAGAATGCGCGGGCGGCTTGCCGGCGGCATGCGGAAGAATTCCTCCCGGCTCATCGCCGAGTGGCGGGCGACGTAGTCCTCCAACCCCTCCAAGGTACAGCTTTCGGCCCGCCGCCGCCATTGGAGGACATTCATCATGCCGCACATGGCCGAATCCATCGCCCATGCGGCCGAGCGTTCGACGACGGTCTTCATGGTTCGGACATCCGTTGTTGTGGCGAGCGGGGGAGGTCGTCCGTGGTGAGTTGATAGTGCCGGACGAGGTCATCCTTGAGGTTTACGATGGCCGCTCCAAAAGCCGTGCGGAGCGTTTCGCGGGCTTCGCGGGGAAGGCCGCCGACCGGAGGGTGCAGGGCCGGGCCGATGCCGATGTAAACCTTTGCCCGGCGGAACGGCAGCCAGTTTTTTTTGTTGTAGAGGCGTTCGCTTCCGAGAATGACGACCGGCACGATGGGGCGTCCGGATTTCACCGAAAGAAGGATGGCCCCGTCGCGACCGGGAGTGCCGGCGAGGATCGAGCGTTCGCCGTCGCGGATGCCGCCTTCCGGAAAGACGCCGATGACGCGCCCGGTCTCCAAACGGCGCAGCGCTTGTCGGAGCGCTTGCCGGTCATCGCCGCTGCGGTCGACGGGAATGACATCCAGCCACTGGAATCCGCGCTTCGACCAAGCCGTGCCGAAGAGCTCGACCATGGCAATCCACTCGATTTTTCGAGGGAACCATCCGCTGAGGAACGGCGGGTCGAAATGGCTGATATGATTCGAGGCGAGCACGAATCCGCCCTCCGGCAAATCCGCGAAACGTTTCACCGAGACCCTCGAGGCGGTGGTGAGAAGAAGTCGGAGCGAGCCGACGATGAAAAGGTAGAAGAGAAAATGGAAGGCGGAGCGCAGCGAATCCATGCTTCCGGGGCCGGTCAGGCAGATTGTGTGAAAAAGCGCCGCTGTTTTTCGGAGATCGGGCGGCGGAGCTTCTCG
The DNA here is from genome assembly GCA_964516295.1 of uncultured Chthoniobacterales bacterium. Lineage (GTDB taxonomy): Bacteria > Verrucomicrobiota > Verrucomicrobiia > Chthoniobacterales > Terrimicrobiaceae > CAZEYT01. The sequence goes on along the minus strand of CAZEYT010000071.1, from coordinate 2,213 downwards.
AGGACGAGGAGCATGTCCTCCCAAACCTTGCGTTTTTCTCCGATGGACTGATTGCGGAGGAGATAAGCCGGGTGGTAGGTGACCATCACGGGAATCCCGTCGAATTCCAGCCAGCGGCCGCGGAGGTCGCGCATAGGAGATTTGTCGCCCAGCAGTCCCTGGACGGCCGTGGCTCCGAGCGCGACGATGGCTTTGGGGCGGATGAGGGCGATTTGTTCGCGGAGCCACGGCAGGCAGGTCTCCATTTCGTCGGCCCGCGGTTTGCGGTTTCCGGATTCTCCGGCCGGCATGTCCGGGCGGCACTTGAGCACGTTGGCGATGTAGATGTCATCGCGGGTGAAGCCCATGGCTTCGATGATTTTTGTGAGAAGTTGTCCGGCGCGGCCGACGAAGGGTTCGCCTTGCGCATCTTCATCGGCTCCCGGGGCTTCGCCGACGAAGAGGAGATCAGCCTCGGTGTTTCCGACCCCGAAGACGACCTGGGTCCGCGAAGCGACGAGGTGCGGGCATTTCGTGCAGTGAAGCGCCGCGGCGCGGAGCGTGTCCCACGTCCATCGGATGGGATTATCCGTTGCGGGCTTGGCCGCGCGGGCGGTTTGAGCGGATTTCTTCAAGCGTGTCAAAGCAGCACGCGACGCGGCGGGGGGCGATTGAAGCCCGGACTGGATTTTTTTCAAAAGCGGAAGCGATGTGGCGAGCGCCTGTTGGAACCGGTCGGGCATGGGCGTCACTTCGTGAGGCAGGGCTTGGTGAGCTCGCTGTCCGGGTCGTAATTGAGATAGGGCTGGAGCCATTTCTCGACGGCCTTCACCGACATCGCCTTGCGCCCTGCGTAGTCCTCGATCTGGTCGCGGTCGATTTTTCCGACGGCAAAATATTTGGAAGCCGGGTGAGAAAAATAGATCCCGCTGACGCTGCTGGCCGGGAACATGGCGAGGCTCTCGGTGAGGATGATACCGGTGCGGCGTTCGGCATCGAGGAGACGCCAGAGCGTCCATTTCTCGGTGTGATCGGGTTGGGCCGGGTAGCCGGGTGCGGGCCGGATGCCGCGGTATTTTTCGCGGATGAGCTCCTCGGCGGTCAGGTTTTCGTGGACCCCGAAGCCCCAGAGATCACGGGCTTTTTTGTGAAGACACTCCGCATACGCCTCGGCCAGACGGTCGGCGAGGGCTTTGGTCATGATCGAGAGGTAGTCGTCGTGCTTTTTCTCGTAAGCCTCGGCGATCTCCTGAACCTCGTGGCCGGTCGTAACGGCGAACGCTCCGATGAAATCCCGCCGTCCCGAAGAGGCCGGCGCCACAAAGTCCGCGAGCGAAAGATTCTTCTGACCGGCCGGTTTCTTCTGCTGCTGGCGCAGGCAGTGAAGGACTTCGAGCGGTCGGCCGGTCTCGTCGACAACCTCAATGTCCTCCCCCGTGCTCCGGGCCTGCCAGAAGCCGAGGACGCCGCGGGGGCGGAAAAGATTTTTCGAGACGATGTCGTCAAGGAGGTGGCGGGCGTCATCGAAGAGTTTGCGCGCTTCGGCGCCGATTTCCGGATCGTCGAGGAGTCCGGGGAAGCGCCCGCGAAGTTCCCACGCATGAAAAAACGGTGACCAATCGATGAAGGGCACGAGTTCCTCGAGCGGAATGTCGAAGGAGAAGACGCCGGTCTTGGCCGGGACGGCGATGTCCACCGTGGCCCAATCGGTCTCAAGCCCATTGGCGGCGGCTTCGGAGAGCGAGAGTTGCGGACGTCCCGCCTGGCGTCCGGCGTGTTCGGTGCGGAGCGCTTCGTAGTCCGAACCGAGTTTTTCCAAAAACCCGGGCTTCTGCTCCGGGCTGAGGAGTGCGCTGACGACGTTCACCGAACGGGAGGCGTCCAGCACATGAACCACGCCGTGCTGGTAGTGTTGTTCGATCTTCACGGCCGTGTGCGCCTTGCTCGTCGTGGCTCCTCCGATCAAAAGAGGAACAGTGAATCCCTGCCGCTGCATCTCTTTGGCCACGTGAATCATCTCGTCCAGCGAAGGCGTGATGAGGCCGGAGAGACCGATCACATCGCAGTTTTTCTCCACCGCAGTGGCGAGGATTTTCTCGCAGGGGACCATGACGCCCATGTCGATGACGTCGTAGTTGTTGCAGGCGCGCACGACGCCCACGAGCACCAGTACGGCGACGAGCGCGATCCGAAGATGCGCGCTTATTCTATGCCTATCGGCCTTGATGTTCGAG
>CAZEYT010000070.1:0-15222 GCA_964516295.1 uncultured Chthoniobacterales bacterium | reverse complement strand
AGAGAGAGCTCGCTGGCCCCGGCGGAGGAAAGGCGTTCCTCCAAACGTTGGCGGATGCGATCGGCCAATTCCCCGGAGCTGAGCGATTCGCTGGAGAGTTGCTCGAGGAAATGGCTGCCGAGGAGGGCTTCGAGCACGCGTTGTTCGTCGGGAGTTTGCGGGGCTCCCGTCGATGGATCGAACGCCAGAAGTTTTCCTTCCTTTTGAAGGCGGGCGAGGGCGAGAAGGAGGCTTTCGCCGTCGTCGAGGGTCGTCCGAATGTTCTCCATGAGCCGCTGAAAGCTCAGGTGAAGCGGGATTGTGGCGTATTGAAACTCGTCGGACGTCGAAAGCGAATCCGGGGGTGTCTGCACGCTGATCGAGCGGGCGAGGGGCCTCCATGTGCTGCCGCGGTAGTAGCCGATTTCGACCGTGTACGTGCTGGCGGCCTTGGCGACCGGGATGTACCAGTTCCGCGTCTCAAAAGGCACTTCGATTTCCACCTCGGTTTCGTCGTTTTGACCCAGCACACGAAGGAAGGTTTTCCCTCCGGGGTGGAGGGCTATGTCGATATCCCAGTAGGTGAAAAGCCAGTGAGGCTCTTGAGCGACCAGAAAAATGGAATCGGTGCCGTAGCTGCGCGGGAGCTCCCCGAGATCGTCGAGGGCGGACCCTGGCTCCGTCGCAGCGCTATTGGTATTGCCCTGGCTCCCCGTGGGAGGTAGTCCTCCGAGCGGCTTGGTGCTCATGTTAAGTTCCTTGTTACGGCACTGTTGGAAGCGAGGTCAAGCCCCGCGACTCGTTTCCTGCAAGGAATTGGGTCCGCGCCGAAAAAAATGCCCGTGCTAGTCGCCGCGGAGGCACTTGCAATCGAGCGGCGGCGTCGTAAATTTTCCGGCATGAAATGGCCTTTTGCGATGCTTGGTCTGCTGGCAGTTTCAGCCCTTCCGCTCGCTGCGCAGGATGCGAGCGCCCAAGGAACCTTTGTCCGGCAGTTGAACGATTCCTTTGCCGGCGTCTTTGAAAAAGTGGCTCCGTCGGTCGTCATCATCGAATCACGCCGGGCGACGCCTCAAGCTATCACCGGCCTCCCCCGTGGGCTGGAATTTTTTCTCCGTCGGCCGGATGGAGCCATGGATTCCCTCCAGCCGAATGTGGGCTCGGGATTCATCTTTCGACCGGATGGGTATTTGCTGACGAATTATCATGTGATCGAAGACGCCTCGGAGATCGTCGTTCGGTTGCGCGATGGACGTAAGTTTTCCGCGGAAGTCATCGGCACGGATGAACGGACCGACTTGGCGGTGTTGAAAGTCGATGCAAAGGATCTTCCGGCGGCGGAGTTGGGGGACAGCGATCAGGTTCGCGTCGGGCAGTTTGCGTTTGCGATTGGGACGCCGATGGAGCTCCCCTACACGTTTACCGTCGGGGTGGTGAGCGCCAAAGGCCGTAGCCTGGGTGGCAATTACGGGGAGTTGATTCAGACCGACGCCTCGATCAATCCCGGAAACAGCGGTGGTCCCTTGGCGGACATCGACGGCCGGGTGGTGGGGATCAATACACTGATCAGCGGGATGAATCGCGGGCTGGGTTTTGCAATCCCGATGAATGTGGCGCGCAATGTCGCCAAGCAACTGATTACTGACGGTCGGGTGCGGCGTCCTTGGCTGGGAATTTCGATTGCGGGCATTGAGGAGAGTGTGCAATTCCAGCGACTTTTTCCCGGACTTGATCGCGGAGTCGTCGTGCAGAGCATCGAGGCGATGGCCCCGGCGGAGTCGAGCGATCTCCGCCCCGGCGATGTGATTACGAAAGTGGATGGCGTCGAGGTCGGCCTGGCCAATGAGCTCCAGCGCCAGATTCTTTCCAAGCAAATCGGGCAAAAGGTTAGGCTGGAGGTCTGGCGGCGTGGCAACCTATTGACCGTGGCCGTGCAAACTGGCGAGATGCCGGACTTCCAGCGCGCGTCGGTGCGTCCCCGCGGGGTTATCCCCCGCGCTGAGCCGGTTGTGCCGCCGGTGCAACCCTCTTCGCCCGGCATGTCCTTCCGCGATGCGACCCCCGAGACGTTGAGCAACAAAATGCCCGCCGGTCTGCGGGGAGCTGTCATCACTGAAGTGGAAGAAAAAAGCGCTGCGGAGGTCGCCGACCTTCGGGTGGGCGACGTTATCACGGAAGCCGCCGGCCAGCCCGTGACGAGCGCGAAGGACTTGGAAAAAATCCTGTCGAGCGCGCCCAAGGGCGAGGGTCTTTTTCTCCTCCTTCAGCGGGAGGGGGAAACGACGTTTGCAATCTTGAAACCCTGATCAGCCCGCCGTCACCGCGTTTTGCTCCTGAAAAGCGCGGACTTGGTCGAGAATGATATCCGCAAAGCCCGGGTCGGTTCCAATCGCGCTGGCGTAGAAAAGCCGGCGTCCGCGGAGTTCATGCGGGTTGTGACGGAAGACCTCTGCCTGACTCGCCGCGACGCCGGGTTCGTCCGCGATCCCGAGAAGAACCGGAATATCCTGATAGCTGTGGAGCCCGTCCGAGATGAAAAACGGAACCACGACCACATTCGGCTGGGTGGTGTATTGATCCCACTCGGCGATGAGCGGCGGTTCCTCCATATAAGTCGCAGCCACTTCCGCGTATTCGCCGGATTCCGAAATCACGCGCACCTGATGTTTGGCGGCTTTGGCGGAGTTGTCGTTGAGTCCGGTGCCGTGCCCGACAATGAGAAGACTGGTTTCCGACGGAGGGACATTCGGTGCGACTTCCTTGGCGCGGCGAATGAGGAGGGGCGTCATGGAGGGGTGATTTCCGGTCGGCTCGCAGTAGCGAATGATCCGTCCATCCCACCCGGTCACGGGACCGGTGAGCTCCAGCTCACGGGGAATCACGGTTTGTGTGAAATACCCCTCGCTGATGAAATTCGGCACCACAAAAACGTCCCGACTGTCCACCATTCGTAAGACCTCGCGGAACGACGGCTCTTCCTTCCAGAAACAGGTGACGACTTCGGCGAAAATCCCGCGCCGGCGAATTTCGGCGGCGTGCACCAGCGATGGCGCGCTGGAGTCCGGGTTGAGTGTGGAACCGTGACCGACGATGATGAGAGCGGATTGGGAAAAGTCGTTCATTCGAGAAGGGCAGCGCACACTCGGGCGGCCTCAAAGTTTTTCTCTGCATACGCGCGGGCGGCCCGGGAATGATGCTCGTAATTTCCCGCAACCCGGCCGATCCCGGCGACGGCGGACTCGATTGAGTCGAAGGCGATGACCCCGTCGCCCGATGGGAGGTGATCCGTCCAACCGGTATCCTGAACGACCACGGGCTTTCCGGCCGCGAGGTAGCAGGCGCTCCGACAGCTAAACCAGCCGCTTCGCGAGCGGACGTAGCCGTTTTTCGCGATGCTCCACTCGGCTTTGGAATTTCTCAGGAAATCGTGGTACGAGGCGTAGTCCGGGATCTGTACCTCGGGTTCGACAATCGTCCAGCCCTTTTCCTCCAGTGTGGCGGTGGGGCGGGATTGCCCGACGCCTTGGCCCATGGCGAGGACGAAGCGTTCGCCCGAGCGGAGCGGCAAGTCGAGAAAGCGCATAAACTCGATGTCTTTCTGGCCGTAGGTTTCGCCTTCAAAGGCACGCGGCGCGTAGCTCGCCCAGTTCATCACCGTCGTCCAAGCGCCGTACGCGACCTGCTCGGCCGTGGCCGGCATGAGCGGACGCTCCCACCAATCCAGCGCGATGGGCTGAACCGTGGGTCGCCATTCCATCCCGGCCGTCGGCACATGACAGCCGGGCTGGCCGATGTTCAGACCGAAGGAAAAATGGCGGTCGTGCGCGCGGAGGTGATCGCCCACCGCGGGTTTCTCGGGCGCGAGGGCGTCGATCTGGGTGAACATCGGATCACCATCCAAAAACAGCTTGAGCGGAATCGCCGCCGTCGGCTCGCGCAGCCAGCAGGCTCCGGAGACATTCGCCAGCACATCGGCCGAGCGGAGGATCTTTTCGGCTGTGGCCGTATCGGAGACGCCGTGGTAGATGCCGTCGGCCCCGTTTCGATAAATCCACCGATCGCCCATGTCGAACTCATGCATCACGCGCCGGAGGTAACCGACATTGTAAGAACAATCGGTGGCGGGTTCCTGTTTGACAGGATCATACGGCCAGACGGAACTGTCCTCGAGATACCAGACTTCGTGGCCGAGTTTTTGAAAACCGAGCACGTATTGCATGTAATCCCAGGTCACTCCGCCAAAGGCATATTGGCCGATCAGGCCGGTCACAACGATCCGCATGGTGGCGGAACGTTACGGGCGGGAAGGCGGAACAACAAGCCTCTTGGGCATTGGCGAAAGCAGGCAAATCGGTTACGCAGGGCGGACGCATGTCACTCGTTTTGATCGGATGTGGGTTCGTGGCGAAGTATCCCGAGGGTGGGGGAAACTTCTCCGTCCCGTTGCAATACGCGCTCGGCCTCCGGCGGATGAACCAGCCGTTTTGGTGGCTCGAGGTCATGGAATCAACCGGCGACGAAAAGCGCGATCTCAGCCGGATCTCACAATTTCGCCGCCGCCTTGCGGCCTTCGGGCTGGAGAAAAATTTCTGCCTCGTTCTTTTTCCGAAGGGCTCGGAGTCCCATGATCTGACGGGGGCGCGCTTTTTCGGCCGGACGCGGCGGGAGGTGCTGGACGCACTCGCCGGCCCGACCGTCCTGTTGAATCTGAGCAACTCGATCCGGCGTCCGCTTATCGACCGGTTCAGCCTCCGCAAACTTTGCAGCCTCGATCCGACCGAGGTTTGTTTTTGGATGCAGCGGATGGACATGGGGCAGCACGATCACGAGGAATTCTGGACAATCGGGCTCAACACTTACGGGCCGGGTTCACGGGTCCCCGAGACCGCGGTGCGGTGGAAGACGTTTTTCCCGTTGGTTGATACCACCCTCCTCCAGCCGACTCCCCGGCCGCCGGTGGATCGCTTCACAACGATCGGGCAATGGTATTGGGACGGCATGATCCAGTGGGAGGGGGAATGGCGGGATTTTTCAAAAAAGGCGGCCTTTGAGAAGTTCCTCCCGCTGGCCATGGCACGCCCGTCGGTGCGCTTTGAACTCTCGATGAATCTCTCGGACGACGATCCCGAAAAGGAACGCTTGCAGGGACTCGGTTGGCATCACGTGGTGCCCCACCGGATCGCCCGGACGCCGCGGCTTTATTACGATTACTTGCGACAGTCCACCGGGGAATTCTCGGCGGTAAAACTGGAGAGCTACGTGGGCTCCGGGTGGTTGAGCGACCGCTCGGCGGCGTATTTGGCCTTGGGGCGGCCGGTGATTAGCGAAAGCACGCTGGCCGAAGCGTACTTGCCGGAGCAAAGCGGGATGTTTTTTGTGTCGGATGCGGCCGGGGCCTCGGCGGCGGTCGACGAGGTCCTCGGAAATTGGGGCAAGCACTCGCGGGCGGCGCGGAATTGTGCGGTCGAGTGTTTCGATGCGGTCGGAACGCTCAGGAAGATGCTCGCCTGACGTCGCCGGAAATGCGGAGGTTGTTGCCGAGCAGGGTGTAGGTCGGATTCTCCAAGGCGATAGCCGCCTCGTTTGAGCCGACGCCGATCCCGCCGACCGCCGGGGTTTTTCCACCAAGCAGAACGGGAGCGATGTAAAAGACGACATGGTCCACCAGACCGGAATCAAACGCCGCCCCGAGGACTTCGCCGCCGCCCTCGATCAACACCTGCGCGACCTGTTTTTTTCCCAGATCCAGCAGCACGTCGGCGAGGGGGGAGTTTTTGTAAACGAGGGTCCGGGCGCGGTGGCGGTCGGTGAACAGGCGGGCCGCGGGCGGAAGGTCGCCGGACTTTGTCCAAATGACACGCCGCGGTTGTTGCCGACCGGGTAACCCGCGCAAGGTCAGTCGGGGATTGTCCACGCGCACGGTCTCGCCGCCGACCAAAATCGCCTGGCTCGTCGCGCGGAGGGTCATGGCATCCTCCCGCGAGGCGGACGAGGTGATCCAACGACGACCGGGCGGCGAGGCTATCCGGCCATCCAGGCTCATTCCGGCTTTGGCGATCACATACGGCCGCCCGGTGACGATCCATTTGTTCCAAGCCCGGTTGAGCACCGCGCACTCGGCTTCGAAAAGGCCGGGGGTGACCGCGATCCCGGCTTTTTCGAGGAGCGCATCGGCGCGGCCGGCATGGGCGGGATTCGGATCGCGGGCTCCGTAAACCACCCGGGCAAACCCGGCGGCCGCAATAGCCTCCGTGCAGGGCGGGGTCCTACCGTGGGTCGAGCAGGGCTCCAGCGTCACAAAAATCGTTGCGCCGCGCGCATCGGACGCCCGCCGGAGGGCGCGAATCGCCTCGATCTCCGCATGCGGCTGACCGGCGGCCTGGTGCCAGCCCTTGGCGAGAAGACGGTTTTTCTTCACGATCACCGCCCCAACGGTCGGATTGGGATGGGTGAGTCCCACGCCCTGACGGGCTTCGGCGATGGCGAGGCGCATCCATTTTTCATCCTCGCCGCGATGATCGGGTTCCGGCATGGTGCCGATCTTCCACACCGGGCCCGCTCATGCAACTGTCGTTCACCCACAAAGAACATTTCTTTCACAGCCTCGCCCAGATGATCCGGAGCGGAATCCCCGCCCCGAAGGCTATTGAGCAACTGAGACTCGGTCGAGATCGCATCGGCCGGGCCGCGCGTCGGGTCTCGGCGCGGTTGGAGGCCGGGTTCGCCGAGGCGTTTCGCACGAATGGCTTTTCCACCCTCGACGTGGAAATCCTCGCCGCGGGGGAGCAAAGCGGACGCTTGGAGGAAGCGTCCGTTCGCCTCTCGGAATACTACGCAACCCTGGCGAAGGCTCGCCGGGCGATGATTGCCAAGTCGATTTACCCGGTTTTTGTCATCCACGTCGGTGCCCTGCTTCTCTCGATCCCCCGGGCGATTCTGGCGAACGAAGGAAATGTTTACCTCATGTCGGTCGTCGGGATCCTTCTCCCGATCTATCTGCTGGTCGGAGTCATCGGCGTTTCCATTTGGGGCCTCCGGCGGCTGGCGCGTTCCTCGGTGATCGTCGATCTCCTGATCCGTCTCATTCCCGGCCTCGGCGGGCTTTTCCGGACAGCGGCTCTCGCGCGGTTCTGTCTTGTTCTCTCCCTGGGTATTCGCTCGGCCGATGGCGTTCTGGCCAGCCTTCGCCGGGCCGGACGCGCCAGCCTCAGCGCGAATATTGAAACAGCCTCCTCCACGGCGGTCACCGCCATTCGGAGAGGCACGGCCTTCACCGCGGCCCTGGCGGCGAGCCGGGCGTTCCCGGACGATCTGGAGCGGAGTTTCCGCGTTGCCGAAGTGTCCGGCCGGCTTGATGAAGAAATGGGGCGGGCGGCTGAGATGTTCCGTATCCGCTTCTTCTCGTTGGTCGATGCCATGGCGGAATGGATTCCCCGCCTTCTCTACCTCGCGGTGGTCTTTTCCGTTGCCTATCAGATCTATCAACTGGCGCTTACCGTCGGTCGAGCTGTCTCCGATGCGCTGGAAATATGAGTCATAACGGCTCAATATCGTCTCTCATCTGAGTACTTAAACTGTGTCACTATGTCGCTTTTGAGTCGGTTTTTGGTTTTATTTCAGATGTGTAAAAAATGTCGTAAAGTATTTTTGTCGAGTAACTTATGTTCAATATAAAGGCGCCATTTTATCGCCCGGCATGCTTCTGGCTTCTCAACTGTTGGAACAACAACCAACAACAAAAGGAGATCCAATCATGAGCATCATTAGAACACCCTTGGCAACGACCTGGTCCCCGTTTGACCGACTCGCCCCGTGGCGGGATTTGCTGGAAAGTGCCTTTGCCCTTTCCGGTCCGTCCGGCGGCTCTTGGGCTCCGCCCTTGGACGTCTATGAGGACGGAGACAAAGTCACCGTGGCCGTCGAATTGGCGGGGATGAAAAAGGAGGACTTCGACATTTCGCTCGAAGACGACTCTCTCACCATCTCCGGTCGCCGCAGCGCCGAAAACGCCGACCGCCGTGGCGAAAGCTTCCGCAGCGAGCGGTTCTTCGGATCGTTCAGCCGGACGGTGACCCTTCCGGCCACGGTCGAATCCGACGCCGTCAGTGCGACTTATCAGGATGGAATCCTGACCGTCACCCTGCCAAAGGCGGAGGAGGCCAAACCGCGCAAAATCGAAGTGAAACTCAACTGAAGAAAGGAACGCAACACCATGTCACAACTCATCACCAAAAAAGAAGCCGGGCCCGCGGCCGCGCGGGTTGACTACACGGTTCCAGCCGTGAACCTTCACCATGACGTCGATGGCTACACGCTCGAGGTGGAAATGCCCGGCGTGGGCAAAAACGGGGTCGAAGTGACGTTCGAGGACGGAAAGCTGATCCTGATCGGCCGTCGGAATTCGAACGAAGGCCATGGCCGGCCGGTCTACTTTGAGTCCGGACACCGCGATTACCGTCGCGTGTTCGACCTGGATCCCTCGGTGGACGCCGGTCAAATCTCGGCCTCGATCGAGCAAGGACTGTTGACCGTCCGGCTTCCAAAAGCCGAGGCCAGCAAACCGCGCAAGATCGCCGTGGCCTGAGGAACGTCACGCAAAATCCAGCCGGAGGCGGTTCAAACCGTCTCCGGCTTTTTTTGTTCACCGGGGTTTTCCTTCCACCAGTGCGCACAGGCTGGAGGCCGCGAAGGCGAGTCATGGTAGTGCAACATTTCGTCTGTAAAAGTCCGAAGCACGATCAATCCGGCCGTTTGGCCGATGGAGCGTAGCGGAATCGGCCAAACGGCCGGACGCCGCCACCCTCCGGCAGTCAGATCCCAGGGATTGAAAAGGCCCGGACACGGTCGAATGATGGGGGTGCTTAAATCCAACACCAGCACCAACCATGTCCGGACAACCCGAAACTACCACCACCCAAGACGCCATCAACACCCTTCTCCAGAACGGCCTTTCCGACGGTCTTCCCACCGTCGCTGAGATGCTCCTGAATGCCGCCATGCTCTTGGAGCGCGCTGCCTTGGTCCGTGTTGAAGATGGCGGGAAGGCCCCGGCTTTGCGTAAGGGCCTCTTGCGTGAGCCCTGCGTCCATCGTGTTGCTCACCGCCCGGCCCAGCACCTTGCGGGAATGCCAACCCATCACCGCGCACAAATAGGCGTAGCCGTGCGGCATCGGCACATACGTGATGTCCGCGCACCAAACTTCGTTGGAATACCCCACCGCCCGATCTCGTAGCAGATACGGGTAGTTCCGGTGCCCGTTGTCGGGAATGCTGGTGCGGCGTGGACGACACCAAATCGTCTCGTTCCCCATCTTGCGACGCAGCCTCTGCATCCTCTTCCGGTTGACTTTTACTCCGTGATCGCGCTCCAGAAGCGGCACCAGTCGGCGGCTCCCAATTCACGGATCCTTCATTTAAACCTTGTCCATCAGTCGCATGATCTCGATATCCTCGGCTCTCTCTTCCACCGGCTTGTTATTCAGTGTCGTCCGCGACACCGACAGCAGACGGCACTGCTCTCTCACGCTCAACTTCGGGTGATTTTTTTCTACCAGCTCGGCCCGCTTCATAGGCCGAGCTGTTTGGATTTTGGTTCCAAAAAATCCAGCTTCACGGTCAACTCCCCGATCTTGGAATGCAGCTCCTCGCGCTCAGCCTCGAAATCCTCCTGCACTCCCGCTCTCCGCCCCTCGAAGGCGTCTCCAATTCCTTCCAGGAGCGTCTTCTTCCAGTCCGAGACTTGGGTCGGGTGAATGTCATATTCCGCCGCAATCCGCTGCGTCGTTTTTTGCCCTTTGAGCGCTTCCAGTGCCGCCCGGGCTTTGAATCCTGCGTCGTGTCTTCTGCGTTTGCCTTTCATTTTCGATGGTCTTTCAGGTTGTGGGTTTCCACTCCCCGCCGCCATCGCTTTTTAGAGCTTATCCCCCGGTCCGATTTCCGGGGTCCACCTCAGTGGTTGCGGAACCGATAAACGCCTTTGGGAATCCGGGCGCAAAGGCCGGCTTTTCTCCAAAGTTCCGTGGAGGTTTTCTCGTTCTTGTGGATCTTCACAGGGTCCACTCGCGGCACGGCGTCCGACGGTTTTGCCGATGAACTCGTGGTGCCGGGGTGGGCAAGGGGATAAAAAAACTCGGCTCCGGGTGACCGGAGCCGCGTTTTTGTGGGAAGGGGCGATGCTCAGCGCATTTTGCCGCCGTAGACGGCGTCGTCGCCCAACTCTTCCTCGATGCGGAGGAGCTGGTTGTACTTGGCGACGCGGTCGGTGCGGCAGAGGGAGCCGGTCTTGATCTGGCCGGCGTTTGTGGCGACGGCGATATCGGAGATCGTGGTGTCCTCGGTCTCTCCGGAGCGGTGGCTGATGACGGCAGTGTAGCGGTTTTCCTTGGCGAGTTCGATGGCGTCGAGGGTCTCCGTGAGGGAGCCGATTTGGTTGACCTTGACGAGGATCGAGTTGCCGACGCCCTTGTCGATGCCCTTTTGGAGGAATTCGACATTGGTGACGAAGAGGTCATCGCCGACGAGTTGGACGGTGTCACCGAGAGCGTCGGTGAGTTTTTTCCAGCCCACCCAGTCGTTTTCTGCGCAGCCGTCTTCGATGGAGACGATGGGGTATTTCGAGCAGAGTTCCTGATAGTAGGCGACGAGTTCGTCGTCAGTGCGCTTCGAGCCATCCGACTTTTTGAAGACGTAGGCTTTCTTGGCGGCGTCGTAGAACTCGCTCGAAGCGGCGTCGAGGGCGATGAAGATCTGCTTGCCGAATCTGTAGCCGGCGGCCTTTACCGACTTCGCGATGGTCTCGAGGGCGTCCTCGGCCGAGGTGAATGCGGGGGCGAATCCGCCCTCATCACCGATGGCGGTGGAGAGCCCGCGCTTTTTGAGTTCGCCTTTGAGGGCGTGGAAGATTTCCGTTCCGGCGCGGAGGGCTTCCGAGAACGTCGGGAAGTCCTTCGGGATGATCATGAACTCCTGAAAATCGATCGGCGCGTCGCTGTGGGCACCGCCGTTGACGATGTTCATCATCGGGACGGGCAGGACTTTGGCGTTGGGCCCGCCGAGGTATTTGTAGAGCGGGACGCCAACCTGGGTCGAAGCGGCCTTGGCTGCGGCAAGGGAGACGGCGAGGATCGCATTGGCACCGACTTTCTTCTTGGTCGGGGTGCCGTCCACGGCCAGCATCGTCTTGTCGAGGCCGATCTGGTCGAGGGCATCGAGTCCGACGAGGGCCGGGGCGAGGAGGCTGCCGACGTTGGCAACGGCTTTGGTGACGCCTTTGCCGAGGTAGCTGGTCTTGACGCCGTCGCGGAGTTCGACCGCTTCGTGTTCCCCGGTGCTGGCTCCACTCGGGACCGCGGCGCGGCCGAGGGCGCCTCCGGCGAGTTCAACATCGGCTTCGACCGTGGGATTTCCACGGGAGTCGAGGATTTGGCGGGCACGAATGGCGGTGATGGTGGTGGCTGACATGTGTGGGTTGGTTTTTCTTGGGTTGATGAAAATGAACGCCCCGAAAGCATCTATTCCCGGGCGTGGCATGCAAGAAGATTTGCGCGTGGGACTTGATGCGGGTCAATCAGACCCCGCCATAGCGGCGTCCGCGTCCGGCGAAATCCTGCAGGGCCGCCAAAAAGTCCTCTTTGCCGAAATCCGGCCAAAGTTTTTTTGTGACATGGATTTCGGTGTAGCTGAGTTGCCAGAGGAGGAAATTCGAAATGCGCATTTCGCCTGAGGTGCGGATGAGGAGATCGGGGTCCGGGATGCCCGAGGTGGCGAGACGGGAGGAAAAAAAGGTGGCGTCGATTTCTTCCTCCCGGAGGGTTCCGGCGGCGACATCACGCGAGATCGAGCGAACGGCATCGAGGATTTCGACGCGCCCGCTGTAACTGAGGGCGAGGATGACGTGGAGCTTGGAATTTCCCGCGGTGACGGTCATGACCTCCTCGAGCTTGCGCCGACAGGCGGCGGGGAGCTCGTCAATTCGGCCGATGGCGCGAAGTCGGACGCCCTCGCGGAGCATCTCGTCGCGTTTTTCGTTCAGGAACCGCTCGAGAAGCAGCATGAGACCATTGACCTCAGCGGCCGGGCGTTTCCAGTTTTCGGAGGAAAACGCGTAGAGCGTAAGAAATTCGACGCCGGACTCCATGCAGGCCTCGACACAGGCGCGAATGGACTTTGAGCCCTGCTCGTGACCGGCGAGGCGCGGGAGGCCGCGTTGTTGGGCCCAACGACCATTGCCGTCCATGATGACGGCGACGTGACGGGGGACGGGTTTCACGGATTTCAGAGTCGAATCGTCTGATCCCGACCCGGCCCGACGCTGACGATGGAGAGCTTTGCCCCGGTAAGAGCAGAGATCGCATCGACGTAGGCGCGGGCGTTCGGCGGGAGGTCCGAAAATTTCTTGGCGTGTTCGGTCGGGGTGAGCCAGCCGGGGAAGTCTTTGTAAACGGCGGCGCAGCGGGCGAGGGCGGCGGTATCGGTCGGCGGGACCGAGATTTTGCGGCCATCGAGTTTGTAGGCGACGCAGACGCGGATCTTTTCCACGGCATCGAGGCCGTCGAGGTTGGTGATGGCGAGGTCGTCGATGCCATTGACCATGGTGGCGAAGTGGGTGGCGACGGCGTCGAACCATCCGCAGCGCCGGGCCCGGCCGGTGGTGGCCCCGTACTCGCGACCCATGGCGTGGAGGGCATCGCTAATGCCCTGGTCTTCGCTCGGGAAGGGACCTTCGCCGACGCGGGTCGTGTAGGCTTTCATGACGCCAAGCACGCGATCCATTCGGTGTGGAGGAACGCCGCTTCCGGTGCAGGCTCCGCCAGAAGTGGTATTCGAACTGGTGACGTACGGATAGGTGCCGTGATCGATGTCGAGGAACGTGCCCTGCGCGCCTTCGAAGAGGAGGCTTTTACCGGCTTGGACGGCCTTATGGAGATAAACCACAGTGTTCGTAACGAAGGGTCGGAGGACTTCGGCGGCCACGAGTGAGTCGGCGAGAATCTGTTTTCCGTTCACAGGTTTTCCGCCGAGGCTCTTGAGCACGGCGTTGTTCTCTTTGATGCGGCGGGCGAGTTTTTCTTTGAAAACCTCGGGTTGGACGAGGTCGCACATGCGCAGGCCGGTGCGCGAGGCCTTGTCGGCGTAGGCCGGGCCGATGCCGCGCTTGGTCGTGCCGATTTTTCCGCGGCCCTTGAGCGATTCGCGAAGGGCGTCCAGCTCGCGGTGGTAGGGCATCACGAGATGCGCTGCGTCGCTGATGAGAAGGTTCTTTTCGACTTTTACCCCGCGTTGGCGGAGACCGTCAATTTCGCCGACGAGGGCGACGGGATCAATGACGACGCCATTTCCGATAACGCACGTTTTGGACTTGCGGAGGATTCCGGAGGGAATGAGGTGGAGGACGTATTTTTCTCCGCCAATGACAATGGTGTGTCCGGCGTTGTTCCCTCCCTGGCTGCGGACGACGATGTCGGCTTCGTCCGTGAGAAAATCAATGATCTTACCTTTTCCTTCGTCGCCCCATTGGGCTCCGGTCAAAATCGTATTCGGCATAATGGCAGGGCGACTTTCTTTTCCCGGTCCGTCTGTGACAAGAGAAATTCCCCCGACGGCTGAACGCCGTGGTTATTCGGTGTCGGAATCGCCGAGGAGGACCTTTCGCATGAGGGCGTAGATGCGGGTGTTGTCGAAACTTCCGCGGACCTCTTCCGATCCACGGCCGGTGGCCCGCACGACAATGCCACCGCTCGCGTCGAGCAGCGTGCCCCAGGTGATGACAAAGGGATGCTGCACGCCGTTGCGGTCCGGCTGGGAGAGGAACGGTTTTTTGCTCCCCGGGGGAACACTGTAGGGCGCGCCATTTCGGTCGCGGCGATTCAGGGCGATGGCGGTCTTCTCGGGCGATTCCGAAAAACCGATGGCATCCATGCTTCCGGCCGAGCTGTCGGCGGCGGTGATGAGAAGAGTGTCCGGATTTTTCTCCACAAACGCGGTTGCCACACCAAGCGCTTCGTCGGCACGGGTCAGAGAATCCAGCACACCGATCGCGTTATTGCTGTTGCCGAAATTGTCGGCTCCCTCTTCTTCGACGACGAGGAAAAACGGCCCCGGCGAGAGAATCTGGAGAGCCGCCGTGGTCATCTCGGCGAGCGTTGGAGCATCTGGCTTGAACGTTGGAAGCCCGAGCGCCGTCATCGCCTCTTCGCTCATGTCGTTGAAGGTGTTCGCCTCGGCAAAAATTCCCAGAAGCTTCTTGGTCCCGGCCGGGACGGCGAGGAGTTCTTCGCGGGTGAAGACGACAGTGTATCCGAGCTTCCGGGCGAGGGAGACGAGGTCTTCGCCGTCCTTGCGCTTTCCCGATTTACAGTGTCGTCCGGCCGTGCCCTCCGGCAAAAACCATTCCTCGCCACCGCTCAGAATGACATCGACGCCGGACTCGACGACTTGACGGGTGATCTCCTCGTAGACATCGCGTTTTTCCACACTTGCCACAAAACACGCCGTGCCCGGCTCGATGATGCTGCCCGAGTTCACAAGGCCGACCTTGATTTTCCGCTCCAGAGCTTCATGCATGAGGCTGCCGGTTTTTCCCGAGGCGGCGACGGGACGATCCTTGCCTGGACGATCGGTGCCGAAGGCGGAGGCGGGGACCTTGATTCCGTAAGCGTGCGTGGTGGCACCGCCGTTTGACGTGGCCGTGAGCGAATCTTTCATGTGTCCCCGATAGACGGCGACATTCGGTAGGCGGTCCCAATTCAAATCTCCGTCGGGTCCGGAGGAGTAAAACCGCGTTGCCTGCCAGTGCGAAACACCGGCCCCGTCCGGATGGATGAAAATGACATTGTTCGCGGATATGACGAGCGGAGCCGCGAGCACCGCCAGAAGGGAGAGGAGAAATTTCACCCATCCACTATGGAGGGCGTCGGACGGCGGGCAATTCCGAATCCGAAACGATTCTGTCACATCCTTGCGATGCCCGAAAGCGCTGGTCAGGGACGCCGTCGCCGTTTACAGAACTCCGCATGTCTATGAAAGTCGCACTGGTTTTGCTCCTCCTCGTCGTCGGAGCAGTCGCTGTGCGTTGGGCCTTCAGTATCGATGCACCGGTCCGAGCTGCCATCGTCGAGGCGCAAGGCAAGGGGTGGCGAAAGACCGCCGAGCACCGCTTTCATGCCACGGTGCGAAAAGTCGGCGACTGGCCGCCGCTGATGATTTGCGCTGCACTCGCGCTGGGCGTGGCGCGATGGGCGCGGA
>CAZEYT010000069.1:0-15334 GCA_964516295.1 uncultured Chthoniobacterales bacterium | reverse complement strand
GTTGCACTACCTTCTGGGTGATATGCCGATCCTTTACAACCGCGTTATCGTTTTGATGGATAGAACTCCAATTTTGCTAAAAAAGAAATAAAGCTACCGAGCGCATCGACCTAACCCCTACAAGCTGGCACTCGGACTGCTAAAGCACCCCGACCGCCAGCTCTCCGGGGCAGGTCACTGGCAGATGGAGAGGATTTTTCGATTGCAGAGTCGGTTCTGAGTAGGTAACTTTTTATTGGAATCAAGATAAACTTAGATAGCGCAATCCGCTTCCCTTTTCCAAAGAACACATCGGTTCAAAAGCGTTCTCTTTATCAAAAGACGGAGCCCGTAAAGCTCCGTCTTTTGTTTTTCGCAGGGATCGTGGAATCGATTCACTGGAACTTTTTTAGCGGGGATTAAGGGCCAATGGCTGTCCTACCCGTGACTTTTTCTCCGATTTTCTCCAAGCCTTGCGCAGCCAGACGCTAGTGCCCGGCGGGGGGTGTCAATAAACCGTGACGAACGTTTTGTGAAGCGTGAAGCGTAGTTTTGGTCGGCCTGTCATTCTGTTCGCTGCCGAGTGATCAGCCGCCGAATTCGAGATGCGGGCAGCGGCCTGTCGGATCGGGGAGCTCTGCCCCCGGACTTTTCGTTGCCGAAATTCTGTGGCTCCGACGGGACGGTTCAGGGATCGAAGGGGCGTTGAAAGTCGCGAGGATTTCGCAAGAGGGTCTCAATGATTTCTAAGAACGAGCCAAGCGATCCGTTCCCGTTGTGGGGGGATGACTCGGGAAGGATCAGGGGGTGGCGGGCAAATCGGGGGAGGTCATGAGGAGGGCGGGGAGGTAGACGTTAAAGAGGGAGAGGACGGTGGGTCCGGCGAGGGGGCCTTCGAGGAAATCGGAGACGAGGAGGAGGTTGCCGATTGTGGCTTCGGAGGGGTCATCCGGGGTGCGGAGGAGGGAGAGAATGCGATCCTGCCAGGAGGTGAAGCGTGTGGGGTCGGCGACGGCGGCGATGGTGGCGGTGACGGATTGGAAGGTGGAGCCGCTGGTTTTCGGCAGTTGGTAGGCGGCGGTGAGGCGGAGGACGGACCCGTCGAGCGCGAGGGCGGCGCGGTAGGGCGGGAGGGACTCGACGAGCGCTTCGCTCGAAATGGTGTCTGGCACGGGGAGATCGAGGGATTGAAGACGGGTCTTCCAGGCGTCCGGGCGGGCGTTGAGGGTGGCGGCGAAATTACGGGCGATGCGGGGTCGGTCGACAAGGTATTGGACGAACGGCCGGGGAACGCCGGGAAGGGATTCCAGTGCGAGAAGTGGGGCGGGGGCGGACGGGCGGTTTGCAAAGTAATCGGCCTCTTGGGGGGTGGCGGCGAGGATGAGAAATCCCGGACGCCGGGCAGCGAAGGCGGTACCGACCGTGAGCGGGACCGGTTGGGCGGCGGTGGTCTCGGTGAACTCGGCGCAACGGAACATCCAGCCCATTTTGGTCTGCGCGGCGTCATCGCCGGGTTGGTCCACGAGGAACATGCCATGAACGACGTCGTTCGCCGGGACGCCCGCGCCGGGGAGTGCGGCGAGGAGTAAAGCGGCGGGAAGGTCGGCGAGCGCAGGGGTCGCGGCCAAGGTGGAGAGTCGGATTTTCCATGGCATGGCCACGACGGTGTCGGGGCCGGGGAGTCCCTTCCATCCTTCTCCGAGCGGCTCAAGGAGTTGGGCCAACGCGGGGGCCAGGGCGGGATCGAGGCCGTAGGCAAAAAAGTCGCGCCCGATGCTTCCGGGTCCCTCGGAGGCCCAGCGCCAGAAGAACGAATCGAGGCCGCCGAGGCGATTGGTGATCAGGGTTTTCAGTGGTCCGGCGGGCAGGGCTTCGCGGACTAAATCGACGCGCACGAAAAGCTCCAACAGCGTTTGGTCGGCATCGGGTCCGCGCGTCGTCTGGTAGGCGGGGAGGTCTTTGAGACTGCCGGAGCCGGTGCCGGCGAGACGTACGAGCGCGGTCTTCACTGCGCTCTTGTCGGTGCCAAGGACGACCCAGGGAGCGGAGCTGGCGAGCCAGATCGGGGTTCCTGCGATCCGGGTGCCGAGGAGCGACCAAGATTCAAAAGATTCGGTCGTCCAGTCCGGGCCGGCCGCTTTTTGCAAGGCCGCGACGGCCGCGGCGGGATCGGGAGCCTGTCCGCCGGCCAGCACTCCTCCACCTGGCAACCAAGAAAAGAAAACATCGGTCGTGAGGTGCGCAAACGTGGCGCTGTAAAGTTCATGCGACAGCGGCGGCGGGGTCGGATGCGGGCCATGGGTAAGAGCGGAACCGGCGGCGGCGCGCTTGCTGGCTGTAGCGGCGAGGGGGAAGTCGAACGACGCCAGATGTCCGGCATAGAACATTTCCATGAGTGCGGGCGCGGAGGGGACGCTGATCGTGTAAAGCGCATCGGCGGGAACAGCCGTGAGCGCGGTGACGGGCGAAGCTGGTGGGGTCTCCTTTTGAGCCGGGGCCCAAGCCAGGCCACCAAGCAGGAGGAGGAAAAACACACGACCCACGGAACGCTCTTTAAAGGAGTGCATTCGGACATCTTTTCGCGAATATTCCCGCTGTCAACCTTGCCTGCATGACCGATTCCACTCCTCAAGTGCTCATCGTCGGGGCCGGCCCCACCGGGCTCGCCCTTGCCATCGATCTCCGCCATCACGGGATTCCGTTCCGCATCATCGACGCGGCGGAAGCGCCCACGACGTTGTCGAAAGCGGTGACGCTGATGCCGCGGACGTTGGAGGCGTTTCAGATGCGCGGGTTTGCGGGCGAGACGATTGCGGCGGGCGAAAAAATCGCGTCGTTCAGTGTTTACAGCCAATCGCGAATGTTGTTCCACACCGACTATCGGAACGTGACCTCCGAGTTCCGGTTTTTGCTCAACATTTCACAGGCTGAGACCGAGCGGATCCTGCACGGTCAACTGGCAAAGCGCGGGGGCGTGGTGGAGTGGAAAACCCGGCTGGTCTCACTCGAGCAGGACGAGCGCGAGGTACGGGCGGTGATCGAGACGGCGGCGGGCGTGCACGAAACCGTGCGGGTCGCCTACCTCGCCGGGTGCGACGGCGCGCACAGTGTGACGCGTCACCAACTCGGCTTCGATTTTCAGGGCGACTCGTATCAGGACACATGGATGCTCGCCGACGTGACCCTGCGGTGGGCGTTCCCGCCGGGAAACGGCTACAGTTTTTTCGGGGATGACGGCCTGCTTGCCGTGTTCCCGCTGCCCGGCGGCCGCCACCGGCTCTACGTGGTGCAGCCGAAAAGTCACGCGCTGGGACATGCACCATCGCTGGAGGAATTTCGGGAGACGGTGGACCGGCTCGTGCCCGGGCTGTGCGAAATCCGGGATCCTGGCTGGCTGGCCGAGTTCCACTGTCACCACCGCAAGGTTCGCTCGTATCGCAAGGGCCGCGTCTTTCTGGCCGGGGATGCCGCGCATATTCACAGTCCGGAGACCGGGCTCGGAATGAATACGGGGTTGCAGGATTCCTTCAATCTTGCGTGGAAACTCGCGGCTGTGCTGAAGGGCGTATGCACCCCGGAGTTGCTGGAGACCTACCATGCCGAGCGATCCTTTGTGGGCGAGCAGGTGGTGAAATTGTCGGACTTCACGCACCGGCTGGCGACGCCGTTCGGGTGGCTCGGCGAGCATGTTCGCGAGCCCCTATGGCGGTTTTTTCACGGTCTTTATGCCCACCACTACAGCTTGGTCGAAGCCGGCTTGCAGACGCAGATCGAGTATCCGCACAATGACTTCCTGCGCGTGGTCGGCTCGCCGGATGAGGTGCGGGATCTCGCGGTGCACCAGCACGCGGGCCGGCGGTGCTACGATCTGCCGCTGTTCGACCCTGCCAGCGGGCAACAGGTCCGCCTCTATGATGTGATCGATCCGGCGAAGTTCACGCTGTTGGTTTTCACAGGCCGGCAATTGCGGACGCCGGAGCTGAACGCAGAGATCGAGAGTCTTGCGGTGCGGCTGGGTGCCCTGGCCGATGTGTGGTTGGTGGAGGGAAGCCCGATGGCGGGGGCGAGTCCGGCGGGCGTGCGGCATTTTTTGGATGCGCCGCTTTTCGCCCATTACCTCGCCGGCGCGCAAAACGGGGCCATTTTCCTGCTCCGTCCGGATGCGTATCTTGCGTTCACAGGGTTCGGTTTTCCGTGGCCGGAGCTGCATGCGTTTCTCGTGCATGTGTTCCCTCGCGCGGATCTTCCGGCCGGAGTTCGCTAAGTCGCCGGGCGCGGATTTCTTGTTTGAATCGCAAAGTTTTTTCGGCCGTTGTGTCCTGAGGGAGCCGTTTGGTTCGTTGGACACGAAACGCTTCAAAACTTATGAATGACATAATCACAGTGGAAACGCTGGTGCGGGCTCCGGTGGAACATGTCTGGTCGGTCTGGACGGAACCGCAGCATATTACGCAATGGAACTTCGCGTCCGACGACTGGCAGTGTCCGCGGGCGGAAAACGACCCGCGGGTGGGCGTGACCTTTCGGTCGCGCATGGAGGCGCGGGACGGGAGTATGGGATTTGAGTTTGAGGGAACTTACGCCGAGGTCCTTCCGGGCGAGCGGCTGGTCTTTTCGCTGGGCGAGGATCGTGAGGTGACGGTGGATTTTTCGAAGACTCCCGATGGCACGCTGGTCCGCGAATCGTTCACGCCGGAGTCCATGCATCCTCTGGAAGTCCAACGCGCCGGGTGGCAGAGCATTTTGGAAAACTTCCGCCGACATGCCGAGGCCACTCACACGACCTGAAGGCCTCAGGGTGAGGCGGGCATCGGAACGCGGATTTTGAAGAACTGGGTGGGGACGGCGTCCTCGGCTCGGGGGAAGGCATACTTCGTGCCTTCTTCGCGAATTTCGGGAGCGAAAAAGTCGTTGTCGGCGGTCATGAGGAGCGTGAGAGCACGCTCATCGGATGGCGGGATGACGACGAGGCCCTCCCACTTGGCGCCGAGCTCGCCTGGGTCTTCGACGAGGGTGGCGAGGTTGAAGAGCAGGGTCTTGGCAGCGGGTTTTTCGGGTTCGCCGGGCTTGAGGTCGAGGAGATTGGTGGCTTGGGAAACGTCCGCGAGCCAGACGGCTTTGTATTTCGCGGGTGAATGGTCTTTGGCTCCATCGCGGCCGGCTCCGTCGCGCTCGAGCACGAGGAAACGCCGGTCGCTCAGGGCGACGAGATCGTTCACGGAGAGTTTCGTCGCCTTCACGCCCGCGAAGTCCGGGGAAAAGGTGTATCTATAGAGCGCGTTTGGTTGACCAGTGGTGAGATCGAGGACGAGAATTGTCGTCGCGGCGGAGGCTTTGCCGCCATCTTGCACGGACCCGCTTTGAAAGAGGAGAGCGGCCTGTTTTTCGCCCGGAAGAAGGCACATGCCCTCGGGGCCTTGGTTCACCGCACGACCGGTGACCAGCGCGGCTTTGTCTGTGTAACTGAGCTTTCCATCCGCCTCGCGGGGCTCGAACTCCGCAGGCAGCGCGATGCGGCGGACCATGGTGCCGTCGCGGCGGAATTCGTAGAGGAACGGTCCGTATTCGTCGCTAATGAAGAGCCGACCGTCGCTCGCGAGTGCGAGCGCCTCGGGATCAATGCAGGCGCGGCCGTCCTTCATTTTCGGCAGTCCCGAGTCCGGATCGTCGGGGAGGAGACCGGTCATGGCGCGGCCCTCGGCGTCTTTCAACAGGATGGTCTCCAGAACGCGGGGCGTGAGGGTTTTTCCTTCCTGGGTGATGCGGAGCACGGCGAGGCGGGGTCGGTAGGGCAGCGTTCCATCGCCCGGCCCGCGGTCGGAGACCATCAAATAAACATCGTTTGCCGCATCGTAAACGATTCCGGAGCCGATGCCGCCGATGGTATCCCCGGAGGGATCGGTCGCATCGGCCGGCAATTCCCCGGAGGCCTCTATGAAGACCTCGGCGACAGAGAGGTGGAGAACGGGGGTGAAAAGGAGGGCGAGAAACCACGCGCGCATGAACGTTTGCTTACCCGCTCCAGGAGGACTCTGCAAGTGGGAGGCGCTAAAGGACACTCCTGGCCGGGTGGGAAAGACGCCGTGCCCGGCAACGGGACTCGACAGGGTTTCCGGGGGCGTGGTATGCGTCGCAGCGCTTTGAAGATCGGGCAGACATGGCGGGTGGTGTTAACGGTTCTGGTCGCGGGCATTCTTTGCCACGTCGCGGCGGCGGAGGATCGTTATCGCATCGGCCCGCGGCCGGACTGGGCGGCTCCGCTTCCGGTCGTGCCACTGGACAATATCGCAAAAGACCGCGTGCCGGACGGAGTTTTTTACCTGCTCAACGATCAGTTTTCGCGGGTTGCCGAGGGCGATGCCTACGGGCTTTACGCCCGCCAGATTCTCAGCGAGGCCGGCGTGCAAAATGGCTCGGAGATCACCATCGAATTCGACCCGACCTACGAGACGATCACGCTGCATTCCGTCGATGTCCTTCGCGATGGTACGTGGGTCCCGCGGTTGAAGCCCGAGATTGTCCAAGTTCTCCACCGCGAACGGGAGATGGAAAACTTCCTGCTGGATGGAAATCTTACCCTCAGCATCCGGATTCCCGACATCCGGCCGGGGGATGTAATCCGCTATGATTTTACGCGGAGCGGATCACATCCCGCGATGGTCGGTCAGTTTTATCGGTCGTTCCAGGTCGGGGACAGTCAGCCGCTCGGGACCATCCGGCAGCGGATTTTGAACCAAGAGGGAACACCGCTTTTTGTGCGCGAGCATGCGACGGACCTGAAGCCCGCCGTGGATGGCCGACTCTTGACTTGGCGGGTGGATTCCCCGCCGGTGGTGGTGCCCGACGACGACGTGCCGGGGAGCCTCTCGATCTTCCCGTGGATCGAAGTCTCGAATGTGCCGGATTGGGCCTCGGTGGTGCGCTGGGCGCTTCCGCTCTATACGCACGATGAGCCGCTGCCGGCCACTTTGCGGGAACGAGTGGCCGGGTTGACCGGAACCGATGCAGAAACGGCCGCCGCGGCCCTTCGTTTTGTGCAGGACGAGATCCGCTACCTCGGCATGGAAAGCGGCATCCACTCGCACCAGCCGCGCACGCCGGATGTGATCTATACGCAGCGCTCCGGCGACTGCAAAGAGAAGGTCCTTTTGCTCCGGAACATGCTGCGCGAGTTGGGGATTGCATCCTACCCGGTGCTGGTGAATTCCGACTGGCATGAGGGCATTGCGAAGCGGCTTCCGTCGCCGTATGCGTTCGACCACGTGATTTTGGAAATCGTCCTTGGCGGGTCGTCGTATTTTGTGGACCCGACGCGGACGTCGCAGCGCGGTCCGCTGGAGCAGATTTTCATTCCGCCGTATGGTTTGGGCCTGCGCATCAAGGAGGGGGAAACCGAGCTGACCCGCGTCGCGGCACCGGAGGCCTCGTTTGGGGAAACGGTGGTGCGCGAGCGTTTTGAACTTCCGGCTCCGTCCAATGCGAAACCGGCGGTCTTGCAGGTCGAGACGAGAGCGACCGGTCAGTCGGCCGAGCGTCTGCGCGCGATGTTTGCCGCGGATGGCATCGACCGTCTCGGGCGAAGCTATCTGGATTTTTATGCCAAGACGTTTCCGGGGATCGAGAGCACGGCTTCGCTTCGGGTTCGCGATGATCCCGAGACCAACACCTTCCGTGTCACCGAGGAATATGAGATTCACGACTACTGGAAAGCCGACAAAACCGGCCTCCTCATTGGCGAGGTTCCGGCGCAGGAAATCGTCAGCCGCCTTGAGGTGCCGGAACGCGTCAAGCGAACGTTTCCCTTTGCCCTTTCCTTCCCATCGAAGCTTGAGGTCCGCACCGAGATCACTCTGCCGGAAACGTGGCCGATGGATGACTTGAAGACCTCCGTGAGCAATCCGTGGTTTTCCTTCAGTTACAAAACCGAGGGCGGGGGTACGACCCAACGGATTTCGGCGAAATACGAGGCCCATGCGCGCGAGGTGCCCGCCGACAGGATGAGCGAGTATCTTGCGGCGGTTGATGAAGCGTGGGAGGGGGCCGGATATCAGTTCACCTATCGGCCGCCAGCGGCCGCCGGGGCTTCCGCCGACAACGCGGCAACGACGGCCTTGTATCGGTATATCAATGTCTTCTTCGTACTGTGTGTGATGGGCACCTTCGTTCTCACGGCGGTGGCCTGTCTTTTCCTTTTTCTGGTCCCGGGACGGCCGGTCGATTGTCCGCCCGGTCTCGAGCGCTTCGACGGCCTGCGCGGGTGGTTGGTCGTAGTGGGAATCGGTCTTGTGATTTCGCCGCTCCTGATGCTGGCGCAGCTTGTGCCAACGGTATGGCCGTATGTGACCGCGGACATGAACGCGGCGATGGCGTCGATCGGCCCGTTCCCGAAGAACGTTCTTTGGCTGGCAGTGCTGTTTTTGGAGACCTGCTTCAACGTGTTTTTCCT
Organism: uncultured Chthoniobacterales bacterium; assembly: GCA_964516295.1. Classification (GTDB taxonomy): domain Bacteria; phylum Verrucomicrobiota; class Verrucomicrobiia; order Chthoniobacterales; family Terrimicrobiaceae; genus CAZEYT01. The sequence goes on along the minus strand of CAZEYT010000069.1, from coordinate 6,909 downwards.
CGTCGCCCGTGTGGCGTTGATCCCGCTGTTTTTTCTGAAGCGGCGGCGGTTCCCGGCGGTTTTCGTCGCGGTCGTGGTCGGACAAATGGTTTTCCTTATCGCCGATACGGCGGCGATTCCGCTTTTCTCAAGTGATCCGGACGTGCTGCAACCAACGTTGAAGGCGGCGGTGCAGTCGGTGTTTTTTGCGGCGATCTGGGTGCCGTATATGCTTCTCTCCAAGCGCGTCCGGGCGACGTTCCGGCGCTGAAACTCAGCGGCGAAGAGAAAAATTCACCGGCACTTCGATGGTGGCTTCCACCGCGATCCCGCCGATCGTCCGCGGCCGGAACTTCCATCCTTTGACGGCTTGGACGGCCGCTTGGTCCAAGACGGCATAACGGGATGGGCGGGCCACAGAAACACTGAGCACACGGCCGGTGGCGGAGACTTTGGCCCGGACCATCACCGAGCCTTCCCAGCCGTTCCGTCGTGCAAATTCCGGGTAACGTGGGGGTGGATTGTAAGCGGTATCCGCACGGGCTTCCACCATCCGCCCGGTGGGCGCCGAGGCCGACGAAGCTGTCGGTTTGTCGCGCGCGGGTGAGGCGGCCGGGCGCACCGCTGGCGGCGGAGTGGCCCGCGGGGTCGGGCGGACCTCCGGCGTCGGGACCGGGGTCGGCAGCGGGAGGGGTTCGGCCTGCGGTTCTTCGGCGGTGAGAATTTCGGGCGGTGGAGGTGTGGGTTCGGGCGTCGCCTCCGGTGTTGGCTCGGGATCTGAGATGGGCTCGGGAGTCGGCGGAACTTCCTCAATCATGGTCACTTCCACAACCTCGGCCGTTGTTTCCAAGGCGACGCGGGTCGGGGCGACCAGGCGAAGGACCAGAACATGCACCCCCAATGATACGCCGAGGAGCAGAGGGAAAATCCACCACCGGCCCGCCAATCCCACCGACGGGTTCATGGCTCGGAGGCCGATTCGTAGATGAGGTGAATCTGGGTCGCTCCTGCCAGCCGGGCCCGGTTCATCAAATCCAAAATGCGTCCGTAATCCACCGCACGATCCCCGCGAAAGTGAACCGTTTTTCCGGCTCCGGCCTCCAGGAGCGGCGCGAGAGCGGTGCCGAGCTGCGCGGGATCGACCACCTCGCCATTTAGCGCCACGACGCCCGATGCATCGATACTCACGACCGGTGCGGGTGGTGGCGTTTCTCCGGTCGCCCGCGCCTTTGGCAGCGAAAGCGGAAGACTCGGCGGCGTGAAACTCGACGTGAGCATGAAAAACACCAGCAATAAAAAGACCACGTCGATCAACGGGGCCATGTCGATGCTGTGCGACGGACGTTTGGGACGGCGGAACATGGAAATCAGGTCACCGTCGTCCAATCCTCGCCACCGCCTGCGGGCGAAATGGTCGGCATCGTCCCGGCGACCTGACACGGCGGCCGCGCAATGCCCAGCGCCTCCTCAATCGAGCCTACGGCAAGTTCCATCCGCCGCGCGATTTTGTCCGCATGACTCTCAAACGCATGAAAAGCAGCCATCGCGGGAATGGCCACCACGAGACCGAAGACCGTCGTCAAAAGCGCCTCCCAGATGCCCCCCGCCAGATCGCTCGGTTTCACCGTACCCTGCAGGGCCTCGATCTGTGAAAACGCCACGACCATGCCGGTCACCGTTCCCAGCAATCCCAGCAACGGGGACAAATGCGCAATCGCTGCCAAAATGCGCAGCCGGGCCTCGACTTTCTCCAACGCCAGACTCCCCACCCGTGCGACCGCCTCCTTCCGGATCGCCTCCGGCTGACTGAGACGTTCCAAAAACGCCGCCGCCACCAGCGCCACCGGATGCCGTCCGGCTCGCGCCCGGCGAAGGGCCTCTCCCGTTCTTCCCGCGCGAAGATCCGCCAAAAACCCGTCCAGCCAACGGTCCGGCGACAACCCGTAACGCAGATAAACCACGCACCGCTCGGCAATTATCGCCACGCTCAGAACGGAACACCCCAAGAGCACCCACATCAGCGGCCCCCCGCGTTGGAACGAATCAAAAAAAGTCATGGCTCGTGAAACAACCCGAGGACCTTCCCAAATCTCCCCGCCCCTTGGCAAATGTTTCTGAGACTCAATCCCATTATCCTCTTGCCAAATGAGACGCGGTCTCATTTCATCCGCGGTCTTGTTGATGAAAAGAATTCCTTTTGTCGTGTTGGGAGCCGCCGCTGGCGCTTTGCCGTTTTTCTTGGATGTCACCGCCCAGGAGCCGGTGGAACAACTGGCACCGGTGACAGTCGAGGCCGATTATGACACCGACATCACCGGTCCATTTCTGCCGGATGTGGAAGGCACGCGGATCAATGCGGGCAAAAAGACTTCCAACATCGACCTCCGCGAGCTGCCGGAGATCAGCAACGACAACTACCGGCAGGTGATCGCGACGACGCCGGGGCTCGTGTTGGCCGAGGAGACAACGCCACTGCTGAGCATCGGCTACCGTGGATTTGAACCACATCGCATGCAGCAGTTCCAAGTGCTTGAGGACGGGATCCCGATCCACGCGGACATGATCGGTTATCCGGAAGCCTACTACACACCGCCGCTCGATGCGGTCGAGCGGATCGAGTTTGTCCGGGGCGGGGCGGCGCTCATGTATGGCCCGCAGCCGGCCGGCGCGATCAATTTCGTCATGAAAAAACCGCCGACCGACACGCCATTCGAAGTCGAGTCGATGAATCTCATGGGGAGCTTCGATTACTATTCGAGCTTTTCGTCGATCGGTGGCACCATCGGTCGCTTCGGCTACTACGGATGGTACAATCACCAGCAGACGAACGGCTTCCGCCAGGCGAACAGCGATTTTTTCCTCAACGCCTGGTCGGGCACGTTCGCGCTCGATGCCACGACCGACCGGCGGTGGTATCTCAATGCCACCCTCTACGATGAAACCCACGGCGAGCCAGGCGGCCTCACGCTGCAAAAAGGCCCGAATGCCGTGAACTACAACACAAACCGAAATGGCACCTCGCGCTTTCACGACCGCATGCGCATCAGCCGCTATTCGGTCGCGCTCATCCACGAGTGGGACATCAGCGACCGTACGCTTTTCACCTTCCGCGGATGGTGGGACTACTACCTGCGCTATAGTCGGCGTCAGCGCGGTGGTGGCTTTGGCACGCTTCCGACCGGCCCGGCTGCTCAGACGAATTCCATCGAGACCCAGCAATTCTACACCTTCGGCATCGAGCCCCGCATCAAGCACGACTGGGATCTCTTCAACCAGACCCACACGCTCACCGGGGGCATGATGCTCTACAACACGTATTCGCCCCGCACCGACGAGCGCGGAAACAGCCCGACGGCGATGTCCGGCCGCGTGCTCAACCAAAGCAACCGCTACACTTGGTATCTCTCGGTTTTTGCCGAAAACAAATTCCAGATCGGCAACCTCTCGATCACGCCGGGCGTGCGTATGGAAAGCATCTGGCAAACGGTGAGCGAACGCGTGAACGTGGACCGCACCCGAGCGGGAAAGCCTCTGCAGAATGAGACTGCTGACAACTTTGTCCCGCTCTTCGGGCTCGGGCTCCAATACGACTTCACCCCGAAGATCGCGGCCTATGCCAACGTCTCCCAAGCCTACCGTCCGCCGGTCTTTACCCAGGCCGTGCCGACCGGGCCGAACCTCGTCGTCGCGGGCAATCTGCAGGAGAGCTTTGTCTGGAACTACGAGGTCGGTTTTCGCGGCGACCCGGCTCCGTGGATCACCTGGGACACGAGCTTTTGGATGATCGACAACTCCGATCAGATCGGCACGCGCACTGCCGACAACGGGAACCTCACCATCATCGAGAATGCGGGCCGTTCCTTCACCTACGGGTGGGATCTTGCCCTTCAGCTCGACCTCGTCGGCGTCGCCGATGCCATTTTCAACCAAACCGAGGAAGTCGCCCCGGCTCCAAGCGACGCCAAATCGTTCAAAGCCCCGGTCGATGTCCCCGCCCGCCGGAGTTGGGTGGATACTTATGGGTCGTTCTCGGTTTATAATGCCCTCACCCTCATGAACGGCGAGTTCATCAGCGGACCGAACACCGGCAAGACTCCGCAATACACACCCGACTACCTCTACCGCGTCGGTGTCATCTACAACTGGCGCGACATTGTCAAAGTCGCCTTCATGGGCAACTTCGTTGGCTCCAGCTTCGCCGATGACACCAACACCGCGTCGCGCTTCATCCCGTCCTACAGCCTCTGGGACCTCACCGTCGAAGCCAAAGTTTACCGCGACACCGTCTCGGTGGTCGGTGGCGTGAACAACATCTTCGACTCCGAATACTACGCCCGCATCCGCCCCGATGGCATCGACCCCGGCTCTCCGCGGAACTGGTACGCCGGCCTCAAGGTGAAGTTCTGAGGCGTCCCCGGCGCCTCTAAACCTAGCGCCGTTTGCGCACAAACCGCCCAAGCGCGAAGGCCGCCCCGAGGGCCATCAGGGCATATGTGGAGGGCTCGGGAATGGACGAAAAGGCGATCTGATCGAGTTCCACCAGCATGTTGCCGGACGGGGTGTCGAAAATCACATTGAAGGAATCGATTCCGGAGGCGAACTCCGGAGTCCAATTCGGCAGCAGACTCAGATCGATGATGAAGGAGGACGCAGCGAACTCGGAATCCGGTACGATGAATGTGCCACTCACGGTTGGGAGGAGCCCGTTGCTCAGGTCCACTGCGAGGGCCTGAAGGTTTTGCACGCTGCTGAAGTCAAAGCGCAAAAAATGCTGCTCGGTCGCATAAAGCGAAAAATCTGAATACGTGATTTGGTTGATGGAGTCCTGAGAGTCGGTCGTCACGAGGAGGTAACTTCCATCTGCCACCTGCACAGTCGCCTGAGCGTTAAGGTTATCGTAGTCGTCGATATCACTTTGAATCTGGCGCTGGGCATCGTCGTAGCCGGCGATTGTGACGGTGGAATTGACGGTTTCTGAAGGGTTCGCCGGGTAGGAGACCGAGAAGTCTGGAACATTGACACTGAAATCATCCAAAATTGTGTCGGTCTGTGTCGGTGAGAGACCGGCGGCACCGTACAAGGTCGCCGTAATGCCCGACTGCTCGCTGGTATTGACGAGTGCCCAGTTCGTCACTTTCGACGCATCGAAAAAGACCCCGGGCACAAGTGTGGACTGCACGGTTTTGACACCTCCGGAAAACTGCGATCAATCGAACGCTGCAAAAGCCTGGTTGCCATTCTCGTCGGTGAGAATGTAATTGAATGTCCCCGACTGTCCGGGCGTGACCTGTGCGGAAGCCGTCATGCTGACCTGTGAGGCTCCGACAAAGGACCTCGGCGTGGTAGTGCCGGTGATTTGATCCCCGGCACCATTCGGCGCAAATGTGCTGGTCGCGGAATTGTAACTTCCTGCATTCGTCAACGTGTACGCGGCATTGGTCCCGAAATTGGTGATGACCTTCCCACCGATTCCCGGAGCGGCGGCCGACCTGGTGCCGGCCGTAGCGTTCAGGAAGGTCACACTGATGTTTCCCGACGAAACATTAACATCCGTGCCTGTGTTGACGAAGGTGCACGCGATGTCCCACTGATTAAATGTCGCGTTCTCGTAGCCGGCCGCAATCACCAACGGCGATGTAACCGTTAACCCGCTGGCCAGGGAAGAATTGGCAAAGATCGCAGACGCAATGACGCCGGAATTGTTGCGTAAACGGAAAACCGTCCCGCCCCCCGGAAGAACGGTGCCGGTCGACGTCAACGAGATTTGGTTAAGTCCCGTGACGTTGATTGAATGATACTCTTCGCTATTGCTGAAGACGCTTCCCTCCAGATTCGGCCCCGCCGTGGTTGGACCGCTAATCAGTGAGTTGGGACCAACCGTCCAATCACCCGTCGAGACGACAGAAGGATCGTTGAAATCGGTGATGCTCTGCGCCCGCAGGCCAGAAAGAAAAAAGATCCAGGCAAGAGAGTGGACGGCAAGCTTTGGGATTTTCATTGGGAAAACGGATTCGATGAGCTGAAGACACCTCAGAGCGTGCGTCCTCGGCGTCGATGGGCCGCAAAGGCGGCCAAGCCCGCCAGCATCAGCGCTACCGTCGAGGGCTCGGGAATTGATGTGAACGAGATTTCATTGAGGTGGACCACCAAGTTGTCGGAACTCGAGCCGAAAAGGATGGTGATGGAATTCACTCCAGAGGCAAACGCCGGCGTCCACTCCGGAATCAGGCTCAGGTCGATGAAATACGAGAATGGCCCCGCCGAGTCCGGGATGGAAAACAGGTCATCCACAGTCGGCAGGGCCCCGCTGCCGAGGCTCAGCTCAAACTGGTCGAGACCCTGCGTTTGGTTGAAATCCAAACGCAAAAAATGCTGCGTCGTCGCGTCGATGGTGAAGTTGGAATACGCGAGGGAGTTCGTCGTGTCCTGTGCATCCGTGGCTGTGAGCGAATAAATCCCGCCACTCACCGAAACGGTCGCCGCTCCGCCAAGGATCACATTCTCCTCGATTTGGCGCTGAACGTCGACCTGACTCCCAATCGTGATCGTGGAATTGGTGCTCTCGGAGGTGTTTTGAAAATCCACATTGATCGGTGAAATCCCAACGCTGAAATCATCAACAACGGTAATGGTCTGAGCCTCCGCCGGGGCCACCAACACAGCGAAAGCGAGATAGACGAAGCTGACGATGATGTTTTTTATCATTTTCAGAATGAGAGACCAGTTGCGCGTCTGCCGTAATCCAGCCCGTTCCCAAGGTCAAATGGATTCTTCCCCCACCGCAGGGCCCCTGCGCTTTGCCCGTGGGCTTCAACGCCAACTTCGGCCGCCAAGACCTCCTGAGCAACATGCTCTCCGGCGGACTCAACATCCGCTTTTAACCCGAGTTCCGCAGTTTGAAGAGGCCGATATGGCAACCATGCGGGTTGG
>CAZEYT010000068.1:0-15410 GCA_964516295.1 uncultured Chthoniobacterales bacterium | reverse complement strand
CATGTGCGACGTGCGTTCGGGAAACAAATCCGTCGTTTGGATAAGCACCCACGCCAAACCTGCGCCGAGCAGAAACGGCGCGACCATTCCGGCCGCGGAGACCGCAATCGACGACCGGAGATTTTCGCGAATGATGTCCACGCGAAACTCCACCCCGACCACAAACATGTAAAGGGCGAGCCCCAACTGCGAGGCGGGGAAAAGGTAGCTTTGCGTATCGCGCGTGCTCTGTGTCGTGTCCCACGGGAAGAGCCACTGCTGCGCTTCGGGCCAAATCAACCCGAACAACGACGGCCCCAACAGAACACCGGCGATCATTTCCGCGACCACCTGCGGCTGCCCGAAGCGGGCAGCGATCACGCCGACCACCCGGCAAAAAAGCAGGATGACCGCGAGCTGGAGAAAAAACTGAACGGCAAGATGGAGATTTGTCACTGGCGGGGATGTGACGGCATAGAGTCCGGCGAGACAATCTTGAAATACATCCGCCGGGCGTGGTGAACCACCATCCCGCCCACACCCATCTGAATCAACGAGAAGACAAGAAACCCCGCATTCCACGCCACGGGATTCTCGACGGCCTCGCGCACATTGTGCAGCCCGAAGAGGTAGTGGTTAAAAACACTGTCGAGGAAGTTGAAAAGTCCCCACCCAAAGACCACGGCTCCGAACAACAGGCGCGTGGAAACACTTCCGCCCGGATCGTTTCGAACTCTCCAAAGAAGCACGACACCGGCAACCGTGAATGTCCAAGTGCCCAGATGAAAAATCCCGTCCCAAAACATATTCACCTTGGAAGCCTCCAGACTATCCGGCGGCAGAATGGCCGAGATCATTTGATGCCATTGGAGGATCTGATGCAGAAAAATGCCGTCCAGAAAACCGCCCAACCCAAGGCCGAGCAGCCTTCCTGCAGCGAGGAGGGGACCTGTTTGGGAGTTCACCATGTCAAGGCAGACGGGTGAGGCACCCGATGAAAAGACCCGCGACAGCGAATGGCGCTGCAAACATCGCCAGCATCTCCGGGATGTCCATGGCAATGATTTGTTCCTGCAATGGCAGGTTACAGGTGACGCAAGCTAAGAGAAAGGGATTCACAAGGCAGGCTTTCGTGGTGAAACGCATCTCGTTTCAATTTTGGCCGTTGCGGATTTAGGGTTTTCTCCCGCATGGCGCCCCGTGTAAGGTGCCCCGCATGAGCGCAATTTTGGCATTGGAAGATGGACGCATCTTCCGTGGAGAAGCCTTCGGGGCCCCGGGCACGGCTGCGGGAGAGATTTGTTTCAACACGTCGATGACCGGGTATCAGGAAATTCTCACCGATCCCTCCTACCGCGGACAAATCGTCGCGATGACCTGCCCGCAGATCGGTAATTATGGAATCAACTCTCTCGACGTCGAAAGCGAATCCCCGCACGTGCGCGGGTTTGTGATCGAGGAACTGAGTCCTGTGACGAGCAATTGGCGGTCCGACGGAGGATTGCATGAGTATTTGGTCCGCCACGGCATTCCGGGCATACAGGGCATCGACACCCGGGCGCTCACCCGCCACCTGCGTACGCGCGGTGCCATGCGGGCCTGTCTCTCCAGCGTGATTTCGGATGCCGATGCGGCGGTTGAGGCGGCGCGGTCGGTTCCTTATGACGGCGTGGATTTTGTAAAGGAGGTGACTCCCGCCGCGCCCTACCCCTGGGACGAGGCCGCGCGTGCGAGCCGCGAGTGGGTTGTTCGAAAGAGCGCGGAGGAACCGGTCGAGATGGACGAGCGGGGCAATGTCTTCGAGCCGCTACCACCAGCCGTTCACACGTTGGCCGCCGTCGATTTCGGCATGAAAAAGAACATCCTCCGACTTTTGCGGCGGAACGGCTTTTCCGTCACCGTGGTCCCGGCCACGACCCCGGCTGAGGAAATCCTCGCCTTGAATACCGACGCCGTTTTCCTTTCCAACGGCCCCGGGGATCCGGGAGCGCTGGGTTATGCGCACGAAACCGTCCGGGAACTCGTTGGCAAAAAGCCACTCTTCGGGATCTGCCTTGGACATCAGGTGCTCGCTCTCGGACTCGGCGGCAAAACGTTCAAGCTGAAATTCGGACACCGTGGCGCGAACCAACCGGTGAAGGATCTCCGAACCGGAAAAATCGCTATCACGTCGCAGAATCACGGCTACGCGGTCGATCCCGATTCGCTTCCGTCGCATGTCGAGGTCACGCATGTGAACCTCAACGACGGCACGGTCGCGGGGTTGCGGCACCGGGATTTTCCTGCCTCCAGCGTGCAATATCATCCGGAGGCAAGTCCGGGACCGCACGACGCGGGTTACTTTTTCGGTGAATTCGCCAAAGAAGTTGCCGCGGGCAAGGCGTGAGGAGTATATAGTCCCATTATGGCCAAGTTGCAGATCTATCTCCCCGACGGCGCGCAGCCGGTTCACGATCTCTCCGAAGACAAAACGACGCTTGGTCGGTTGGCGGACAATTCAATTCCCATCGATGACGCCTCGGTCTCCAGCCACCACGCGGAGATTGTTTTCGAGCACGAGGCCTGGCACCTGCACGATTTGGACTCGACGAATGGGACGTTCGTCAACGGCGAGAAGGTGACCGATGTCATCCTCCGTCACGGCGACGAAGTTCGTCTTGGAGCCATTGAAACGGTTTTCAACTCGGAGGAAAAAGACGCCGAACAACCGCTTCCGGCCTCGACCTCTGCAGCCGCCGAGGTGGCGCATCAGAGCACACGCCCGGCTTCGTTTGTCAGCTCGTCGCCCGTGCCCAAGAATGTCATCAAAAAAGACCCCGTTGGCGGCATCATGATCGGCCTTGCCGTGCTCGGCTTTCTGGCCGCCGGTGCCGCGGCTTTCATGGTGTTTCAGATGACGGCTCCCATCTGAGGAGAGCGCGGTCCCGGCCGCCGTGGGCGGAATTTTCATGGAAGAAAACACAGCAAATGAATTGCTGGCGATCCGCCGGCAGAAATTGGAGTCCCTTCGTGCCGCAGGGGTCGCGCCGTTCGGCGGTCGTTTTGAAGTAACCGCCTCGCCGGGCGAGCTTCGCGCCGCTTTTGTCGAAGGCACGGATGCCCGCATCGCCGGTCGGATCACTGCCCACCGGAACATGGGCAAGAGCCATTTCCTCGACCTCTCGGACGCCAGCGGCCGCATGCAGGTCTATCTCAATACCAAAGACATCGGTCCCGAAGCCGCCGCCCTTTTCGATCTTCTCGACATTGGCGACATCATTGGTGTCGAAGGTACGTGCTTCACCACGAAGACCGGTGAGCCGAGCCTCAAAGCGGTCTCATTCACCGTTCTTTCGAAAGCCCTCCGCCCGCTGCCGGACAAGTGGCACGGCGTTCAGGACACGGAAATCAAATACCGCCAGCGTTATCTCGACCTCATCGCGAATCCCGACTCCCGCGCCATTTTTCAAAAACGCATCGCCATCGTCCGGGAGATCCGGCGTTTTCTGGAGGATCGTGGCTTTATCGAAGTCGAGACCCCGATGATGCAGGTCATCCCGGGCGGAGCCGCCGCACAGCCGTTCAAGACCCATCACAACGCCCTCGGCGTCGATCTTTACCTCCGCATCGCCCCGGAGCTCTACCTCAAGCGTTTGCTCGTCGGTGGGTTCCCAAAAATCTTCGAGCTGAACCGGAACTTCCGCAACGAGGGCATCTCACGTCGGCACAACCCGGAATTCACCATGCTTGAAGCCTACGCCGCGTTCGCCGATTTCGAGCAAATGGCCTCCCTTGTCGAAGAGATGGTCTGCGGGATCGCAGAAAGAATCTGCGGGGGGCTTCAGATTGAGCACAAGGACGGGGAGGGGAATGTGGTGAAAACGATCAACCTTTCCCGCCCGTGGCGGCGCGAACGCTACGCCGACCTCATCGCCGCCGCCGTCCCGGGCTGGTATGAACTTACCCCGGAGGCTCGCCGAGCCCGCTGTCACGAACTCGGCCTCGACATTTCCCACTGCACCGAGGATTTCGAGGTTACCCAGCACGCCTTTGAAAAACTCGTTGAGGAAAAATCCATCGATCCGCTCTTTGTCACGCACTGCCCGAAGGAACTCGTGCCGCTCGCGAAACAGAACACGACCGATGATTCCATCGTTGATGTTTACGAACTCGTCATCAACGGCCAGGAAATCTCGCCGGGCTACTCGGAGCTTAACGATCCCGACGTCCAGCGGCAGCGTCTGGAGCAGCAGAGCGGAGGGGAAACCCAGAAGCTCGACGACGACTTCCTGCACGCTCTCGAATACGGAATGCCCCCGGCGGGCGGCATCGGCATCGGCATCGATCGTTTGGTCATGATGTTGACCGGTGCCGAGAGCATCCGGGACGTGATTTTGTTCCCGCATATGCGCCCGCGCTCCGGCGTCTGATGCCATGAATCCCCGGACCGGGGTGCAATTCGAGATTCTCGGCGAGACGGACGATCTGCTCTCCGTCAACAAGCCGGCGGGCCTCCTTGTCCATCCCACCAAGCCCGGCGGGCCACTCACCCTATGGGATGGGCTCCGCGACCTGCTCGGCTATGAGATCGTCAATGGCGGACAAGTCTCGCTCATCAACCGCCTCGACCGCGAGACCAGCGGCATCGTTCTTGTAGCAAAGTCCTCGGAAGCCGCCCGCTCAGCCGCGATGGCGATGCAGCACGGCCGCATCCGCAAGGAATACCTCGCCATCACGCACGGGTGGCCGCCGATGGAGAATTTCGTTGTGGACGCCCCGATCGTCCGACTTGGCGAGGTCGCGCCGGCAGAGATCTGGCTCCAGCGGGCGGTTCATCCCGCCGGAGCGGTGGCCCGGACGGAGTTTTCGCTCGTCTCCCGACATGAGGTCGGTAACGCGCCATTCGCCGTGGTCCGCGCCCGCCCGATCACGGGCCGCACGCACCAGATCCGCGTTCACCTCGCGCATGCCGGGTTTCCGGTTCTTGGAGACAAAATCTACGGCCCGTCTCCGCAAAACTATCTGGAGTTTGTCAAAACCGGCTGGACCCGGGCCTTGGCCGCTCGGCTGCTCTTCGAGCGTCACGCGCTGCACTCTTGCGGGCTCGCCTTGGATTGGAACGGTTCCCTCCTGCAATGGTCGGCCCCGCTTCCGCCGGACATGGCTGGTTTTTTGGAAAAAGGCCGCCTAGTTTCGTCGCCATGATTGGTGCCTCCATCCCGCCCGCCGGACCCGTCGCTGCGCTCATCGTCGCCGCCGGGTCGGGACGTCGCATGGGCTTTGACAAAATCATTGCCCCGCTGGCCGGACGCCCGGTTCTTGCCTGGTCGCTTGCCGCGTTCGAAGCCTGCCCGGATATCAGCCATGGAATCATCGTCTGCGCCCCGGGACGCTTGGACGAATTTCGAGCCCTCGCCGAACCCTTCCCGAAATTCACCCAGATTGTCGCCGGGGGAGCCGAGCGGCCGGATTCGGTCATGAACGGCTTGGACGCTCTCGCCGCCCGTTCACCATCGCTCGTCGCCGTCCATGACGGAGCGCGCCCGCTCATCACACCAGAGACCATCTCGGCTGTGGTCGGTGCGGCGTTCGAATGCGGAGCCGCCGTTGCCGCCGAACCCGTCAGCGACAGCCTCCACCGGGCTCAAGGGGCGGGGACCCTGTGCGAAACCGTGAGCCGGGAAAACCTCTGGGCCATGCAAACCCCGCAGATCGCCGCTTATCCCGCCCTCCGCGCCGCTCTCTCCGCCGCTCTCGCCAGCCGCCACCCGGTCACGGACGAAATCTCCGTCCTCATCGCTGCTGGCCATCGACCCCACGCCGTCGCCCACAAAGAGCCCAACTTCAAAATCACCTGGCCCCGCGACCTCGAACTTGCCGCCGCCATTCTCGAAAACCGCTCGAACCATTTCGCCGGTTGATGCGCTGCCTTCGCCGCAGCGGCACACATGGTGAAAACCGGGGAACGTCGTTCCTACTCGTCAGACTCGTTCTCCTGAAGGCGCTCCAGCAATTCCGACATGTCCTCCACCTCGTTCCAGACGATTTCACTGACATAAAGCGGCGCTTTTTGCTGTGCCGCCATCGCCATGCAGTCACTGGGCCGGGCGTCGAGTTCGATGATCTTCCGTTGCTGAAGTTCGTTTTCTGCGGAAAGGATCAAACGGCCGAAATAGATGCCGTTTTTGATATCGTTGATAACAACGCGTTCCACTTTGGCGCCGAGTGCCGCAAGAACCAGAGCAAGAAGATCATGCGTGAGTGGACGTTCCTTGCCGGCTCCGCTCAAAAACATCCCGATGGCAGCCCCAACCGTCTGGTCAACATAGATCACAAAGACCTTTTCCTCATTGCCAATAAACACCGCACAGCCGGCTTCCGTGGGAATGAGCGCCCGAATCTGGACTGGAATCACCGACTTGTTCACGTCCGCATCTTACAACCGCCAGGCTTCACCGCAAGACGGATGCTGATTGCACGAGGTTCCGAATCGTCGCCAAGAGGATCAGGACCGGCAGGACCAAGATCGCCGCGCCAAAGAAAAGCAGCCCGACGCTTCCCAGCGTGGCACCGATGATGTAGGCTGCCCAAAGACTGCCAGCCGTGCACAGAGTGGCGAGGTCCTCCGGAGCCGTTTTTCCCGCTCGGCGGGCCGTGATCCATCGCGCCGTCGCCCGCGCCAACGCATCCAAAATCCCGGTAACATACGTGGACGGAAATCCCGACCGTCCCACCTCGCGCAGCGTGGCATTTTGCATGCCCATCGCGAGCAGCAAAAGCACGGCAAGACCAAAGTAGGCGGGCGATGCAAAATCCGGCCGCCCGTTCAACGCATACCCGATCCCGAACGCCGTCAACAAAGTCGCCTCCAAGCCCAGAATCAACGCCGAACGCCGTTCCGAACGGGTTTGTCCCATCAGCAAATAGCCCGAAAGAACCCCCAGAACAAAAACCGGCACCGCGAGGAGATGAGGCAGGCCTTTTTCCCAAAATCCCTGCCCGAACCAAGCGCCAAGCGCCGCGCTGTTTCCACTCATGTGCGCCACAAAAAGTCCGGCAAACGTGACAAAGCCAACGGCATCCACACAGCCCGCCACGCCGGTCAACCAAAAGGCTTCCGGACTCGCGGTGGACGTCGGGCGCTTTGCTTCGGACATGATAAACGGAGCGTGCCGGCGGCGGGACTCGAACCCGCACACTCCTTGCGGAATAAGCGATTTTAAGTCGCTTGCGTATACCATTTCGCCACGCCGGCGTGTCCCGGAAGTGAATGGGTTTCGGCGGGTTCTGCAAAGCGGGAATTTTCGGAAACGCATTGCGGTCGCACGGGTTTGTGGGAAATTCAACCGGATGCTTAACCGTTGGTTTCTGGTTTTCTTTGCGGTTCTGGCCGTCTTGGCAGCGGCGTCGGCCCAGGAAGTTTTGCAGAAGTTCGAAGGCTGCACGTTTGTTCCGACGGAATGGGCGGACGGGGACAGTTTTCAGGTTCGAATGCCCGATGAGAAACTTTTGACCGTCCGGCTTTACGGCGCGGATTGTGTGGAATGGCATGTTCGGGACGAGAGCGACGCGCGCCGCCTGAGATCGCAGCGAAGGTATTTTGGCATTGGCGGGGAAAACACGGCGGAGTCCGTCGCGGCGGCGCGGGGCTTCGGCGAAAAAGCGGCCAAATTCGTCGCCTCCATGCTGGCCGCTCCGTTTACGATCCATACCGCGTTTGCCGACGGTCGTGGGGATGAGCGCTTCCAGCGGGTTTATGCCTTTGTCACGACTTCGAAGGGTAAAGACTTGGCCTCGCTCTTGGTCGGCGAGGGGCTTGCTCGGGCCTTCGGCGTCGTTCGTCAAGCTCCCGGGAATATCTCCGCCTCCGAATATCGAGATTGCCTTGCCGATCTGGAGCTGACGGCAGCTTCGCAGCGCCGGGGCATTTGGAAGGCTACGGATTGGACGCGCATTGCGGGCGAGCGTCAGGTCGAACGCGCGGAAGCGGAGGAAATTCGCACAACGATTTCGCCCGCCCCTTCGGCCGATGGGGTGAATCCAAACACGGCATCGCGCGATGAATTGATGAGCCTCCCGGGCATCGGGGAGACGCTGGCCCTGCGCATCATCGAGGGCCGGAGCGAGGGCGCTTACAATGCCCCCGGTGATCTCGCGCGCGTTCGGGGCATTCGGACGACGACGATCGAAGCAATTTCTCCCAGTCTTCGCTTTACAGATTCGCCGTCTGCGCAAGAGTCTCCGGCGAAACGATGACGATACTTGATCACCTTGAGCGTGCCCTTGCACGCTACGCGATTCCCGGACTCATACGCTACGTCGTCGCGCTGAGCGCGCTGGTTTTCATTCTGGTGGCGCTCAATCCGGGCTACGCCGAAATGCTCACGCTCGACCGCAGTGCGATCCTCCGCGGGGAAGTATGGCGCATCGTGAGCTGGATCTTCATTCCCGGGACGACGAGCTTCTTCTGGATTTTCTTTTACCTGCTCTTCACGTGGTGGGTGGGGGACCTCTTGGAGCAAAGCTGGGGGACGTTCCGCGTCAATGCCTACTACTTTCTTGGCATGTTCCTGTGCGTGGCGTCGGCCTTTGTCTTCGGTGCTTCGTTTGGAAATGTCTTTCTCAATCTCTCGCTCTTCTTCGCCGTTGCCACGCTGGCTCCGAATCTCGAGATTCTCCTGTTTTTCGTGCTTCCGGTGAAAATCAAATGGGTGGCGCTCTTCAGTCTCATCTTTCCCGGGTCGGTGCTCCTCTTCGGCAGCCTCGCCGAGCGGATGATCGTTCTCATGTGCCTCGGGAATTATCTCCTTTTCTTCGGCCCGCAATTTGTGCGGAACCGAATGGATCGGAAGGCCGTGCAAGACCGTCGCGCGCGATTCGAGGCGGCCAAAATGCCCGTCACCGAAACGCTCCACCGCTGCGAAGTCTGCGGGGTTACGGAGGTCTCTGATCCGGATGCCGATTTTCGCGTGGTGGCCGATGGGCGCGAGTATTGCACCAAGCACCTGCCGAAGGCCTGACAGGTTTTTAGCGGGCCGGCCAGATCCGCCGCAGAACGGCCGGAAGTTCGTGAAGACCATCAATCGTGGCATCCGGTGTGACGTCGGCGGGTTCCTCGGAGCCGGAGACACGGAGCCACACTGCCGCCGCGAGGCCCGCCGCACGCGCCCCGGCCACGTCGCGGGCGAGGCTGTTGCCGACCATCACGGCATTTTCCGGGGACACTCCCAACTCGTCGAGAAGATGGAAAAAGACCTCCGGCTTCGGTTTTCCCACGCCCTTTTCCCCCGAAACCACAACTGCGTCAAACAACGGCAGGAGCGCGGCATCCCGGATCTTTTCGCGCTGAATCGAAGACGCTCCATTGGTCAGGAGACCGATGCGGAATTCCTCATGCAGGCGGGCGAGGGTTTCCAGCGCATCAGGCATGAGGCGTTGAAGGCGGCGTCGGGTCGAGACGAGAAACTCCGCGAGTTCTTCCGCAGCCCCGTCTTCCTCGACGTTTTGCGCAAGAAGGAGGGCGTCGTAGAAGCGGACGCGGTTGTCGAGAGCCCAGGTCCGGAGATTATGAAACTCTTCCGGGCCGTCTCCGTCGAAGTTACCGTAGAGGATTTCCTCAAAGCTGATCCCGATCGACTCGCAGTAGGTGCGGTGCGGGTTCGCTTCCCAAAGCCGTCGCTTTTCGGCTTTTGCATGGGCGAGGAAAACGTCGGTCGCCGTTCCGTGGCGTGTGCCGGAGAACGTCGCCGTCTTGGCAAGCGCTTCTTTCGAAACGGCCTTGTCCACCACCAGTGTGTCATCGAGATCAAAAAGGATCGCCTTGTCGCGCATGGACTTTCCCTGTCACACCCGCGCGGCGCTGTCCACCTTGTAAAAGCGAAAGTTTCGTGATTGGTTCGGCGGCTCTCATGAGTGCATTCCCTGATATCTCCCGCATCCCTTACGAAGGCCCCAAATCCAAAAACCCGCTCGCCTTCAAGCACTACAACCCCGATGAAATCGTCGAGGGGAAAACCATGCGCGACCACCTGCGTTTTTCGGTGGTTTATTGGCATACCTTCCGTGGCACCGGATCGGATCCGTTCGGCTCGGGAACGATGCTCCGGCCGTGGGACGACGGCACGAACTCCGTCGAGAACGCTCAAAAGCGGGTGCGTGTGGCTTTTGAATTCATCGAAAAACTCGGTGCGCCGTTTTATGCGTTCCACGACCGCGATGTGGCCCCCGATGGAGCCACGTTGGCCGAGTCGAACAAAAACCTTGATGCTGTGGCCAAGGTCCTGCGCGAGGAGCAGGATCGGACCGGTGTGAAGCTCCTCTGGGGAACGGCGTGCCTTTTTGCGAATCCGCGCTTTCTGCACGGCGCGGCCACGAGCCCGAACGCAGAGGTCTTTGCCTACGCGGCGGCCCAGGTGAAAAAGGCCCTCGAGGTCACTCACGAACTCGGCGGCGAGGGCTATGTTTTCTGGGGCGGACGCGAGGGCTACTCGACACTCTGGAATACCGACATGAAGCGGGAACTCGACCACCTCGCGAAATTCCTCCACCTCGCCGTGGACCACAAAAAGAAGATCGGATTCGAAGGCCCGTTTTACATCGAGCCCAAACCGAAGGAACCCACCCGTCACCAATACGACAGCGACGCGGCCGCCTGCCTGAACTTCCTCCGCGAGTATGATCTGCTCGAGCACTTCCAGCTCAACCTCGAGACCAACCACGCCACGCTGGCTGGCCACACCATGCACCACGAGTGCGAAGTGGCCGCGGCCGCCGGCGCCCTCGGCTCGATCGATGCCAACACGGGTGATGAACTCATCGGCTGGGATACCGACCAGTTCCCGAGCAGCCTCTATCTCACGAGCGCGATCATGCTGACCGTTCTGAAGATGGGCGGCTTCAAGACCGGCGGGCTGAACTTCGACGCCAAGGTTCGCCGCGAATCGTTCGAACCGATCGACCTTTTCTATGCCCACATCGGTGGCATGGACGCCTTCGCCCGCGGCCTGAAAATCGCCGCCGCGATCCGCGAGGACGGACGTCTCGGGGAGATCATCAAACAACGCTACGCCTCGTGGGATTCCGGCCTCGGCGCGGAAATCGAAGCCGACAAACACAGCTTCGAATCGCTCGAGAAAATCGCCCTCGCCGCCGCCGATCCCGTCCAACGCGGCAGCGGACGTCAGGAGTTGATCGAAAACATTATCAATGAACTGATCTGACCCCGACGTCCGGGAAATCGTTTGCATCCGCGCGATTTCGACGGACAGTCAGCAGATGTCTTCAACCACCCGGGCTGGATCCCGCAGGAGCCCGGTCCGGGTGAGTTTTCGTCAGCGATGCGAGTTTCTCGGCCTCGCCATGGCCGGGTTGGCGGTTTGCCGTTTGCCCTACCGGGCGGTTGTTGGATTTTCCAAGTGGCTGGGGCTTCTGGCCTGCGCGATTGATGGGCGCGGGCGCGAGGTAGCCCGTCAAAATCTCGACGCGGCCTTCGGCGACTCGAAATCGGCGGAGGAGAAGCGGCGGATCGTCCAGGCCGGGTATCAGACGTTTGCCCGGACAATGTGCGAGCTCTTTTGGTCGCCACGGCTCAACGAACAGTCGGCTGCGTCGATGATACGCACAGAGGGTGTTTCGCCCGCTGACCGCGGGAAGCCCGCGATTTATGTCACGGCCCACTTTTCCAACTTCGAGTGGCTCGGTCAGAATCTCGCCTTCTCTTTGGGCCCGGGAATGGTGATCGCCCAGCGTCTGAAGAACCCGCTCCTCGGCAGTTACTTTGACCGGCTTCGCGCGAGCACCGGGCATCACATCGTGCCACAGGAACGGGCGATTGCCCGCATGTTGAAGCACCTTCGCAGCGGAGGGTTCTTTTGTGCCGTGGTCGATCTCAATCTCGATCCCCGCGAGGCAAGCGTGGTGATTGACGAATTTTCCGGCCTCAAGACCTGCGTCACGCAGATCCATGCCGCGCTGGCCAAGCATACGGGAGCGGCGATCATTCCCGCCGAGTGCCGTCCGCAACTCGACGGCACGTATCGCATGATTTATCATCCGGCCCTCGAGTTTTCGGAAGACACACCCGCCGCCGCGATCGCGCAGCAATGCTGGGATGTGCTGGAGAAGGGGATCCGCGAAGCCCCCGAGTGTTGGCTCTGGTCCTACAAGCACTGGCGTTTCCGGCCGTCCGCCGGACATATCGCGCGGTATCCGGCTTACGGAAATTCCGCCACGCGCTTCGATGAGGCAGTGGAACGGGACTTGCCAAGGTCGAAGGCGGGAATGGTCGCTTGAATTGACCCGGCGAATGCCGCAACTTGGTGAGTTTCCATGGCCTTTTCCGAAGTCTTTGAGCGATCCCTGAGTTCGCCCTCGCCGCTGCTGAAATCCTTCGCCGGGTTGATCCGGCCGATGGATCGCGAGGCGCTAGAGAAGATGGCTGCGAGGTCCGCCTCGGTCACGCGCCGTCATTTCGGGCGGACGATGCGGCTTTTTGCGCCGCTTTATCTTTCGAACGAATGCATCAATTCCTGCACGTATTGCGGGTTTTCTCGGGAGAATGCGATTCAGCGGGTGACCCTCGAAGTCGACCAGGTCGAGCGGGAGGCGCGTCATCTGGTCGGGCAGGGCTTTCGGAGCATCTTGCTCGTGGCGGGGGAGCATCCGAAATTTGTGTCCGGCGGCTACCTTCAACTCTGTATCGAGCGGCTCCGAACCTTTGTTCCCTCACTGGCCATCGAGGTCGCGCCGATGGAAGCGGAAGAATACCGCCCGCTTGTCGAGGCCGGGGCGGAGGGCTTGGTGGTCTATCAGGAAACCTACAACCGCGAGACGTATGCGCAGCTTCATGTTTTCGGCCCGAAGAAAAATTTCGATTGGCGTCTCGATTGCCCCGAGCGCGGGCATTCTGCCGGGTTCCGGCGTATTGGCATTGGAGCGCTTTTCGGTCTTTCCGATTGGCGGCGCGAGGCTCTCGCACTCGCCGCACATTTGGAATACATCCAGCGGGTATGTTGGAAATCTCAGATCACGGTGAGTTTTCCCCGCATGCGCCCGTCCGCCGGGGAGTTTACGCCCCGCCACCCGCTGGCAGATCGGGAGTTTATCCAGCTCCTATGTGCGTTCCGCCTTTCGTTTCCAACCGTGGGCATCGTGTTGAGCACGCGCGAGCCGTCGCAGCTTCGCGATGTCGTGGCACCGCTCGGGGTGACCATGATGAGTGCGGGAAGCCACACAGAGCCCGGCGGCTACACGGGCCAGGGGCGTGAGTCACTTCACCTCACCGTCCGCGGCCGTCCCGTCGAAGGCAGCGGGGGAACCAGCGCGACCGAGCAGTTCGCGATCTCCGATGACCGCGATCCACAGACCGTCGGAATAACGCTGTCCCGCCTTGGCCTCGATCCGGTTTGGAAAGATTGGGACGCTGGAATTCTTGGCGCTGTATGATCCGTCTGCTCGTCAACGGAGAACACAAAGACCTCCAAGTGGCGACGACGGTCGAAGCATTGGTCGATGAACTGGGCCTTCCCGCCCCGATGCTGCTCATCGAGCACAATGGTGAAGCACTCCGCCGGTCCGAGTGGAGCACGCGGTCGCTCGTCGAGGGCGATCGCATCGAGTTGCTCCGCGTGGCGGCCGGCGGGTGATTTCCCGACTCCCGGATCAGGCCATTCTTGCAACACGGTTATCGCCGGGGCTAATCTTTCCAGTCCGATCCATGAAGTCTCCGTTTGATCCCATTCCCGCCGTTCTTTCCGACATTCGACGTGGGAGGATGGTCGTCGTCACGGATGATGAGGATCGCGAGAATGAAGGCGATCTTGTGATGGCGGCCGCCAAAGTGACACCGACCGCGGTGAACTTCATGGCCAAACACGGCCGGGGTCTCATCTGCGCGCCGATCACAGAAGAGCGCGCCACCCGCCTGGGATTGCAGCGGATGGTGGCGCACAATCGGGAGCTTTTCAAAACGGATTTCACCGTCTCGGTGGATGCAACGACCGGCATCTCAACCGGAATCAGCGCCAAGGACCGGGCGACGACCATTCGCGTGCTGGCAGATCCCGAAAGCCGGGCCGATGCCCTTATTCAACCGGGACATGTTTTTCCGCTCCAAGCGAAGCCGGGCGGCGTTCTTCGCCGGGCCGGGCATACCGAGGCGGCGGTCGATCTGGCCCGCTTGGCGGGACTGGATCCCTCCGGAGTGATTTGTGAAATCCTGAAAGAGGACGGCTCGATGGCCCGACTTCCAGATTTGATTCGTTTCAAACGGAAACACAACCTGAAGCTCTGCTCGATCCAGGATCTCATCGCGTGGCGTCGCAAGAGCGAGAAACTCGTGGTGCGGGAGGAGTCCATTCTCATGCCGACCGATTACGGTCAGTTCGATCTGCATCTTTATCGGTCGGTCGTCGACGGGAATCACCATCTGGCCTTGGTCATGGGCAAAATCTCGCCGAAAAAGCCGACTCTCGTGCGCGTGCACAGCGAGTGTCTGACGGGGGACGTCTTTGGCTCGCGGCGTTGCGATTGCGGCTCACAGCTGCACCAGGCGATGAAACAGATCGAAGCCGCCGGGTCGGGTGTTCTCGTTTACATGCGACAGGAAGGGCGGGGGATCGGACTCGGACCCAAAATCCATGCCTACAAGCTGCAGGAGCAGGGGCTCGATACCGTCGAGGCGAACGAAAAACTGGGATTCCCGATAGACCTCCGCGACTATGGTCTCGGAGCGCAGATTCTCGCAGACCTCGGCGTCCACAAGCTGAGGTTGCTGACCAACAATCCGCGCAAAGTCGTCGGCTTGGTCGGCTACGACTTGGAGATCGTGGAGCAACTGCCGATTCGTTCGGTGGCGAATCCGCACAACCTCCGGTACCTCACCACGAAAAAAGAAAAGATGGGCCACAAGTTGTAGCCCATCTTTCTTGGAAACACTACGACAGACGGGTCGTTGGTCTCAGACAACTTTGGAACTCGCGCGTTTGCGCATGTTCGCATCCAGGATCTTTTTGCGAAGGCGGAGCGACTTTGGGGTCACTTCGACATACTCGTCGGGCGCGATATACTCGAGCGAGCGCTCAAGGCTCATTACGAGCGGCGGCTGAAGAGAAATGCCCTTGCCGTCGCCCTGGCTTCGCATGTTGGTGAGTTTTTTGGCTTTGCAGGGATTCACCGGCATATCGTCCGGGCGGGCATTTTCTCCGATGATCATGCCTTCGTAGATTTCCTCCTGCGGTCCGATGAAGAGGCGGCCGCGTTCCTGAATGCTGTCGAGGGCGTAGGCCATGCTGGTGCCACCTTCCATCGAGACGAGAACTCCGTTGTTGCGGCTCGGGATCTCGCCGCGGTGAGGACCGTATTCCTTGAAGAGATGGGACGCAATGCCGTGACCCTTGGTTACGTTCACGAGATCGGTTTCAAATCCGATGAGGCCGCGGGTGGGAATGACCGCT
>CAZEYT010000067.1:0-15625 GCA_964516295.1 uncultured Chthoniobacterales bacterium | reverse complement strand
TGCACACTGACCCCCAGTTTCCCCAGTTTCCCCAGGGCGAGATTCACTCCGCCGATTCGCCGACTTTGCTAAGGCTTCTCGAAGCTATTGTCGACACCGCACGGAAACGCCCCATGTCGGCATCAGAAGTCCGTCGGATGGTTTCTGTTCTTCTCTGGGGCGCCTATCCGCGGGCGACGTTTTAAGGAACGCTTCACGCGATAAGATACGCTGCCGGTCCTTGCGCCGCAAAACGCAGAGATTCCCGTTTGCTTAACGACCCGGACTCGCATCCGATATCAGCCTCTGTGCACGGACAATTCGGGCTTTGCGTCGATCGCATGCTTGTCCCTTTATAGAGGGAGAAACTTCGTCACTTCTTAAGGGTCAACCTGGGCAATGCCCCGGACCCTATCCCTCCATGCTGACACGAATTTCTCTCACTGATTTCTCTCACTGTCATACCATTTGCCTTTGCGGGTAGTGGTTTGCTCGTTTCGCTCCGCACAACCAAGAATGCGCCGAACCCGTCGCCGGCGGTTGCTATCGTGACGGGCCACGTTCGCGTCACGACCCGTTCCGCGGTGGGGGCGAACCGCGTGGGATGTTTGCCTAGCCGAAGGCGGTTCGTGAGACCGTGACCTTGC
The DNA here is from genome assembly GCA_964516295.1 of uncultured Chthoniobacterales bacterium. Classification (GTDB taxonomy): domain Bacteria; phylum Verrucomicrobiota; class Verrucomicrobiia; order Chthoniobacterales; family Terrimicrobiaceae; genus CAZEYT01. The sequence continues at coordinate 14,999 of CAZEYT010000067.1, read as the reverse complement.
CGGCGGTTGCACCGATCTTTGCCTCATTCGAGGCCTGGCTTGAGCAATCCTCAAAGTCCGGTTTACCCGAAGCGACTTTGGCAGAGGGAACACGGCTGGCAACCGCGCGGAGGGCGGAGTTGTCCCGGACCATCCGCGAGGATCCCCGACGGGCGTGGAGCCTTGCCCTCTCGGAGGAGGAAATTGCATCGCTTCCACCATCGATCCGCGCGCTCACGGGGCGCGTCATATCCGGCGAGGGAGAGAAAGAAGCCGTAGTGGTCGGCGACATCCGGGAAGTTGCACGCGAGGGTTTCGCCCTCGCCCTCCAAGGCCTCGGCTTGGAAATCGATGCCATCGGTTGCAAGGATGAATTTCACCTTCTGCGAGGCCGTTTTGGGACTTTCCCGCAGGGCTCGGAGTGTCTCCGCCACCTCGCCGGGGGCGCAAACTTTGATGTGGATATTACTCCTCTGGAGGACGCCACCGATGTCCGACTGATTGGTGCTTCCGCTCTTGAGCCGCTGAATTGTGGTCATCTTGTTGCCAAAGGCTTCCAAAAACGCGTAGGGAAACTCTATCGGGTCGAATGGCTGCCCGGCGAGGTAGGAAATCGCTTCTTCGATCTCTGCGGCGTTCATTGGACCGAGGCCGGGATCTCAAAGCGATCGCCGCCCGTAGGAAAATGGCGGGCAAGAGGCATGGAGGCGGGGAGGCTGCGCATCGTAGAGAGACTGAGTTTTTGGCGGGACGATTCCCTTCGGACAATCGAAATGCAGAGACGCCGATGACCTCTTCGTGACTTCAAGCCAATCCGAACACGCTCTGGGTTGCGCGCAATAGGCAACTCGTTGAAAATCAGGAACTTGCGCTTACGAGACGGGCAGCGGATTTTTTCCGTCGACCGGGTGGTTCAAGGTGTCGACCGGGTGGTTCAGCCGGAGAAGCGGTGGTTTTGGCGGGTTGGGTTACTGTTCGACAGTGTGGATTTATCCACTCAGGCCCTTCGCCTGGGCTTTGAGAATTGTCGAAATCTTTGCCTGCACGTGCCCGCCGAGAAGGGGCTCAGGAAGTCGGCTTCTCGCGGAGGAGGTCGCCGATGTCCATGAGCACTTTTTGGACCAGTTCGGGATCGTTGCCGTCCTGAAACCCGCGCAGCCAGCCGTCGCGGTCGACGAGGATGAAGCGGGTGGAGTGGGCGGGGGTGCCATCGGGTTCTTTGGCGAGGGGTTGGAGGAGACCTTTGACCACGAGTGCTTCCATTTGATCTTTGGGGCCGGTGAGAAACTTCCATCGTGCCGGGTCGGCTCCCACTTTCTCGCCGTATTCGGCGAGGACCGTCGGGTTGTCATAGTCGGGATCGACGGTAAGGCTGACGAGTGCGACGTCGTCCGAGACCTTCGCGAGTTTTTTATTCAGCTCGGCCATGCGGGCGGTCATCACCGGGCAGGGGCCTTGGCACCGGGTGAAGATGGTGTTCGCGATCCAGATTTTTCCCTTCAGATCCTCGCCGGTGAAGGGGCGTCCGTCTTGGGCCGTGAGCTGAAACGGCGGGACCGGCGCAACCCGCTCGAGATGGGCGGGTGTGGAGGCCGGGCGGACGTCCTTGAGGCTCTTGTAAGCAAACGCCACGACGACCGTCACGAGCAGAAAGACGATCAGGGCCCCGTGAGGGAGTCCGCGCCGCGGCGGGAGGTCAGATCCAGTAGAGGAGGATGAAGAGGAAGATCCAGACGACATCGACAAAGTGCCAGTAGAGGGAAACATTCGCCAGCGCGGCGTGCCGCGTGGGAGTGAAACACCGGGTGAACGCCTGACGCAGGAAACACCAGACAATGAGAAGAACACCGACGGCCACGTGGAGGCCGTGGAATCCGGTGATCACGAAGAACGACGATCCATAGACGCCGCCCTTGTTGAACCAAAGGCCCTCGTGGTGGAGGTGCATCCACTCGTAGCATTGGATGCCGACGAAGAGCGAGCCGAGGACGATGGTGGCAAAAATCCAGGCGAGTCCGGATTTTCCACGGTTCACGGCGACTTCGCCGAAGTGGAGCGTGAAGCTGCTGGCGACGAGAAAAACGGTATTGATGCTGGTCAGAAGAACCGGCAGGTGCGGATAGCCCGCCGGGGGCCAGACGGAATTTGGTTGCCAGGGAAATCCTCCCTCGGTCCAGCGCAGGACGACGTAGGCGCTGATGAGGCCGGCGAAGAGCATGCCCTCGGAGATGAGAAACATGATCATGCCGAACTTGGCCGTCGAAGCGCTGGCTCCGTGATGCTCGTGGGATTCGTGAGTGATGGTGGCGCTGGACATAAAAAAATTCAGGGGGTGACGGCGGGGCCGCGAAGGATCATGAGATAAAAAACGGTTCCGGCAATGCCGAGTGCGAAAAGCCAGAGAGAAAGAAGGAGCACGAGATTTTTGCGGCTCATTGCTTGGTGGCGACCAGAAGGCCGAGAAGCAGCGGGAGGTAAAGGATGGAGGCGAAAAACAACTTCCGGGCGACATTGCGGTCGCGGTTCATGAGAAACTTCAGGGCGTATCCGGCGAAGACCGTGCCCAAGACAAGCGCTCCGAAGAAATAGACCGGGGAATTGAAGCCCATCAGTCCCGGCAGGAGCGAAATGACCAGCAGGCAGAGGGCGTAGAGAAGCGATTGGCGGGCGGTGAGGGAGCCGTCGGGATCGGTGGCCGGAAGCATCACGCAGCCGGCGTTGGCATAGTCTTCGCGATACATCCACGCGATGGCCAGAAAGTGCGGCATTTGCCAGAACCAGAGGATTGCAAAAAGCAGACAGCCTTCGAGTTGGTAAGAGCCGCGTGCGGCGAGCCAGCCGATGAGGGGCGGGAGGGCTCCGGGAATGGCCCCGACGAGCGTATTCAGCGAGCTCACCCGCTTCATGGGTGTGTAAACGAGGATGTAAATCGCAATCGTCGCAAACGCCAGAAAGGTCGCCCGAAGATTCGTAAAGCCGGCGAGGATCGCCAACCCGGAGAGCGAGAAAACAACACCACAAAGCAGCGCATCGACTGGTTGGAGGCGGCGGGATGGCAGCGGACGATTCCGGGTGCGTTTCATCCGGGCATCGAGGTCGCGTTCCCACCATTGGTTCAAAGCGGCGGCTCCGCCGGCGCAAAGGGCCGTGCCGACCAGTGTGGCGGTGAGGAGGATCCAATCGAGCGGACCGCGCCAGCCAATGAGGAAGCCGACCAGGGTCGTGATCAAAACCAGCAGGGAAAGCCGCGCTTTCACCAACGTCATCACGTCGCTGACGAGTGATTCGGGGCGGGATTCTTCGATCGCGGTGACGGATTTCATGCGATGCCGGCGGGAACGGGCCGGGGTTCGGGATTGCGGAAGCGGGAGAGATCGGCGGAGCGGGAGAGACGGAAGGAGAAGACGACACCGAGCAGGAGGATGAGGGCTCCCAAGGCCATGTGGGCCGTGGCGACATCGGCAGCTTTGTTTGACCAGATGGTCCAAGCCCCGAGACCGCCTTGGAGCAGAACGGCGGCGGCCCATACCGCTGCCCACACGCGGGTGGTGCGCTCGTTGGCAAACGAGAAGGCCCGCCACGCCACGTAGCCGACGAGGCCCAGAATCACGACCGCCACAAAACGGTGGAGCATTTGAATCCAGACAAAGGTCGCATTCGTCGGCATTTGGCCATCGGCTTCGCGGATGACATTGATTTTTGCGATGGCTGCGGGCGAGGTGTCGGGGAGGATCTGACCGTACGCGAGCGGGAAGTCCGGGATCGCGAGTCCGGCGTGTTCGTGTCGCATGGTGGCCCCGAGCCCGAGTTGCACAAAGATAAGGACGGTCGAGGCGATGACCAGTTTTCTCAAAACGGAATCCGGGGCGAGCACGTCCCACCGCCCTTCGGCAAACCGCCGGCTGGTGCAAACGGCGAGGATGCCAATCGTGCAGAAAAACGACTGGGCAAGGAGAGCATGGAAAATGCCGAGTTCGTCCTTGTAAAGGGTCACCCGCAGGCCGCCGAGCAGGCCTTGGATGCAGACGCCGACGAAGGCGGCGAAACCGAGAATCTTCACCCAGCGGCGAGGCTCGACCATCAGCAACCAGGCAGCGAGGATCATGGTCATGAGCCCGACCCCGGAAGCGACGAGGCGGTGAAAGTGCTCGTAGAAAATCCCGCCGACCCAGCGTTCAAACGGGAAAAAGAACATATTGTAACCGTATGTGGTTGGCCAGTCCGGCACGGCCATGCCAACGCCTTTGGAGGTCACGATGCCTCCACTGCAGAGCAGGAAAAACGTGGCGAGGAGCGTGAGCACGGACCAGATATGAACGCCGTGGCGTCCGGGTCCGAAGTTGTCCAACCGCTGGGTCATCGCGCGGGACTCAGTGGGATTCCAAGCGGGCGTTCTCAGGAGCCGGCTCGGTTTGAGGCAGGTAATCCTTTTCGATGCCGGGAACGCTGTATTCGTAAGGCCCGTGATAGACGACGGGGGTCTTCGGGAAATTTCCGTGTCCGGGAGGCGAAGGAACCGTCCACTCGAGCGTGTTGGCGTGCCAGGGGTTGGCGGGAGCGGGTTTTCCCTTGGTGAGCGCCCAGATCATGTTGCCGAGGAAAATGAGTGTCGTCAGCCCGAGGCCCATGGCTCCGATGGTTGAGAGCTGGTTGAGCGGTTGCAGCTGGCGCAGGTGCTCATAGACCATCGGATCTGCAATGCGGCGCATCATTCCGCCGAGGCCGAGATTGTGCATGGGGAAGAAGGTCAGGTTGAAGAAGACAAAGGTGAGGACAAAGTGAACCTTGCCCCAGCCTTCGCTCATCATCCGGCCGAACATTTTCGGGAACCAGAAATAGATGGCTGCAAAGACCGCAAAGATACTGCCGCCGAAGAGGACGTAGTGAATGTGGGCGACGATGAAATAGGTGTGGTGGACGAAGAGGTCAACCGGCGTCGAGGCCATGAAAATGCCACTGAGGCCGCCAATGACGAACATGGAAACGAAGGCGAGGGCGAAACACATCGCCGTGGTGAACTCGATCGAACCCCGCCAGACCGTGCCCAGCCAGTTGAACGTCTTGATGGCCGATGGCACGGCGATGATCATCGTCGAGACCGAGAACGTCGCGCTGAGAGTGAGGTTCATGCCACTGACAAACATGTGGTGGCCCCAGACGACGAAACCGAGGAAACCGATGGCCACCATCGCCCAGACCATCGCTTTGTAGCCGAAGATCGGTTTGCGCGAGTGGACGGCGATGATCTCCGAGGCGAGACCCATGGCCGGAAGGATCATGATGTAAACTTCCGGATGACCAAAGAACCAGAAGAGGTGCTGCCAGAGAAGCGGCTGACCGCCCCCGGCGGGTGAGAAGAAGCTCGTGCCGAGGTTCAGATCGGCGAAGAGCATGGCCCCGGCGGCCGAGAGAACCGGGACGGCGAGAAGGAGGAGGATCGCGGTGATGAAGAGCGACCACACCGGGAGCGGAAGGCGGAACATCTTCATGCCCGGGGCCCGCATGTTCACGATGGTCGTAATGTAGTTCGTGGCCCCGGCGATGGAGGAGAGACCATTGATAAAGATCGCGATGGCCCAAGACTCTGACCGATCTGAACGCCATTGTAGGCGGCGACCGAGCTAAGTGGTGCATAGGCTGTCCAACCGGTATTGGGCGCGCCGCCAGGCACAAAAAAGGCTGCCATGAGCACAATTCCGGACAACACATAGAGCCAATAGCTGAGCTCGTTCAGCAGCGGAAACGCCATGTCACCCGCGCCGATTTGAAGCGGGATCAGGTAATTTCCAAAGGCTCCGATGAGGAGCGGCATGATGACAAAAAACACCATGACGGTCGCATGCATCGTCACGAGCATGTTGTAACCGCCGGGGACGAGCGCCCCGTCCACCGCAATCGTCGAGGGCAGAAATTGGCCGATGAGCGGGATCTGAGCGCCGGGAACAGCGAGTTGATAGCGGACACCGAGTGCCAGACCGCCGCCGATGAGAAGAAAAAAAAGCGCGGTCCAGAGATACTGGAGACCGATCATCTTGTGATCGTAGGTCCAGAGGTATTTGCGAAAGAAACCCACGTGATGGTCGTGAGCGTGATCAGAGTGGGCGAGGGGGGCCTCAGCGGTGGTAGCTGTCATTGATGAGAATCAAACTTCGGCGAAACTAGTGGATTCCACCCGCGAACTGCACGGGAATTTTTTCACAAATCTTTGACAATGTCCGCCAGTCGAAGGGCGGCAATTTTCTGAATCTCCGTCCAGGCGGTTTGAAGCTCCGTCTCACGCGAATTTTCCAAGCGGTGCGAAAAAGCGTCGAGTATGGTGTCGGTCGAGTTCAACCGCGCGCAAATGATGAATGGAAATCCAAACCGCTCGCGGTAGGCGGTGTTGTGGTGCCCGAAGCGGGCTTTTGTTTCCGAATCCAGCGCGAGGAGGCCGGCCGCGGACTGTTCGTAATTCGACTCGGCCGTGAGAGCGCCCGCTTGAGCCAGGCGGCCGACGAGGTCCGGATGGGCGCGGATGAGATCCAAAAGCGGTCCCTCGCCGGCAGCCCGCACGGTCGCGCACAGGGCCCGGTGCAGATCCTCCCGTGAGGCAAAGGGTCGTTTTTCCCACGTGGCTTCGGCGATCCAGGGGGAATGCTCGAAGACGGCTCCGAGCGCGGCCACAAATTCCGACCGCCCGGCGACATTGATTTCCCGAAGAGTCATCCTCCCGAACAATGCCGCGCCAGCCTCCCGGTGGAAAGTCCAATTCCGGGCGGTGGATCCCGGATTGCCGTGTCGGGGGCAGAGCTGTTTTGGCGCGGAATGTGCTCGGGGAAAAGCTCTCCATGACATTGCTCCCGTCCGTTTTCTCCCCGATGCTGGTCTGCGCTGCATGATGACGTTTTCCCTCCATCTCAATGGCGAGGCGGTGACGATTTCCGGGCTTGATGCGAACACGACGCTTCTGGATTGGTTGCGCGGGCGTCATCTGACCGGGGCGAAAGAAGGGTGTGCGGAGGGCGATTGCGGGGCGTGTACCGTGGTGGTGATCGACCGGGATGTGGACAGAGCTCGGACGTTTCGCTCGATCAACAGTTGTATCGCGCTTCTGCCGACGCTGGCCGGCAAGGAGGTTTGGACCGTCGAAGGCATCGGAAAAAACGGACTCCATCCGGTGCAGGCCGCGATGGCGGATGGTTATGGTTCGCAGTGTGGCTATTGCACGCCCGGCTTCATTGCCTCGCTGTTCGAGGGCTATTACCGCGAGGACATCGGCACGCTCGATGATTTGAACGACCATCTCTGCGGCAACCTTTGTCGCTGCACGGGATACCGGCCGATTCGCGATGCGGCGGTGCGGGCCTGGGTGGAAACACCGGCGGCGGAAAAGAAATGCGATCCGTTTGGCACGTTGTTGGCCGGCGAGGGACCGGGGGCTCTGTCGGAACATGTGGAAAACACCGGCGAGGCGTTTTTCCGACCGACCTCGCTCGGTGAGCTTTTCGAGTTGATGGAGAAGCATCCCGAGGCCCGTCTTCTGGCCGGTGGCACGGAACTTGGTGTCGATGTGGCGAAGCTGTTCCGGAGGTTTCCGAAACTCATCCATCTCGCCGCGGTGCCGGAATTGCAGGCGCTGACGGTGTCCGAGTCCGGAATCGAAATCGGAGCTGGCGTGCCATTGACCGACGTCCTGGCGCGCGTGCCGCTTCCGTCGTTGCAGGAAATGCTCCGATGGTTCGCCTCGCGTCCGGTTCGCAATCGGGCCACTCTGGGCGGAAATCTGGTCACGGCCTCGCCGATTGGTGACACGGCTCCGGTGCTCCTTTCACTCGATGCTTCGGTGATTCTCGAGTCGGCCGGGAGCCGGCGTGAGGTGCCCCTTGCAGAGTTTTTCATCGGCTATCGAAAAACGGTCCTCGCACCCGGCGAGGTGCTGCGAAGTGTCCGGGTGCCGCTGCTGCAATCGGCCGCGCGGAGGATCGTTCGCGCCTTCAAGGTCTCGAAGCGTCGGGAGATGGACATCAGTATCGTCTCCGCTGGTTTTTGGTTCGAGTTGGATTCCGAAGGTCGGATTCTTCGGGCGCGGCTCGGGTTCGGTGGGGTCGGTCCAACGCCGATTCTGGCGCGGAAGACGGGGGAGTTTTTGACGGGAAAAGTTTGGAATGCCGAATCGATCCGGGAAGCCAAAGCGGTTCTGGCCGATGAAGTCGCACCAATCAGTGATGGGCGCGGGTCGGCGGAGTTTCGAAAGGCGGTGACGGCAGAATTGTTGGAGAAGGTTTTTCAGGAACCGGAGGAATCGCGGGCGGGTGTTTCCTTGAGTTCGCTCCCGCCGGCACCGGCCGCGGCGTGTCATCGTCACGAGAGCACGGCCCGGCACGTCACCGGTTCGGCAGACTATGTCGATGACGAGGCGCTCAAGCGCGGCACGCTCGTTGTCTGGCCGGTGTGTTCGACCGAGGCCCATGCGCGTCTTTTATCCGTCGATGTCGACGCCGCGCGGCGCGCTCCGGGAATAATTGCCGTGCTGACCGCGGCCGATGTTCCGGGGATCAATGATATCGGGGCGTCGCGATTGGACGAGATTCTGCTGGCCGACTCGGAGGTTTCCTATATCGGGCACCCGATCGTCGCGTTGGTGGGTGAATCACTCGAAGCGTGCCGCGCGGCGGCGAAATGGGTCAAAATCTCCTACGAGCCGCTCCCGGCCCTCGTCACCATCGAGCAGGCGATCGAGGCGGGGGCATTTCATACGGAAACCTCGGCCATCCGCCAGGGAGAGACCGCGGCCGCGTTGGAGAATGCGCCGTGCGTTTTGGAGGGCTGCTTTTCCGTCGGTGGACAGGAGCATTTCTACCTTGAGACACAGGCGGCCTGGGCGGAGCGATCGGAGGATGACGGCATCCTCGTTCACTCTTCCACTCAGCACCCGAGCGAGATCCAAATTGTCGTGGCACGGGTTCTCGGACTTCCACGTCATCAGGTCGTCGTGCGAAGTCCCCGCATGGGCGGCGGCTTTGGTGGCAAGGAAACCCAGGGAAACGGCATCGCTGCCCTGGCGGCTCTGGCGTGTCAGTTGACCGGACGTCCCTGCCGGTATCGGTTGAACCGCGATCAGGATTTCGAAATCACGGGAAAGCGACATCCGTTTCTTGCCAGGTTCCGCGTGGGATTTTCGGGGGCCGGTGATCTGCTGGCAGCGGATGTTTCTCTTTTTGCCAATGGTGGTTGGTCGCTTGATCTGTCGCAGCCGATTTGCGACCGGGCGCTTTTTCATTTGGACAATGCCTACTACATCCCGGCGGTCGATTTTCGCGGACGGGTGTGCAAAACCCATCTCACATCGCAGACAGCCTTTCGCGGGTTCGGCGGCCCTCAGGGCATGCTGGTCATGGAAGAAATCCTGGACCGCGTGGCGAGGCATCTCGGACAGCGACCGGAGGAAATTCGCGAGCGCAATCTCTACCGCGGCACCGGCGAGACGAATACCACGCATTACGGACAGGAAATCGGCGACAATCGCATCCGGCAGATTTGGTCCGGACTTCGCACGTCATCGGACTTCGACCGCCGGCGCGCCGAAATCACGGCCTCCAATGCACGCTCCAAAACCCACCGTCGCGGCATCGCACAGACTCCGGTGAAGTTTGGAATCTCCTTTACTTACACGCCTTACAATCAAGCGGGCGCGCTGGTTTTGATCTATGCCGACGGAACCGTGCAGGTGAACCATGGCGGAACCGAAATGGGGCAGGGACTCTATACAAAAATCCTGGGCGTCACCGAACGCGAACTCGGGATTCCGGCGTCGAAAATCAAGGTCATGCAAACCCGCACCGACAAGGTGCCGAACACCTCCGCGACAGCGGCCTCGAGCGGGGCAGACCTCAATGGTGCGGCCGTGCGCGATGCCTGCGAGACGCTTCGGGCCCGTCTCGCACCCGTTGCTGCGGAGATGCTGGAAAGCTGTGGCGAATCCGGAGCCTCCGTGGAAAAGGTGATTTTTTGCGAGGGGACGGTTTCCTGCGGAGGGGCGGTCGCGATGCCCTTTCACAAGCTCGTTGCGGAGGCCTATTTGCGGCGGATTTCCCTCAGTGCCACCGGCTACTATCGCACGCCGGAGATCCACTACGACCGGGCGAGGGGACGTGGAAAACCCTTTTTCTATTTCGCCTGTGGTGCCGCGGTGAGCGAGGTCGAAATCGATATCCACACCGGACACTCCCGGGTGCTGCGCGTGGATATTCTGCATGATGTCGGAAGCAGTCTGAACGAAGGCATTGACCGCGGGCAGATCGAGGGCGGGTTTATCCAAGGCATGGGCTGGCTCACCGGCGAAGAGCTCCTTTGGAATGCCCAAGGCCGACTGCTTTCGCACGGTGCCAGCACCTATCGGATTCCCAGCATCGGTGACACGCCGCCTGATTTTCGCGTCGCCTTTCTCCGTGACGCTGCCCAGGCCGGAACGATTAACGGAAGCAAGGCGGTCGGTGAACCTCCGTTGATGCTCGCGATTTCTGTCCGCGAGGCCCTTCGCGATGCCATTGCCTCGCTGCGGCCGGACGGGGCGGAGATCCGTCTGGGTTCGCCGGCGACCTGCGAGGCGGTTTTTCGGGCCATCCATTTCGACGACAACCCGGGTTCCAACATCGGGGCTTGAACAACGGGCTTGCAACACGCGGAACGCATTCTACGTTTCGAGCTCAACTACTATTCAAAAAACCATGCCATTCGAACTCCCAAGTCTGCCGTACGCAGCCACCGCGCTGGAACCCAACATCGACGCCAAGACCATGGAAATCCACCATGGCAAGCACCACGCCACCTACGTCACCAACCTCAATAAGGCTCTCGAAAGCGCTCCGGACTTCGCTTCGAAGTCCATCGATGAGCTGATTGCCAATATCCCGGCCGTCCCGGAAGCGATTCGCGGAGCGGTTCGCAACAACGGTGGCGGACACTGGAACCACTCGTTTTTCTGGAAACTCATGGCCCCATCCGCCGGAGGGGCTCCCACCGGCTCCCTTGCCGAGGCGATCACCAAGACCTTCGGCAGTTTCGACGAATTCAAGGCTAAATTCGAAGCCGCCGGTCTCGCCCGATTCGGCAGTGGCTGGGTGTGGCTCTCAGTCAAGGCCGACAAGTCGCTCTGCATTTGTTCGACGCCCAACCAAGACAACCCGCTCATGACCGGAATCGCCGAATGCCCGGGGATCCCGGTTCTCGGCTGTGACGTCTGGGAGCATGCCTACTACCTGAACTACCAGAACCGCCGTGCGGATTACCTCAAGGCCTTCTGGAATGTTGTCTCGTGGGAGGCGGCCGAGGCCAACTATCAGACCGCCATCGCCTGAATCGTCTGATCATTTAAAAAACGCCCGGTCTGAACACCGGGCGTTTTTTTTTGGTGAAGGCCGGGTCGGATTTCGCGTTGTCACCCGGCCAGGAATCGTTTTGATTGGCCCGCTCGACCGGGCTTCGGCCGAGGACAGATTTTTTCCATGGCTCATCTCAATTCCCACTACTTGAAACTCAAAGCCGGATACCTTTTTCCGGAGATCAACCGCCGCGTCAAAGCCTTCACGGATGCAAATCCCGATGGAGCGGCACGCCTCATTCGCTGCGGGATTGGCGACGTTACCGAACCGCTTCCGATTTCGGTCCGCGAAGCCATGCACCGGGCGGTGGATGAACTCGGTGTCCGGGAATCCTTCCGCGGCTACGGGCCGGAGCAGGGCTATGAGTTTCTCCGCAAAGCCATCGCGGAAAACGACTACCGTTCGCGCGGTCTCGATGTGGCGGATGATGAAATCTTTGTGTCGGACGGGTCAAAATGCGACTGCGGAAACATCCTCGATATCTTCGGCCACGAGAACCGCATCGCCGTCATGGATCCGGTTTACCCGGTTTACGTCGATACGAACGTGATGGCCGGACACACCGGCGAGGGCGACAACCGCGGGCTCTACAGCGGGCTCGTCTATCTCGAATGCACCGCGGAGAACGGCTTTGTTCCAGCGATTCCGAAAGAAAAAGTCGACCTGATTTATCTTTGCTATCCGAATAATCCCACGGGAGCGACCGCCACCCGTGAGCAATTGACCGCTTGGGTGGATTACGCGCTGGCCAATAACGCGGTCATTCTCTTCGACGCCGCCTACGAAGCTTATATCCAGGACACCGACGTGCCACACTCGATCTACGAGATTCCGGGGGCCCGCCGGTGCGCGATTGAGTTCCGGAGTTTCTCCAAAAATGGCGGATTCACCGGCGTCCGCTGCGCGTTTACGGTTGTTCCGAAAGATCTGGTCTGCCTCACGAATACCGGCGAATCCCGCCCGCTTCACCCTCTCTGGAATCGACGTTTCAGCACGAAATTCAACGGCGTCAGTTATGTCACCCAGCGCGCCGCCGAGGCGCTTTACTCCGAGGCCGGAAAAGCGGAGGTTCGCACGCTCATCGGGCACTACATGGGAAATGCCGCCCTCCTGCGCCAGGCGGCGGAAAAGTGCGGCTTGCTGACCTTTGGCGGGATCAATGCGCCCTACATCTGGGTTCGCGGCCCGCAAGGCTCGACAAGTTGGGAGATTTTCGACCGTATGCTCCAGAAGGCCAACGTCGTCATCACGCCGGGCAGCGGGTTCGGGCCGGCCGGTGAGGGGTATTTCCGCATCTCCGCCTTCAACAGCCGGGCCAACGCCGAAGAGGTCGCCCGCCGACTCACGGCCCTCAGCTGGTAAATGAAAACGGCGGCGGGTGGACCATGCCACGCGCCGCCGCTTCGGGATGGCGTCTTCGTCAGAGCACCTTCAGGAGCTCGACTTCAAAAACGAGGGTCTCGTCGGGTCCAATCAAACCACCGGCACCGCGTTTGCCGTAGGCGAGATTCGGCGGAATGAAGAGCTGGATTTTTCCCCCTTCCTTCACGTAGTGGAGACCTTCGGTCCAACCGGGAATCACCCCGCTCAGTGGGAAACTGATCGGTTCATTCCGTTTGTAGGAACTGTCAAATTCCGTGCCGTTCAACAACGTCCCCCGATAGTGGACGAGCACCGAATCGGTCGCCTTGGGCGATTTTCCCGTTCCTTCGGTGAGAATTTTGTATTGGAGCCCGGATTTTGTCTCTTGGACTCCGGGTTTTTTTGCGTTTTCGGCAAGGAAAGCCTTGCCCGTTTCGAGTGCATTTTGTGCCATAACTACACCTGCCGAGGCCAGAAGAGCGGCCATCGCCAAGGGGAAAAGAGGTTTCAACATCCCGACAATCTAGGCAGAGTTTCGAAAATGACCAGTCCGGAACGAAACTTGGGAGAACAGCCGATCTCGAGGTTGATGGCAGAGGCCAGCCTGCGAGCAGCCGATCTCGTTGCCGCATCGACCGAACAGATTACCCATAAAATGGTAGCTCGGGCCTGCAAGGGGCGATGGCTCACGCCTCACGTCCAAGCCAAAATCGGCCGTGCTTTTCGGGCCGCTTCGGGGCAGACTGTTCCGGACGTGGAATTGTTCACCTACTGAACGACCGAATCCGGGCCGTTGCGATTCGGTTCGACTCCGGCTGTCGCCTCAGGCACCCTGCGGCGCATGAAGTTCGTCGACAATATCCGTATCCACGCAAAAGCTGGCGACGGAGGCAATGGCTGCTGCAGTTTCCGCCGCGAAAAATTCATTCCCCACGGAGGGCCGGACGGCGGGGACGGTGGACGGGGAGGGGACATCATTCTCGAGGCCAGCCACGATACGGCCAGTCTCGTCGCCCTCTTCTTCGAGCCGCTCCTCAGATCCGGCCGCGGTGCCCACGGAAAGGGAAAAAACAAACACGGCCGCAGCGCCGCGAATACCATCATCAAAGTCCCGGTCGGAACGCTTGTTTTTCGGGCCGGGCAGGCTCCCAAGGACCCCGTGGAGTCCGAACCCATCGCCGACCTCGCGGAGGCGGGCCAGCAGTTTGTTCTCGCCGTCGGCGGCGATGGCGGGAAGGGGAATACCCACTTCAAAAGCTCAACCAACCGCGTCCCACGGCAACACACCAAAGGGTATCCGGGTGAGGAAGGATGGTTTGTTTTTGAACTCCGCACCATCGCCGATGTGGGCTTGGTCGGATATCCCAACGCCGGCAAATCCACCCTCCTCGGGAAAATCTCGGCAGCGCACCCGAAAACCGCCCCGTATCCCTTCACGACACTCCATCCGATTGTCGGCGTGGTTGATCTCCCGGAATACGGTCGTGCAACAGTTGCGGATATCCCGGGCCTCATTGACGGGGCGCACGAGAACCGAGGCCTCGGACACGAGTTTCTCCGCCACATCGTCCGCTGCCGCTTCCTGTTTTTCGTCTTGGACATGGCAGGGAGCGAGGGACGGAATCCCATCGATGACTATCAATCGCTAAAAAAAGAACTGAAGCTCTACGACCCACTTTTGGCCAAACGCCCGGCCAGTATCATTGCCAACAAAATGGATATCGCAGACTCTGCGGATAATTTGAAGGCGTTCAAACAGCGTTTTCCAAAACTCCAAGTCATTCCCGTCGCAGCCGAGCAGAATCAGGGACTCGAAAAGGTCATTGAGGTGATTGCTAAGAGGGCTGTGGGAGTTTAAAAATACAGGTAAATATACATTTTAAATTCTTGAATAACAGGGATTTATACCAAACAAAACATCATCGATTCCGCTTCAGAAACGCAGCTCATGCGTAGTTCGCGGGAAGCACAATCAAACGAACGCTTCTATACGCAGGCAACCGGCCTCTGGGCGAATCGCTGGGCTAAGCAACAAGATTTCTGTAAAAGTGGTCGGGTGATGAGGGGTGGAGTGGCGTTTTATTGAGTGTGGGTTGTTGGGTTAAGGGTTTGAAGGGAGAGGGAGGTAGGCGCGGCCGGTTTCCCATTCTTCGGAGGTTTCGATGAGGATGGAGGTGACGAGGCGGAGGAGAGAGGCTTCGTTTGGGAAGAGGGAGGCAACGCGGGTTCTGCGTTTGATGCGAAGGTTGAGGGATTCGGACATGTTGGAGGTTCGCAGTCGGCGGCGGAAGGGCTCCG
>CAZEYT010000066.1:0-15724 GCA_964516295.1 uncultured Chthoniobacterales bacterium | reverse complement strand
GCATCGGCGACCGTCCCGGCATAATCGCTGCTGAATTTGCCATACACGAAACCGAGCACCGACTCGTCTTCTTCCCGCGTTGGAAGAAGTCCCTTGTAAACAATGCCGGCGTTCACCTGGAACGGGAGTTTGGCGATGTTTTGCTGGGGCGAGAGGACAAAGGCCGACCAGAGGGTCAACCCCTCGTCACTGCCGGGAGCTTCTTGGAAAACCATTTGGTCGGCATGCCAGTAAAAGCCGTAGGAATGGCGTGCCATATCCGTCGTGCCGAATTGAGCGAACTGCCACGGTGAATAATAGGCACCGAACCAGTAGTGACCGGGCAGCCCCTTCATTTGCGTGTGTGGCACGACCGACTTCATGCTTTTGCCGGTGGAAACGGATTTGCCTTCAGCGACCGATTTGCCGTCCGGCACGGAGCTGACTGTGACGGGCCTTTTGAAAAACTCCGGAGTCCACCCGATCTGGCCGAGCATAAGCACGCCATCATCCTCGCGGATACTCCAGTCGAGTCCGTGATATTCGCGGTCAAAGACGCGGGTCGAGACCTGATAGATGCCGAGCATGGCATTGAACTCCGGTGTGGGATCGATGCGGACACGCGCGGCCCAGACCGCCCACGGGTAAGCGGAGAACTGGGTGTTGACCGGGAGCGCCTGCGGGTTCCCGTCGATGCCGTTGTTCATGTAGAGCCAGTAAATCGGCGACGAGGCAAAGTCGTCTCCGGTGGCGAACCGCCCGGCCTTGATGCTGATTTTGTCCTCCAGAAGTTTCTGCTCGAGGACAAGAGCGTAAAACATGGCGGTCTGTCCGCCGAAGACCTGTTGGACGGTGAATTGGTTGCCGATATTCTCCTGCGAGAGGCTGGAGCCGGCGCGATTCAGGCCGCTCACGACGAATGTGAGTCCGTCCCACCCGATCAGTTTTTCCATGTCGAGTTCGAGGCCGAAGCTGATGTTGTCGGTGTAGGTGAACCCGGCGCTTTGTCCGCCGACAGGGTTTCCGGCGATGTTGTTGGTGTAGCTCGCCGAGATCTCGATTCCGCTGTCGTCGAGGTAGTTGCGGATGCCCCACCAATCGCCGGTCAAAACATCCCCCTCCCGCCACTGGCTCGATCCGATGTAATTCGAAGGATACGGATTATAGTAGGTCCAGAAACGCGTGTGCCCCTCCTCGTTGTCGAAGGCCACCGGATCTTCTTGGGCGGCGGCGAAGGGCATCGTGGCGAGGAACGCGGTTAGCAGCAGTGGGATTTTCATAGGGGCGACGGTCGGAATCATGGCGAGGCCGTGGAGAGTTGGCAATCCGGAAGCCCGCGAGTTTCCGATTTCCGGAGGGGGAAATCCGTGCGATACAACGTCCCATGCCATCGTTTTCCGTGTCGCGCCGCACGCTCGCTGTCGTGCCGGTCCTTTTGGCGGCGTTCACGCTCGGTTGGGCGCTTTGGGAATTCCAACCCCGGCGCCAGTTGGAGAAAGCGTTTGCGCGCTTCGTTGAGGCCGGCGAACGGCGCGATTGGAAGACCGCCTCCACGTTTCTCGCCCCGAACTACAAGGACTGCTGGGGAATGACCCGTGAGCAAGCCATCAGCACCGCCTCGGAGTGGCTGGGATCGTTTTTCGTACTGGAGATCACGACGGAGCCCATGACGGTTTCCGCCCAAGATCGCCTGGCCACGGTCCGCACGCGGCCGCGAATCAGCGGGAACGGCAATGCCATCGCCCAGATCGTGATGAATCACGTCAATGCCCAGACGGACGAAATGACATTTTCTTGGCGGCGTGACTCTTGGAAGCCGTGGGACTGGAAACTCACTTCTGTGGACCATCCCGGCCTTGCGGGCGCCGATTATTAGGATCGTTCGGTCCCCGGGGCGATTTCCCGGATTGCGAAAATCTCCGCTGCCCGCCAAGCTCTCGCGATCATGAAAAAGATCGTTGTCGCGTATTCCGGGGGCCTCGACACCTCGGTGATTCTGAACTGGCTCAAAGAAACCTACGGAGCCGAAATCATCGCATTCTGTGCGGATGTCGGTCAGGCGGAAGAGCTCGACGGGCTGGAGGAGAAAGCCCTGCGGACGGGGGCCTCGAAGTGTTTCGTCGACGATCTGCAGGCGGAGTTCGCGCGCGACTTCATTTTTCCGATGCTCCAAGCCGGGGCCATTTACGAGGGGCAATACCTGCTGGGAACCAGCATTGCCCGCCCGTTGATTGCGAAACGCATGGTCGAGATCGCCCGCTTGGAAGGCGCTTCCGCCGTTGCACACGGAGCCACCGGCAAGGGGAATGACCAGGTCCGCTTTGAACTCACCGCCGCCGCGCTGGCTCCCGATATCGAAGTTATCGCCCCGTGGCGCGATGCCCGCTTCCGCGAAAAGTTCCCCGGCCGGGCGGAGATGATCGCCTACGCCGAGGCCCATGGTGTGCCGGTCGCGGCCAGTGCCAAAAAGCCGTATTCGATGGACCGCAACCTCCTCCACATCAGCTACGAGGCGGGCATTTTGGAAGACCCGTGGTACGACGCCGGGGATCTGAAGAACCGTGACTATTTCACCACGCTCTCCGTCCTTCCCGAAGATGCGCCGGACCAGCCGGAACTCGTCGAGTTGGAATTTGAATGCGGTCTTTGCGTGGCGGTCAATGGAGAGTCGCTTGATCCGCTCGGCGTCATGCGCCTGCTCAACAAACTCGGCGGAGTCCACGGCGTCGGACGGGTCGACATGGTCGAGAACCGTTTCGTCGGGATGAAAAGTCGTGGTGTCTATGAAACGCCCGGCGGCGCGATCCTTCACTTCGCCCACCGGCAGATGGAATCGCTCACGATGGACCGCGAGGTCATGCACCTGCGGGACAGTCTTATTCCGAAATACAGTGCGCTCGTTTACAACGGGTTCTGGTTTGCACCGGAGCGCGAGGCGATCCAGGCGCTCGTCACCGAATCCCAGAAAAACGTCACCGGCACAGTTCGCGTGAAGCTTTACAAAGGCGGCATTCATGCAGCCGGACGCAAGAGCCCAGTCAGCCTCTACAACCCGCACATGGCGACCATGGAGGCCGACCCCACGCAAGCTTACAATCAGGACGACGCCACCGGGTTCATCCGGCTCAACGGCCTGCGCCTGAAGGTCGCGGCGGGCGTTCACGGGAAGGCCTGAGCCATGTCCCTCGCCCGCGTCCACGTTCCCGACGGCCTCCCCGAGGACGCCGCCCTCTCACGGTGTACCCACCTGGGCGTCGGAGCGCATCAGGACGACCTGGAGTTCATGGCGTTTCATGGAATCGTCGAGTGCCTCAACGCCCCCGACCGCTGGTTCGGCGGGGTGATTTGTTCCGACGGCGGCGGGAGTTCCCGCACCGGACCGTATGCCAGTTTCACCGATGAGGAAATGAAGGCCGTGCGGCGGGACGAGCAAAATCGCGCCGCCGATGAGGGCCGCTACGGCATCATGATCCAGCTGGATCTCCCGAGCCGCGCCATCAAGGACCCCGCCGACCACCGGCTGCAAAAGGAACTTCTCAGAATCCTCCAAGCCAGCAAGCCGCGCGTCGTTTACACGCACAATCCGGCCGACAAACACGAATCCCACCTCGCCGTCTTCGCCGCGCTTCTCGCCGCACTTCGCGCGCTTCCGGAGGCCGACCGGCCGACGGCGGTCTATGGATGCGAAGGCTGGCGCGGACTGGACTGGCTGGCCGACGACCAAAAAATCCTCCTCGATACCACGGGGCATGATGACCTCGCCCGGCGGCTGAACAGTTTGTTCGACTCCCAGATCGCGGGCGGAAAACGCTACGACCTCGCCGTGGAAGGCCGTCGCCGCGCCAATGCCACGTTTTTCAATTCCCACGCCAGCGATGCGGCGGACTCGGTTACCTATGCCATGGACCTCCTGCCTCTCGTGCAAGACCCCGCACTCGACCCCACGGAATTCGTCTGCGGGCACGTCGAAGCGTTGAAAAAATCCGTCGCCGACGGCCTGCGCCGCTACCTTCGCTGATCAGGCCCGCGCGAGTTCACGCACCTGATCCGGCGTTAACAGCTCGGCTCCCTTGACCAGCCGACAGAACGTTTTTTTGGACACATGGTGGTGCTTGCCGAGGCCCGCCTTCAAGTCCGTGAACTCCTTGTATTGAACCTCCAGCCGCTCCAGTTGGACGATGCGGAGAAAAATCCCATCCGGAGTTTTCCAAGTCTGGTTTTGCTCAAGTTTCATAAAAGGAGGTTGATTCTGCCCGGCTCCAGCCGGAGGCCGAGACAAATCAATCGCCATCCCCACCGCCGCTATCGCCATCGCTGTGCTCGGAGAACTCGACCGTCGTCCCGCCGTCTGCTCCATCGAGTCGTTTTGAGGCCCGGGACAGCCCTGAAAAAATCGCAATGCCCACCGCTCCGAACAAAAACTACACCAGCAGTTCCATGGCCTGAGAATGCTCGGAGGATAATGCCGTCCGGTCCGCAGACCAACCTCAAATCTCCGCGCAATTGGACAGCGGGAACCGATTCCGTGTCACAATGTCATCGCTTCGGAGTTGCCGCGGGGCCCGGGATCGTCGAGAAATCGGGATGCCCGTTCCTCGTCCCGTTCCAGGCTCCCGCTCCCGCGTGGAACGGAAAATCTTTCCTGCGAAGTCGGCGGAATGAGCGGAAGACCCCATTTTGAATTGTCCGAGCGCTGGCTTCTGATCCTCCTCGCGGCGGTGCAGTTCACCCACATCATGGACTTCATGATCATGATGCCCCTCGGCCCGCAATTGATGCGCGAGCTGTCGCTGTCGGCTCCGGCATTCAGTGTTCTGATCGCCGCCTACACCACGATGGCCGGAGTGGTCGGCCTCCTGCTGGCACCGTTCATCGACCGTTACGACCGCCGGACGGTGCTGCTTGCAGCGTATTCCGGATTTCTTCTCGGGACCCTGGGCTGTGCGCTGGCGACGACGTCTGCGGAACTGCTCGTCGCGCGCGCCGTCTGCGGGGCGTTTGGCGGTGTTTCGAGCACAATCATTCTCGCGATGGTCGGGGATCTCATTCCCATCGAACGCCGGGGCGAGGCGATGGGGATTGTAATGACGGCGTTCTCGGCCGCCGCGGCGTTCGGCGTTCCCTTCGGCCTCTTTCTCGCCCAGCAGTTTGTTTGGGAAACGCCGTTTTTCCTCCTCGCGGGGATGTCGCTCGTCGTCCTGATTCTGCTGTGGAGTTGCCTGCCGCCCGTGCGCGGTCACCTCTCCGCGGGCCGTCCGGCTTCGTGGAGCAACTTTCTCACCCTTCTTCGCGACCGCAATGCCTGGAGCGCGCTTTCGCTCATGGTGTCGCTGGTATTCGGCCACTTCACCATGATCCCGTTTCTCTCACCCCACCTGGTTTTCAACCTGAAATTTCCCGAGAGCCACCTCGCGGTGGTTTACATCATCGGCGGTGTTCTCACCGTATTCAGCGCACCGTGGATCGGGAGGCTCTCGGACCGTCTGGGACGCGCGCGGGTTTTCACCGTGGTTGTCGGTGCGGCGGCGACCGTGATTCTCGTTCTCACGCATGTCGGCCCGCTTCCCTACGCCGCGACGCTGACGCTGACCGGATTGTTTTTCATTTTCGCCAGCGGACGCTACGTCCCGGCGCAGACGGTCATTGCCTCGGCCGTAGCCTCCTCGCAACGCGGGGCATTCATGAGCCTCTCGGCCTGCACCCGCGATCTCTGCACCGGTCTCGCCGCCGTGATGGCCGGGCGCGTTCTCGTGCAAACGCCCGACGCGCTGCGGAACGTTCACCTCCTCGGGTTGCTTGCGGCGGCGGTGAGCCTTGCGAGCATCTGGCTCATCCGCCGCGTGCGGGTGGCTGCCAACCCGGTCTGAGGTTCTGCTCGCCCCGCGTTTCATCGCGGGCTACCGTCCGGTGCTGATGAAGTCTTCCCCGTCCGACACCCGGATTGTGAACATTGCCGCCTATCGGTTTGCACCGCTCGACGATCTGCGAAACCGCCGCGAGGCCCTGCTCGAATACTGTCGTGCAGCGCGGCTCAAGGGGACGATTTTGCTCAGCCCCGAAGGAATCAATCTCTTTGTCGCCGGCGAAGCGGATGGTGTGGAGCGTCTTCTCGTCCACCTGCGCGCGATCCCGGGACTCGAAACGCTCGAGCCGAAGGTCAGCCACACCGATCACCAACCTTTCACCCGAATGTTGGTGCGTTTGAAAAAGGAAATCATTGCCTTTGGTGTGGAAGGTATCGCACCGGGCACCCGCACGTCGCCAAAGCTCCCGGCGAAGACTCTCAAACAATGGCTCGACGAGGGACGCGATGTCCTCCTCCTCGACACGCGCAATGACTACGAGGTAAAACTCGGCACGTTCCGTGGCGCGCAGCCGATCGGCATCGACCACTTCCGCGACTTCCCCGAGGCCGTGCGCAAACTTCCGGGTGATTGGAAAGAGCGGCCCATCGTCATGTTCTGCACCGGGGGCATCCGTTGCGAAAAAGCCGGACCGTTCATGGAGCGCGAGGGCTTCCACGAGATTTTCCAACTCGACGGCGGCATTCTCAAATACTTCGAGGAATGCGGCGGAGCACATTATGATGGCGAGTGCTTTGTTTTCGACCAGCGCGTCGGCGTCGATCCGAGCCTTCACGAAACCGGCTCCGCCCAATGCTACCGCTGCCAGTCTCCGCTGACGGACGAGGAGCAACGCGATCCCCGCTACGTGCCCGGCCGGTCGTGTCCGTATTGTTACCAGACACCCGCCGAGCAAATGGCGGAGACCATCGCCCGGCGCGAGGCGACTCTCCGCCGCCTCACGACGCCGCTGCCCGGACGCGAACCCGCCACGAACGAGCGCCCGGTCACCGTCCCCGCCACCGCCGACGGACTCCCCGTTCCGGAAATGTTCGCGCAGGTCGTGCGTCACATTCCCGCTGCCGAATGGCAGGCGGTTTGCGCGGAGGGACGGATCTGGAACGCCGCCCGTGAGCCGGTCGCAGCCACTCACATCGTTCGTGCGGGCGAACGGTATTTTCACGTCACCGAAGGCGTGGTCGAGCCGGACGTGAATGCCCACATCCGAGTCCTCCACGAGGATGAGGCGCTCATCGTC
Source organism: uncultured Chthoniobacterales bacterium (assembly GCA_964516295.1). Classification (GTDB taxonomy): domain Bacteria; phylum Verrucomicrobiota; class Verrucomicrobiia; order Chthoniobacterales; family Terrimicrobiaceae; genus CAZEYT01. The sequence goes on along the minus strand of CAZEYT010000066.1, from coordinate 8,644 downwards.
CTGAACAAACCCGCTCCGCTGCCCATGCACCCCGGAGGCCGTTACCATCGGAATACGCTCCAGCATTTTCTTCACGCCGCCTACGCGCCCCAAAAGCCACGCCCGGCACACCGCCTCGATGCCAACACGACCGGCGTCGTCCTCATCACTCGCACGCGCCACTTCGCCGCCCGCCTCCAGCCGCAATTCGAATCCGGCGAGGTCGAAAAAACCTACCTCATGCGCGTGCAGGGTCACCCACCCACCGACGAGTTTCTCTGCGAGGCCCCGATCGGCTCCGAACCCGGCGTCTCCGGCTCCCGCGCCATCGATCCCACCCACGGCCTCGACGCCGTCACCACCTTCCGCGTGCTCGAACGCGCAGCCGATGGCACCGCCTTCCTCGAAGCCCGGCCGCAAACCGGCCGCACCAACCAGATCCGCCTCCACCTCCGCCACCTCGGCTGGCCCGTTTGTGGAGACCCACTTTATTCAAAAGACAGCCCCGACGCCCCACCCGCGACCCTCGGCCTCAACGACCCGCCCCTCTGTTTGCACGCCTGGAAGATTTCCTTCCGCCACCCCCTCAGCGGCACCCCGACCACCTTTACCACGCCGCCCCCGGACTGGTTCCCACCGACGGAATCCACAAAAACGGGCGTTTGAGAAAGTTCTCTGGCTCCCTCCCAAAAGGCCGCACCGCTCTCGGGAAAATCCGCCGAAGCTCTCGCCCGTCCGTACGGCACGCTTCATCTCAAGGAAAATGCAGCTCCCCGACCTGTCCGCCGTAGCCGTGGCGAAGGAGGAACCACGTCAGGGCGGCGTCTTCGACGATGGATTCGGTGAGGCTCATGCGTCGCGATTCGCGGATTCAAGTTCCGAGCGCCCCAGCCAGTAGCACGCGAGCGGTGCCGGAATTTTGAGAAAGTGTGCCTTCGCTCCGTCGCGGTCCACATTCATCACTTGGAAGTCCGTCATCTCCCGCGTGATGACGTAACCCTTCTCGATTTTGTGCTCAGCGCAGAAACTCACCATCCCCTTCAACTCCCCGAGGCCAGTATGTTGCTGCGCCCGATACTTTACCTCGAAGGGCACCAGCCGCCCGTCGAGATCGGCGATGATGTCCACCTCGCGGTCCTGTTTTCCGCGCCCATACGAAAAGCCGACGCTCCGCGCGTAGTAGCGCGTGAAGACGTGCTTGAAGAAGGCCGTCTCCACCGCCCGCCCGAGCGCGTCCGGATCTTCGAGCAATGCCTTGCCTTTCAGCAGCACGCCCGGCGCGATTGCCGCGTCGGCCAAATAGATTTTCGGCCGCGCCCGCAGCACCTGCTTGCCATAGCCGAACGGCAGCAGTCGGTGGATGAGATGCGTGCTCTCCAGCAGTTCGATGAAGCTTCCGACCGTCGGACGCTTCAGTTGCAGACTCGAGCAAAGCTCCGGGAGGTTGAGCAAGCCGCCATCGTGCAGGCAGAGGTAAAGAAAGACCTGCTCCAGTTCCAGCACCCGCCGCACGCCGAAAAGCGCGGTCATGTCCCGCTTGAGCACCTTGTCCACGATGTCCTCCCGCAGGAGCTTTTGCGCCAGCGGGATGCTCTCCACCAGGGCGCTCTGAGGGAAACCTCCGCGCAACAGATACTCGTGAAATAGCCCCACCAGCGGACGCCCTCCCTCGCCCCAGCGTGCAAACTGGCTTGGTTCCCAAGCGAACAGCTCCAGCAGCGAACCCACTGCCGGGAGCGGCGGTGCCGTCAGCTTGCGGATTTGCAGGTATTCAAAAAACGACAGCGTCGCCAGTCGGATCGTCTGCCAACGGCCCACGCCCGATTCCTGCCCCTCCGCTGCAAGCGGTGTCGCCGAACCCGTCACCGCGATGCGGCGGCGCTTCTCGAAATCCACCTGATGCTTCAGCCACGTCTGCCAGTCCTTCGCCACCTGGATTTCGTCGAGGAACAAATACTCGGGCCCTTCCCGCGCTGGTTCGAACTCGCGCCACAGCTTCAGCAGCGCATCCAGCCCGACGAGCTTCAGCAGCGGATGGTCAAACGTCGCATAAAGGATGTTCGTCGGCGTGACGCCCCGGTTCAGCAACTCATCAATCGCCTGAAGATAAAGCGTCGTCTTGCCCACCTGCCGCGCACCACTGAGCAGCAGCGACCGGCCCGCCGGCGGATTCTCCGCCCAAGCGGAAATCTCCCGGAACGCCGCCCGCCGCCATGTCGGCAGATCAGGAAAACGTCCGCCCGACCACCACGGGTTATACTGGCGGAGCACGGCGAACAATTCAGCTTTCGACGCAATCATGGCCATATTTAGCAAAAAAGATCATTTAGTGCAAGTATAGTTTCACTATTTGGTCTTTTTTGTATTGCTTGATTGATTTACTGGTCATTGCACCACGCTCAACTCCACGCGCTGCAACTGGTGAAAGGCCCGGTTCGTCTGCACCAGCGACTACGTCGCCACGCGCAGCACCTTTCGCAAGGCCTCCTCCCGCGCCTCCTCGGGCAGGGTGGGATTCAACTGCCGCAACGCCTCGCGCAGCCGCCCGACCAGCACAACCTCGCAAAACGACTCCCGCTCCGCCGCCGGTTCGCCCGGGTCTTCCGCCGCCTCTTTACGTCCGCTCCCGGGTGACGATTCGTTGTGCGGAGTTTGGGGTTCAGGGTTCGGGGTTCGGAGTTTTGGATGAGCCGGACCGACACGGGAGCTGCGGATCACGCGGGCACTCTGATCGGCAGGGACTCCCATTCGAATACCGACTCGCCGGGATCTCTAACCTGTCCCATGTCAAGAGTCGCCCCCCCCGCCGCTTGGCTTCCCTTTTCCCGCCCACCCCAGACCGAGGCGGCCTTCACGCCCACTCGGCACAAAGCCGTTCCGCCTGCATCAACACGGTCTTCACCACTTCTTCCTGAGGGTCCGAAGAAATTTCGCCTGATATCAGAAGCCATGCCCGCACTTCACCCCCGTGGAATGCGTAAAGAATCATCCCCCGACACCCGTCAATACGCCCAGTTCTGGTGCCTCACGGGGAGACGATTCAAAGTCTGGCGGTGGGACTGCCAGCTGGGCATGAAGCGGTCCATCAATGCCTGAAAACGGTTGTTGTGCGTCGGTTCCAAGAGATGCGCCAGCTCGTGGACGATGAGGTATTCGAGACACACCCTTGGCTTCTTAGCGAGGTCGGTGTTAAGGCGGATCGTGCCGGTGCGATGATTGCAGCTGCCCCACTTGGTCTTCATGCGCCGCACGAAGACCCGCCGGACCTTGACTCCCATCAGTCGCTCCCACTTTTCAACCAAAGCCGGGGCGGCGCTTTTCACCTGTTCCCGATACCATTGTTCCACCACGGCGTCTCGCTTGGTCCGATCCGTTCCGGGGCGCACGCGCAATACCATGCGGTTGTGCCGCAATTCGACGGCAGGCGACTCGTCACTTTCGCGGACCACCATCAGATACCGTCTGCCCCAGACATAATGGCTTTCGCGGTTGAGGTATTCCCGCGGGGTCTCGCGTTCCTGCTCCTGCATCTTCGATTGCTGCCGCCGAATCCACGGCAGCCGGGAGATCACAAACACCCGCAGTGTATCGAGGCTCAGGCGCTCGGGGGCGGCCATGCGGACCCGGCCGGTCGGCGGGTGCACGCTCAGGTGGACATTTTTGATGTCCTTTCGCAGCACATCCACAGAGATGCCGCCCAGTTCGATCCGCGTCTGCATCAATATTCCGCCTGCGCTTTGATGATGAGGAAAATGCGCTCGACCTCTTCGGATTGGTTGCCAAGCAACGGCAGCAGCGCCGCCTTGATGACATTTTCCTTGGCCTTGTTGCCGCGAAAGGCGTTGGGTCGGACCCGACGCACCGTTTCGTCAATCTGGAGCGCCAGCGCCAACGCACGGCCAGCGGCTTCCGTCCCGTATTGCCTCGCATCCTCACTAATGCTGCACCGACCTGCATTCCCGTGCTCTTGCAAGAGGGTGTTGTAAAGCGCCCGCTTGCCGGGCGTGTTCAACGTCTCCGGCGTGTCGGCCGTCTTGCCGGCCTGCACCTTCTTCGCCAACTCGGCGATGCGCTTCAGAAATTCCTGGTAGTCCATCCGCTGCGCTTTCAGATCGGCGAGGATTTCGTCCAGCAGTGCCGACATCGTGTCGTAGAACGCCGGGTCGTTGAGGTGCTCCTTGATGATCTTATTGCGGACGTTGTTGGCGATGGTTTCGGCCACCGCGCGCGGATTGCCTTGAATGCCCTTGGGCAGCGCGGCGATGGCCTCGGCGATCCCGCTTTTCACAATCAAATCAAGCAGACCGACCTCGCCAAAGGCCGAGATCGGCTTGGCGGCTTCCGCCTCGATGTAGGTGTCAATCAAGTGCCGCATGTCCGCTTCATAGGCCTTGAGGTCGATCGTCTCCCCGCTGGCCTGGCGGATGATTTCCCGCAGTTTGAGGCCGCGCTCGATCTCCTGTTTGAGGGCCGCTACCTGCGCCGCGCTGTAGCCTGCCCGCGCCAGGTCGTCCGCGATGTTGGCGTAGGCGCGCACCAGTGCGGCCACGGATTTGTAGAGCGCCACACGCTGCGCCTCATGGGCTTTGAGGTCGTCAGGAATCTCCGTGTTGCCACAAAAGTAGCGGATGTGTTCCAGCTCGCCTTTGGGTGGCTGCACCGGCTCGCAAAGCAAGGCCACGGCCTCCAGCGCCCCATCCAGCCGCTCCTTCCCCTTCTTCAGCCGGTCCTGCAACAGCACCTCGGAGCTGGGTCCACCATCGCTGTCGTCGAGTTCAGAGGTATAGACCGCCATGGCACCCTGCACTTTTTTGAACAGGTCTTTGTAGTCCACGATGTAGCCAAACGTCTTGTCCTCGCCGTCGAGCCGGTTCGTGCGGCAGATCGCTTGGAACAGGCCGTGATCCTGCATGGACTTGTCGATGTAAAGATAGGTGCAGGGTGGCGCGTCGAAGCCGGTGAGCAGCTTGTCCACCACGATGAGCAGCCGCATGGCCGCCGGTTCTTTGATGAACCGCCGCTTGACCTCATCCTCATAAGTCTCGGTCCTCGTCTTGCCGGGCTTGGGCTGCACGTCCTTGAGCAGCGCCGTGTAGAGGTTGAACAGGAACTGCTTCTCCGTCTCGGTGTTCGCGCCGGTTTCTTCCAGGGTTACGTCCTGAGCCTGGGGATTGTAGGAAGTGACCACCGCACAGCGGTCTTTGAACACCGTCTTCTGGAAAAGCTCGAAATACTTCGCCGCCTCGTAAATGCTCGATGCCACGAGCATGGCATTGCCCCGCTCACTGCTCAGCCGGGGCTTCACCCCGAAATCAAACACAATATCCTCCACAACCCGCTCCATACGCGAGCGCGAGCTGAGCACCTTCTGCATCGTGCCCCATTGCTCCCGCAGGGCCGCCTTCTGCCAGTCGTTCAGTGCCTTGGTTTTGGCCTCGAACCAGGCATCGACCTTTTGCGATGAGCCCAGCTCCTGCGGGATGTCCCGCGCCTCATACACCAAATCCAACACAACCTCATCCTCGACCGCTTCCCCGAACTTGTAGGTGTGGATGTAGCTGCCAAAGACTTCGAGGCTGGTTTGTTTATCCTGCTTGAGCAAGGGCGTTCCGGTGAATCCGATGAACACGGTGCCGGGCAGCATCGCCTTCATGGTCCTGTGCAGCTTTCCGCTCTGCGTGCGATGGCACTCGTCAACGAACACGAACAATTCCCCCACGGCCTTGCACGGCTGCTTGTTCAATTCCTCTATGAAGGCCTCGAAATCATCCACGCCCTTCCGCCCGAACTTGTGGACAAGCGAGCAGAGCAGGCGCGGCTTGGCCTGAGCGAGTTGCGCCAGCAAGTCCGCTCCGCTGCTGGTGCGGTAGATGGACTCACCCGCCTCGGTGAACACCCGCTCGATCTGTTTGTCCAGCTCGTCTCGGTCCGTGAGGATCAGCACACGGGCCTTGGGCAGGTTCTCCAGGATCCACCTGGCCAGCAGCACCATGACGATACTTTTACCGCTGCCCTGTGTGTGCCAGATGATGCCGCCCTCATAGGCCTTCACGCGCGCCTGGGCCGCCTTGACGCCGAAATACTGGTGCACCCGCGGGAGCTTCTTGATCCCACCGTCGAACAACACGAAGTCATGGAGCAGCTCGGTCAGCCGGTCCTTGCGGCACATCTTGAGCAGATACTTGTCCAGCTTGAAGCGGGTGTCATCCGCCTCGTCCTCCTTCCACTTGAGGAAATACTTCTCCTCCGTGCCGATCGTTCCGAATTTCAGTCCCTCGGTGTCGTTCCCGGCAAAGACAATCTGCACCGTGGCAAAGAACCACTCGTGGAACATCCTCTGTTGGTTGGAAAGCAGCTGCCGGATGCCGTCGCCGACGGAGACATGGCTGTTCTTGAGTTCAATCACGGACACGGCGATGCCGTTGAGGTAAAGAACGAGGTCGGGCCGGCGTTCGTTGTCTCCACGCAGCGTCACTTCCTCGACGATGACGAAATCGTTCTGCTCCGGCTCTGTCCAGTTGATGAGCTTGACCGTTTCCGTGGCTTGTCCGGCTTCGGTCTTCACTGCCACGCCGTAGCGGAGCATGGAGTAAACCGCCCGGTTGTTTTCGTAGAGGCTGCGGTTGGGATGGGTGTTTTCCGTGCGCAGCAGATGGAGGGTGCGGCTGATCTGCTCGGGCGTGTAGTGGTTTTTTGCCAGCCAAGAGGTGAGCAACCCTTCGTCGATGTTGCTGTTGTCCCGGTCGCTGCGGTTGCCCAGGTAGCGATACCCCAGTTCATCGCGGAACAGGGCAATCACCCGGTTCTGGGTCGCGCGCTCAGAGGTGGGTGCAAAGGACATCGGAAGAAACCATAGCCTTCAAGAAGCTGAAATGCAGCTTTGTTTTGGACTATGGCGATCCGTCCTCAAGTCCGCTTTTTTGATCGGGCCCTACCTGCTGCTCCGGGAAACGCTTCTTTGCCGGCCAACCACAGGTAGATGTCGATCTGGCGCAAGGTGAAGCGGCCCAATCCATCGTGCGCCTGAAAGTCATGGATCACCTGAAGCAAGCAAGGATCGCCGCGTTCCGCCATCATGCGGGTGATTGACTTTCGTCGGCTGTTGGGTAGTTTCTTCTTCGCCGGTGGATGAAATTCGGCTCCATGCCGCGTGTTTCGGGTCTTACGACCAGCGAAACCTATATCCACCGGCATTTTATTTTCTCAGGATCCGGCGGCGGGGTTTCACGGCTCAAGTAAGTGCCATATTTCTTCCCCAGTGGGTCGTCCACATCATGGATGAGTGACACCTTCGGCCAGAGGGCATGCAGAAATCGCGGCTCGTGCCGCTCATAGCAGCGTTGCAGCGCCCACAGGCAGTAATCGGCGATTTGGAGGCAGGGCTGGTCCCAGGGATAGGCGGGCACGATCTCCAGCGTGGGTTCGTGCTGGAGTCCATGCTTGAGCAGGAACGCCTGCCGCGTGTGCTCCAGTTGCTCCTTCAGCGACTTCGTGCGGTCCGACTTGCCACGCCGGGCAAAGGTGATGCGGTAGTGGTCTTGGGTGTGCAGTCGTTGCTTGAAGAGCATGCGGACCGTGAGGTCATAAAGCTCATTGGGTCGATAGCGGTAGTCGGCATGCATCCGGTTCCGGCGCTCCACTTAGTCGAGCACCACACGCATGTCCTTCACCACCGCGTAAAACTTGAAGTCCAGGGTGAGCAACAGTTCAAAAACCTTCGTGCGGATGTCCGTGTGGTCGTCTTTGGCGTGAAAGACCCGTGCTGTTTTCTGTTCTTCGGGACGGAGGGACCAGATGGAGGCGTAAAGGGGATGCACCACCAGTTCCTGCCTGAGTTTGGCCAGTGCTGCGGCGGCTTCGGCATCACAGGCACAGCGCACCATGCCGAGCATGAAGAATTGCGGTGCGCCCTCATCCTTCAGGCGACTTCGGCCTTTGGGGCCAAAGAGCACGCCTTCTCCCGCCTCATCCACATAGTAAGTGGCCGGTGAGGGGATGGGCGTTCCAGTCGGCTCGCTCATACCAACCGCGTCCTCCCGGTGAGGAGTTCCTGCATCATGGCCTGCTTGAGGGCGCGGGTCTTCTCCCGCCGCTGCTCCAATCCCGCCAGCTCCAGGTCCATCTCCGTCAGCACCTCGGCGATGGCGGTTTGTTCGGCGATGGGCGGAAGACGAAGCTCGTAGTTCTTCACGACGTTCCAATCCGACCGAGGCATGTGCGTTCCGTAGGCTGTGCTGGCCGTTTCGATGAAGCGGTCCACCCTGACGAGCTGGTAAAGGTAGGCAGAGGTGACAAGGCGGGCGTTCGGAGCGAATACCCAAATCTCGGTCGAGCAGACGCCGGGCTTTGTAGCGAGCCAGTATTTGCGGAGATAAGCGCGGAGCTTTCCGAAAAGAACATCTCCCTCGCGGAAAACAGACTTCAGAGATGAGTTTTCGTTCGTGCTGGCGTTGCCGAGCAATTGGCCCGTTCCCGATTCGATGTGCTCCAACTCAACGCAGAACTCGTGAACGCCGCTGCGGCGGGGATCAACTCGCTCGTTCCGCGGGAGAGTCAGTTCCCCAAAGCGGTTCACCTGCCACTCGCCGTGGAAGCCGGGGAGGCGGGTTTGGCCGGTGAGGAGTTGCTGCATGGCGGCCTGTTTGAGGTCGCGCTTCTTGGCGAT
>CAZEYT010000065.1:0-15890 GCA_964516295.1 uncultured Chthoniobacterales bacterium | reverse complement strand
CGATCGTTGTTGACGGGCAGATCGTCATCCGCCCGATGATGTATCTCGCGCTCAGCTACGACCACCGCGTGGTGGACGGCAAAGAGGCCGTGACATTCCTCATTCGCGTGAAGGAGTGCATCGAAAATCCCGCCCGTCTTCTCCTGGGAGCCTGACTCCTCCCTTGTCAATCCGGCATCCAAACGTTTATCCCATAACTCTCTCAAATGGCAGCAGCTAACGACCTCCGCAAAGGCATGGCGATCCGTTACAACGGAAACCCGGCCATCGTCCTCGACGTTCAACACCGCACCCCCGGCAACCTCCGGGCGTTCGTGCAGCTCATCATCCGCTACATCGGCACGGGCAAATCGGCCGACATCCGGTTTTCTTCGACGGAAAAAGTCGATCTCGTGGATGTGAACCGCCAGCAGCTGGAGTTCAGCTACAGCGACCATCAGGGTTACCACTTCATGGACCCCGAGACCTACGAGACGATTACGCTCCATGAGGATCTCATCGGGGAGGCCAAACAATATCTCGTCGAGAATCTCAAAGTCGAAGTGCTCAGCATTGAGGGACGCCCGGCCCAGATCGAGCTTCCGTCGTCCGTGACGCTCAAGGTCATCGAGTCGGCCGAGGGTGTGCGTGGAGATTCGGCGAACAACGTTCAAAAACCGGCCAAACTGGAGACCGGCAAGGTCATCAATGTGCCGCTTTTCATCAAGGAAGGCGAAGCCATCAAAGTCAGCACGGCCGACGGGACTTATCTCGGACGCGCCTGAGGCGTGGGGGATGGTGCGGATTTGCCGTGCCGAATGCCCTCGAGTTTGATTCGATCAGCGCCATGCCCGCCAAGCGGCCGCGCTCCAAGAACAAGCTCCATCGCGAACGAATGCAAGCCGCCCTCGCGGGGGTGGCCCCGGATCGTGTCCCGACGCGGTGGGTGAAGTTTGTAGTCGGCCTATTTCTTTTGCCGCCAGCATGGGTCCTGACGCAAACGTTCTTCACGGCCTTCGCGCGGACGACCGTTCATGATGCGTTCTGGGCGACTGAGGAATTCTGGTTCTTCGGACTCGGTGCGCTCATGTGGCTGGTCGTGTTTTTCGGGCTGCCGAAATTCATTTGGGTTTACGTCTTCGGACACGAACTCACGCATGCGCTCTGGGTTTTTCTGATGGGCGGTCGTGTTCACCAATTCCGCGTGACCAGCAGCGGCGGGCACATCGTGGCGGACAAGACGAATACATGGATCGCGCTCGCTCCGTATTTTTTTCCGATCTACAGCATCCTTGCGATCTGGCTATACGGCATCCTTTCGATCTTTTTCGACATGGCTCCGTATCGCGAGGTCCTCTATGCCGTCGTGGGGGCTACGTGGGCTTTCCACCTTTCGTTCACCTGCTGGATGATTCCAAAGGGTCAGCCGGACCTCAGCTACGGCGGCACGTTTTTTTCGCTCGTGTTCATCTACCTGCTGAACCTCGGGCTGCTCGCGGTCCTGCTGATTTTGGCCTCACCGGGTGTGACATGGCGCGGCTTTGCGCGCGATCTTCTGGAAAACGCCGCCGAGCTTTCGGCGTGGATCATGCGTCTGGTCCAGGCGTTTTCCTCGTGAGGCGGAGAAGGCGGTTTTCAGGACTCGTGCGTGAGGTCGAGGAGAACCTTGCCTCCTCGTTGCTCGCGGGCGGCTTCCGCCAAAGCCGCCTGAAGATCCCTCAGCGGAAAAACCCGATGAACCGGCGTGTGCAGGCGTCCGGCCGCCAAGTGTGCGGCGAGTTCGGAGTAGGTCGCACGGCGATCTTCGACCGAGGAGTGGTCGCGCCAGCGTTTGAGCCAGAATCCGCAGAAGCGGAGGTCAGAAAAAATCAGAAGCCCGTTCGGGATCTTGAGGGGTTGGCGGCTCATGGCACCGAAGGTGACCAGACAGCCACCCGGCGCAAGGGCGTTGGCGACATTCAGCGCGCTGGCTCCGCCGACGGAGTTGAGCCCGAGGCGAGGTTGCTGACCATCGCACAGAGCCTTCAACTCCTTGCGCAGATCGCAGTCTTCGGTGACCACCACGGTGGCTCCGGATTGTTTCAACTCCTCGATCAATTCGGGGCGTCTCACGACATTCAGCGTGCGAAGGCCGAGAGCGGCGGCGAGTTGGATCACGCTTCGCCCGACTCCGGAATTGGCGGCATTTTGGACCACCCAGTCGCCGGGGTGGAGGCCAATGAAGTCATGCAAAATCCGCCACGCTGTCGCCGGGTTGACCGTGAGCATGGAGGCCTGCTGGGGGTCAATGTCGTTGGGGAGGGGAATCACATTGGCGGCCGGGACGGTCATGGACGAGGTCCACGTGCCGAACGCCAGGGGGAGGACGATTTGGCCGGGCTCCAGATGCGTGACACCGGCACCGATTTCGGAAATGCGTCCGACGCCTTCGTTGCCAATCGTGGCCGGCAAAGTCGGGAGCTCGCCGTATTTTCCTTCGATGACGTTGAGGTCGGCCGGGTTCACCGGCGCGGCGATCATCGCAAGAGAGACTTCACCCGGTCCCGGAGAACGGGCCGGGGTTTCACGGGGAAAAATGGCCTCCGCCGGAGCGGCGAAGGATTCGAGGCGGGCGGCAAGAGGCATACCGGTGTATCGTAGGACGGTGCGGCGGAGGTCGCAATTCCGGATATGCGGTCGGGGTTGCCACTTGCGCGGACCTTGCTAGGGTTTCGGCCTGTGAACGTTGTGCTGCGTTTTGTTTTGCTTGGTGTGCTGGCGTTGGCCGGGTGTGGAAAACCGGCGTTGGAAGACTCGACGGCGACCCAGACTCCGGAGCCGGAGGATCCTCGCGCCATCAAAATCGGGCTTATCGTCCCGCTCTCGGGCGAAAAGGCGGCTTTCGGCGAAGCTGTCGCGAACGGTGCCGGTCTCGCCATCGAGCAGATTCAAGCCGAGGGCGGCGTACTCGGCGCGCCGGTGAAACTCGTCGTACGCGACACCCGCTCCGAGCCGGGCGCTGCGGCGGCGGCCGTTCGGGAACTGGCCGACACTGGCGTTGTGGCCGTCATTGGTGAAGTCACCTCGGAGCGGACCCTCGAAGCGGCGACGGTCGCGGCGGAGCTCGGCCTGCCCCTGATCTCGCCCGGGGCGACCCATGCCGACGTAACCAAGGCGGGACCATCGATTTTCCGCGTCTGCTATGCCGATCCGTTTCCGGGGATCGTCATGTCGAAATTTGCCTCCTCCATCGGGGCAGGCCGTGCGGCGGTCCTCTACGACCCAGAGAATCCCTACAGCCGGGCCCTGGCGGAGATTTTTGCCAATGACTTCATCGAACGCGGAGGCGAAGTCGTGGCGCGGGAAACGTTCGCGACCGGAGCGCTCGATTTCACGCAGCAACTCGCGGTCATTAAAAAACAACAGCCGGAAATCATTTTCCTCCCGAGCTATTTTGTCGAGGCCGCCTCGATCATCCGACAGGCCCGTCGCGAGGGAATCGATGCGACGTTTTTGGGAACTGACGGCTGGGAGTCGCCGCAATTCCTCGAAGCCGGCGGCACCGACGTGAACAACACCTACTTCGCAAGCCATTTCTCGGTGGATGCCGACTCGGCCCGGACCCGCGAATTTGTCACTGCTTACCAGGGAAAATTCGGCCGTCCGCCGGAGGCCCTTGCCGCCCTGGGCTATGACGCCGTGCGCTTCACGGTCGACGGCATCCGGCGTGCGGGGAAAACCGACCGGACCGACCTCGTCGCGGCCTTGGCGGCTACGACCGAGTTTCCCGGAGTGACGGGTGACATCCGTCTCGATGCAGAGCGGAACCCGGCGAAGTCGGCCATTGTCATTCGTGTCGAAGAGGGAAAATTTACCTACCTCGAGACGGTGATGCCCTGATCAGATTTCTTTTTCCAAGCGCTCGGCCAGCCACTGTTTGATCATGCTCTGATAGTTCAGGTAGCGCGAGCGGGCGAGGCGCTTGATGCGCGCCAGCATGCGAGGATCGAAGCGAAGCGTGATCGTAGTGGAGTCGCGATTGTCCGCCTTGAGAATCGACCCGTTCATCAACCGCGGATCAAGGAACGTTTCATTCCAATAATCCGCTTCTTCTTCCTCCGAGGCGAACTTCGGCAGGTCCTTCCATTTCGTAAGAATGCGCATGTCAGTTGGCGGCTTCGGAGTTTTTCCGTTCGTAAAACGTCTCTTCTTCCACACTCATCGGGCGGGAAAAAATCACGCGATACCGGCGACCGTCTGTCCAGAAAACCGTGAAAATCGCCCGTCCGGTCACCGATTTTCCCAGAATAAAATACCGGGCCTCGCGCTGCCCGGTCTCGTCAATCTCGGGCATGAGACGGATGCTGAAAGGATCTTCGAAGGATTCTTCGATGTCCTTCGCCGGAACACTCCCGCGTTCAAGTCCCACCGCACTCCATTCAAAATCCATCAGGAGCCTTTTGCGGGTTGAATGAGCTCGATCTCATAACCCTCGGGCGCATCGATGAACGCGATCACCGACCCCGAAGACGCCTTGTGCGGGCCGTCGCTGAGCGGATAACCGTGTGCCGCCGCATGACGCGCGAAGGCCTCCAGGTCGTCCACTTCGAACGCGAGGTGCGTCAGATCCGGGCCAACCTGAACCGGTCCGCTTTCGTCAAACTTGCAAATCTCAATGAGCGAGTCACTGCCCGGGGCTTTGAAGAAAACCAAGTGCGATCCTCGTCCGCTCGTGCTCCGCCTCACCTCTTCGAGACCAAGGACATCCCGATAGAACGCGACGGTTTTTTCCAAGTCGGTGACGCGATAGCGGGTGTGGAGGAGCTTCGTAACCATGGCGTGTATCTACCGCAGACCATCCCCGCTGTCGAAGCCGAAATCGCGCGAGAGAAAACCATGGCGGCCGCGCTCGGGCACTGTTAATTGCATTTCATGGTGGTTCTCCTCGGTGCCTCGGGCTATGTCGGCCGTGCAATTTTCGATCAGTTGCGTGCGCGCGGCATCGCTTGCGTAGCGCCGGCTCACGCGGATCTCGATCTCACCTCCCACGAGGCTGTCCATGCCTGGGTCGCTCACCGCCGGATCGACTATGTCATCAACGCCGTGGGCTTCACCGGACGCCCGAACGTGGATGGCACCGAGCGGGAGCGTTGGCGTTGCCTTCAGGCCAATACAATCATCCCTGGCGTTCTCGCCGATGTCTTGGGCCGTCGCGGCATCCGCTGGGGGCATGTTTCCTCGGGCTGCATCTTTCATGGGGCGCGGGCGGACGGGAGCGGATTCACCGAGGAAGACGAGCCGGCTTTTGCCATCGGCGACCCGCGGGCGGGCTGGTATGCACGCACAAAATGGATGGCCGAGGTGCTGCTCCGCGAACACGAGAACGTTCTCATCTGGCGCATGCGGATTCCATTCGATGAATTCGACCACGAACGGAACTACCTCTCCAAAGTCCTCGCCTACGATCGGCTCCTCGAAGTGCGCAATTCGATCACTCAGCGTCAGGAATTTGCCGCTGCCGTCGTCGACTCCATGGAGCGCCACCTGCCGGGCGGGCTTTATCATGTGACCAATCCCGGCTCGATCCTCACCAGCGAGGTCGCGGAGGCCATGCGACGTCATGGACTAACTGATAAAGCCTTCACATTCTTCCGCGACGAACCGGATTTCCTTTCGGCCCCGGGACGCGTTTTCCGGGCCAGTTGCGTTCTGAACTCTGAAAAACTTGCCGGCTGCGGCATCCGCCTGCGGGAGATTCATGAGGCGCTGGAATGGACGCTCGCCCACTGGACCCGCGCGTGAGTGGCGTCGTCGCCATCGTGGTGACGCACCGTCGGCCGCAGGAGCTTCGGCGGCTTCTGGATGGCTTGGAAACGTCGGCGGTTCCTCTTCTCGGGTGCGTGATCGTCGATCATGAGGCGGCCGGCGCGGTGAAGGCGCTCGAGGGAAAATACCGACTGCAGGTGATCGTCCGCGAAGATGCGTCCAATCCGGGACCGGGTGCGGGATGGGCGAACGGAACCGAGGAAGCCCTTCGGGTCTTCGGCCGGGAAGTCGACTCGCTTTGGTATTTGGACGATGACGTCGTCCTTGGTCCCGACGTTCTTGGCATTCTCCTCGACGAAATGGAACGCTCCCACGCTTGTGCCATCGCACCGCTTCTGTCCGATTCCGCCGGGTCGCTCTGGGCGTTTCCCGAACCGGTCCCGAAGCCACTCCGTCGCCTCATCCGCGAGGTTCGAACGCCGCAGGAGGCCTTGGAAAAAATCGGCCCGCGACCGGTCGAAGCTTGCTGGGCAACCGGCGCGTGTTTCCTCGTGAAGCGACTGGCCGTCGAAGTCGTCGGTCCGCACCGGCGCGATTTCTGGATGCTCGGCGAGGATCTGGAATTTTCCATGCGCCTCTCGGCGGTCGGGCGACTCGTCTTTACGTGTCAGGCCGTGGTTCCGCATCTACCGCCCGTCGCCGCCGATGCCGGGCAGGCCCGACGCTCGGATTACCGCAAGTTTGTCTCGCTCCTCCAAAATCTGGCCTTTCTCTCGTTCCATGCGCCACACAGCCGGCACATGCGGACGTATCTCGCGGGAAATTTTCGCCGCTTCTTTCGCACGCACGGCCTGGGGTGGGGGACCTGCCGCGATGCGGTTCTTTGTTTTTGGAATGGCGCTCTTGGCGGCCATCCCGCCGGGCATGTCTCCGGTCGGCGTCTGAGGGAACGGAAATTCGGGCGTTGACTTCGAGGCAGGCTCCTCTGTTTTGTCTGCGGACCATGCGTGGCTTCGATATTCTGGGGACCCGGGTCCAGGCGGCGACCTACGACTCCGGTCTCGAGGAGGTTCTGCGTCTTGCGGAATCCGGGAAGCCCGCCGCTGTCTCGGCCGCCAATACCCACATCATCGCCCTCGCGCGGCAGGATCCCTCGTTCGGCGAGGTCATGCGCCGGTTTTCCCTTGTCCTCCCGGATGGCGTTCCGCTCGTGTGGCAACTGAATCGAAAAGGAGCCGGACTCACGGATCGCGTTTATGGTCCCTACTTCATGCGGCACGTGCTCGCCGCGACGCCCGCGCCGCGACGTCACTTTTTCTTCGGTGGCAGCGAGGATTGTCTGGCCCGCCTCACCGAAGCTGCGAAAACCCTCCAACCCGGAATTCAGATTGTCGGGACGATTTCTCCGCCGTTTCGCACTTGGACGGAAGATGAGGAAGCCGGCTTTGCCCGGCAGATCCGTGATTCCGGAGCCGATTTCATCTGGGTCGCCCTCGGCGGCGAGCGACAGGAACGCTGGATCGCCAAAAATCTCCACCGGTATCAACGGGGCGTGTTTTTTGCCGTCGGCGATGCGTTCGAGCTTCTCGCCGGAAGTCGGCCGTTTGCGCCGGAATGGATGCAAAAGCGCGGGCTCACGTGGCTTTATCGCCTCGTGCAGGAACCCCGGCGTCTCTGGCCGCGGTACCTTAAGTTCAACAGCCTTTTTCTGTGGTTCCTTTGGCACGACGGGCTTCCCGGACTTCGCCCGCTCGACCGGCGGCGCCTGCGGGTGGCGTTTCTTGGGTCGCGTGGCGTTCCGGCCCGTTACTCGGGCTTCGAAGTCGTGGTCGAGGAGCTCGGCAGCCGGCTCGTCTCCGGGGGTCATGAGGTCACCGTTTACAATCGCTACCCGCGCTTCGCTATCGGCGAGCGCACGTGGAAGGGCATGCGACTCATTACGCTTCCCACCATTCCAACGAAAAGCCTCGACACCATCGTGCATACCTCGCTGAGCGTGGCCGATGCCCTCCTCCGGCGCTATGATCTCATCTACCTTTGCGGCGTGGGAAATTCGCTGCTCGCTTGGCCTTTGCGGTGGGCGGGCCTGCGGGTGATCATCAACGTTGACGGGGCGGATTTCCGTCGTGCAAAGTGGGGAACCCTCGGCCGCCAGTGGCTTAAAATGAGCGAATACTGGGCCACCCAACTCGCCCACCGGCTCATTGCGGACAATCGGGAAATCGTCCGCCGCTACGAGCAAAGTTACGGTGTCGTCCCGGATTACATCTCCTACGGGTGTCAGTTGCGGCCCGGTCGGCTCCGACGCGGCGAACTCGAACGGTGGGGACTCACCCCGGACGGATATGTCCTGCACGTCTCGCGGCTGACACCGGACAACGAGGCCGACCTCCTGCTGCAAGCCTGGCAGTCTTACCGCGGCACGCTGCGTTTGGTGATCACCGGCGCGGAACACTACGAGCACGCCTACTACCGACGGCTCCAGTCGCTAGCAGACGAGCGGGTCCTCTTCACGGGAGCACGCTACGACGAGGCTTATCTGGAGCTCAGCCAAAACGCTCTGTTTTTTGTAATGCCCGCCGCAATTGAAGCCACACGGCTCGTTCTGCTCGACCAGATGGCCATGGGCAAAACCGTGCTTTTCAAAGACAGCCCCGCCACCCGCGAGGTTGTCGGCGAGGCGGCCGTGCCGTTTGCGCCGGACGGCGGAGCGGCGGCTCTCGCTGAAAAATTGGGGTTTCTCGCGTCGCATCCCGCACTCTGCGCCGAACTGGGCGGGCAGGCTTTTGAGCGGGCCCGGCGCGAATTCAGCTGGGACGCGGTGGTTGCCAAGTACGAGTCTTTGTTCGACGATCTTTTCCCATGCCCGCGTTCTCGGTCATCACCCCCTCGCTGAACCAAGGCGCTTACCTCGGGGAGTCTCTCGCGTCGGTCCGAGCGGCTGCGCAAAAGAGCGCGCATCCGGTCCGGCACATCGTCATCGATGGCGGCAGTCACGACAACACCCTCGACCTTCTGCGGAAGAGTCCGGATCTCGAGTGGATTTCCGAATCCGACGCGGGCCAGACCGATGCCATCAACAAAGGCCTGGCACGCGCCACCGGCGAGGTGGTTTCCTACCTCTGCGCCGATGATCTCCTGGAATCCGACGCACTGCGCGTCGTGGGAGAGGCCTTCGCGGCCCGGCCGGAAGTGGACGTTGTGTACGGCGATGGGTATTTTTTGGAGTGCGGATGGAAACGTCGGAAAACAGCGGGCCCGTTTTCGGTGGAACGCCTGCGGAAGGGAAATTTCCTTATCCAGCCCGCGGTCTTCTGGCGTCGGCGGGTCCTCGAGAGATTCGGTCCGCTCGATTCCTCGCTTCGCTACTGCATGGATCATGAGTTCTGGCTTCGCATTGGTGCGGAAACAACCTGGCATTACGTGCCGGAGCCGCTCGCCTGCTCCCGTCTGCATGCCGATGCCAAGACATGGAAAGATCTCGTTCCCGCGTGGGACGAGGCGCGGGCGATGCAGCGTCGCTACGGCATCCGCTGGCGGCCGCTTCGCGATGCGCTGTGGATGCGATTCGGCGGGGTGTTTTATTACCGGTTCAAGCGCCGCATCATTGCCGGGATCGCTCGGAGAAGGATCCCATGACCCGGAAACTGCTCGTCATCGAACGCCACCATCTGGGCGATGCCGTAATGGCCCTGCCGTTTCTCCGGGCGGCGCGGAAACGCTTTGATATCTCCGTTGCCGTCCGGTCGGAGTTTGTTGCCTTCTGGAATTGGGCCCTCCCAGGGACGACGGTCCTCGGTGCCTCCAGTTGGCTGGTGAGCGCAAAAAAATTGCCACGCCTCGGTCGTGAGGACGTTGCGGTTTGCGTTTGGGCCGATCCGCGGGCGCACCTTCTCCAGCGCGTGTCCGGCGCGGGAACGCGTCTCGGATTTTCTCTCCGCCCGGAGAATTTCTACGGCGTCGAGCGTGCCTCGCGAAAGCGCCAACTCGCGGCAGGTCAACTCTTGGAGCTCTTCGCCCGTCTCGGCGGCCCGCTCCTCACTCACCCGCTCCGGCGGAAAACACCGTCCCAACTCTCCGCATGGCAGAGCCTCGCAGAAAAACTGGGTTTTGCTTCGGATGACGCCATCCCGTGGGTCCCGGTGAACCGTCCCCCCGCTTTGATCGCGAATTTCATTTCCGATCAAAAGTCCTGCGGAAGACCCGTCTGGATCCTGCATCCCGGTGGACGACTCCCGACCAAACGCTGGCCGCTGGAGCGATTTCAAGCGCTGGTGGATTCGTTTTTCCCTCAGGCCGGAGTTTCGGTCGTAATCATCGCCGCCCCGGGTGAACCCGCCCCCAAGCCCCAGCCGGGAACGCAACGGAGCGTTTCTCCAAAGGACTTCGACGAACTGGCCGCCATCCTCGCTGCCGGCGACGGCGTTTTGGCGAACGATTCTTTCGCAGCCCATCTCGCCGCGGCCGTGGGAAAACCGGTTGTCACGATTTTCGGCTCGGGCGATCCCGCCTGGTTTGCGCCGTTTCAGAATTCCTCCCGCGTGGTCAAAACCGACGTCTGCCACTTTCGCCCCTGCGTGGATCGTTGCCTGCATCCGTCGCCAATCTGCCTTGAATCAATTTCCAACCATTTGGTGGAAAAATTTCTCCGAACTGCAATATTCCCCCCAGGTGCCAACCCGGTGCCTCCATCCTCCGACCTGTGACTGTCCCAACTTCCCGCACTGCAAGGTGGCCCGAGCTGGCCATTTTCGGGGGAGCATGCCTTGTTGTTCTTTGGCTCCTCTACGCGTTCAATCCTTACGCGCACGGCTATGGGAACCACATGGTGTCCATCCTTCATTTTGCCAATATCCTTTGGTCCGGTGGCGAGGACTGGCAGCATTGTTATCTGGTTCCGTTCGCCGTGGGAGCGATGATATATTTTGAGCGCAACCGGCTGCCTCAGGTTCCGTTCGAGCGGTCCTGGGCGGGGCTCGCGCTGCTGCTGTTCGGGTTTTTCGTCTATTGGGTCGGCTTCCGGGCAGACAACATCTACATCGGCTACGCCAGCTTTCAGCTCATCACCGGCGGGATGATCCTCTGGCTGATGGGCTGGACATGGGCGCAGGCGCTTTTTATTCCGTGGGCGTTTTTGGTTTTTCTCTACCCTCTCGCATTCCTCGACAACCTGATTGCCTTTCCGCTCCGCATGGTAATGTCTGAGGCGAGTGTCCATGTTTTGAACGTCCTCGGCATTGCCACCCTGAAAAGCGGGACGGCGATTCTCTCGGCTCCCGACACACTGGCCGGACTCCGCGCCGGGGCGAAGTTTTCCGTCGATGTCGCCGATCCCTGCAGCGGCATCCGGTCGTTGTTCGCGCTCATGATGGTCAGCGCGATCTATGGCTACTTCACCCAGCGCTCGATGTGGAAACGTGCCGTCATTTTCCTTTGCTCGATCCCGCTTGCGATCATGGGAAATCTGGCCCGGATCCTGATGCTCACGCTGGGGACGATTGCCATGGGACCGGAGATTGCCATCGGGACTTTGGAAGAACCGACCTTTTTTCACATGCTGGCCGGCTACCTGGTCTTCGGTGTCGCCCTCGGCGGCATGCTGGGCATCGGCTGGTTGTTGAATGCCGACCTCCGTGCCATCTTCGAAAAAATCCGAAATTCCGCCCAACCGCCTCCACCACCGGCCGTCACGGTCCCCGGGGGGCTTCCTGCTCGACGCCAAGATGAATACTGAAACGCTTCCCGCACCCTCGGCTCCGTTTTCTGTGCCTTTCGCCATTCGATGCGCCGTCGTTCTTGCCATCGGCGTCGGCGTGTTTTTCCTGTCCCGCACGAATCCCGACGCTGCCATCCTCAGCGAAAGCGGCGTCAATATGGATCTCCCGGAACACGTTGGAAGTTTCAACGGAAAACCCCAGGAGGTCTCCGAGTCAGAGCGAGTCATTCTCCCGAAGGACACGGAGTTCGCAAAAATGCTCTATTCGAACTTCAGCGGTGATCAGCTCAGTTGCCAGATCGTCCTCTCCGGCGGCGAAAAACGCAGCATCCACCGCCCGGAAATTTGTCTTCCCGCCCAAGGCTGGGTCAAAAAAAGCGGAAATGCCATCCCGGTCACGCTGGATAACGGTACCAAAATCGACGTCATGAAGCTCGTTATCGCGCGCCCGGTCGAAGTCCAGCCGGGTGTTCGCAAAGAACTCACGAGTCTCTTCATTTATTGGTTCATCGGAAAAGGCACCACCACCGCGCATCACTGGCAACGCATTCTGAGCTCGGACTGGGACCGCGTTGTTCACGGGGTCAGTCACCGCTGGGCCTATGTGATCGTTAGCGCGCCGGTCTTGGAGGGCTTTGTGCCGGCCGGGAAAAACGAGGCCGATACGCTCGCTATGCTCAAGGAATTCATTGCCGAAGCCGGCCCGCAAATCATGAAATCCAGCACGCATTAGCGTTCTCACCATCGCCCGGCCGCACCCTTCCGCCGCACCACGCACGGCGCTGCAACTTTTGCTCTGGCCTTTTCGTGAACGAGCGTGCAGAAACATTGTCTCCCTTAAAAATGATACGTCCAAACATCCCTACACTGCTCCTAGCTACTGCGACCGCTGCAGCCGTCCTCGTATTTCCGGCTTGCAAACCGGCGGCAGGTCCCGATGCTTCCCCCGGAGCACCGACGGCCACCCCGGCCGCTTCACCGGCTGCCGCGGAATCCACGCCAGCCGCTTCCACTGACGCAGCGACGAACGCCGCCCCGGAAACAACCGGCACGCCGATTGAACTCAAAGACCCCGTTGCCCGGGTCAACGGCGAGGACATTTCCAAGACCCAGCTTCAGGATGCCTTCAACGCGGCCATCGAAGCCTCGGGCGTCAAGGCCGATGACCTCACCGCTGAGCAGAAGCTGGACGGCTACCGCCAGATCCTCGACGAGCTCATCATGGACAAGCTCGTCGCCAAGGCGGCCTCGGGCATCGAAGTCACCGATGCCGAGGTCAACGCCGAGATCGACAAGCTCAAAAAGCAATTCCCTAGCGAAGAAGCCTTCAAGGAACAGCTCGCCCAAGCCGGTCAGACTCCCGAGAAGCTCGCCACGGCGATGAAGTCCATGCTCCAGCAACAACGCTGGATGCAGAGCCAGATCAAAGACCAAGACCAAGTCGCCGACACCGATGCAAAGTCCTTTTACGATTCGAACAAAGAAGAGTTTGAGAATCCTGAGACCGTCAAAGCCAGCCACATCCTCTTCATGGTCGACAAAGATGCCCCGGAAGATGTCGTGAAGCAGAAGGAAGACGCGGCCAACAAAGCCGCCGCCCGCGCCAAGGAAGGCGAGGACTTCACCGCGCTCGCCAAAGAACTCTCCGAAGAACCAGGAGCCAAGGAATCCGGTGGCGACCTCGGGTTCTTCTCGAAAGATCGCATGGTTCCGGAGTTTGCCGATGCCGCCTTCGCTGCGAAGCCGGGCGACATCAGCTCCCCGGTCCGCACACAGTTCGGCTGGCATGTCATCAAGGTGGAAGAGAAAAAGCCCGCTGGCACGACCCCGTTTGAAGAGGTCAAAGACCAGATCTCGGCCTATCTCAAGAGCACAAAACAGCGCGAAGCCGTGCAGGGCGTTCTCAAAAACTTGAAGGACTCCGCTCAGATCGAAACCACCCTCCCACCCGGGAACTGATTCCGGGAATGGCAAAAAACGCCCGCCCCACCGCTGGAGTCATCGGCCTCGGAATCATCGGCAGCCGCGTGGTTGCCGGTCTCCGCAAGTCGGGATATCAGGTCTGGATTTGGAACCGCTCGCCGCGCCCGGAGCCGAACTTTCTGAGTTCGCCTCTGGAAGTCGCCGAGTCCGCAAACCATATCCAAATCTTCGTTTCAGATGGTCCGGCCCTCCTCTCGGTGGTGCAAACCCTGGCTCCGGCGCTCACGCCGGCCCACGTGATCATGAATCACGCCACGGTCTCTCCGGCCGATACGCGGGCGGCGGCAGAAATCGTGACGTCCCATCACGCGAAGTTTCTCGATGCTCCCTTCACCGGAAGTCGTGACGCGGCGGCCCGCGGCGAACTCGTTTACTACATCGGTGGCGACGCCGCTGCCCTGGCTGAAGTTCGCCCGCTTCTGGAGCAGTCTTCGAAGGCGATTCTCGAGATCGGCGAGGTCGGTCAGGCCTCGGTCGTCAAGATTGCCACCAATCTGCTTTCGGCCACAGCCGTCGAGGCCTTGGCCGAGGCCCATGCATTGCTTGACAGCAGCGGCGTAGAACTCCGCAAGTTGGCCCTCGCTTTGGAAGTCAACGCGGCCCGCTCGGGGATCTCCGATACAAAGATTCCCTGCATGCTCAGCGGTGATTTTGAGCCCCGCTTTTCCCTCAAGCACATGTTCAAAGATATGCAGCTGGCCCTCGGGTTGGCCGGGGAAAAATCCATCGACCTTCCAGCCGCCTCCGCTTTTGCCGGGGCCGCCATGTCGGGCATTCAGCAGGGGTGGGGGGACCTCGACTATTCGGTCGTCTCGCGATTTTATGGATTCCCGGGACAAGGGCATGCGCTCCCGGATTCCGGCGTCGCTTCAGAGGCCGCACCCAACGAGGCCTCGTCGCCATCTCAGCCGGTTCGCACGTGGGGGTTGTTCCGCGGGAAAAAGTGAGCAGTCCGTCTTCGGTCGGCCCGGCATTTTCCCTCGGCTCGCGGGCTCGATTCCTCGTCAGTGGAGTTGATGCCTCCCGTTATCTGAATGGACAACTCTCGGCGGATGTCCGGAAAGCCTCCGCCTCCCGGGCGGTCGCGGCCTGTCTGCTGAATGCCAAGGGAAAACTGGTGGCCCAAGTCTTCGTCTGGATGCAAAATGACGGCTACGTCATTGACGCCAACTTTGATCAACGCCACGACGTTGCGGCCCGCCTCGAACGCTACATCATCGCCGACGATGTCACCGTCACCGATCTCTCGACAACCACAGCCGGGTTTCATCTCGTGGGCGAACCGACTCCGGAGAACGCCCTGTCCATCGCGCGCTTTGGAGTTCCGGGTTGGGACACCGATGTCCTCTCCCCGGAACAGGCATTGGCCTCGGAAGAGGCATGCAATGTATTCCGCATCCGCCAAGGCATTCCCGCATGGGGCAGAGAACTCAACGAGAACACCCTTGTTCAAGAAGCCCGCTTGGAAGAATGGACGGTCGACTTCGACAAGGGATGCTATGTCGGACAGGAAGTCGTCTCGCGACTGAAGAGCGTTGGCCGCGTGAATCGACGTCTTCACGGTTTCGTTGGCGACCTTCCGGACATCCAAACCGCCCGATTGCTCCAAGTCGATGGACAGGCCGCCGGTGAACTCTCCAGCGTGGCCCGTGATTTTGAGTTGGCGCAAACCGTGGCACTCGGATATGTCCACAGAACGTTTGAGTCCGCCACGCGCTTCGTGGTCGTTGATTCCGAGGGCCAACCGGCCGGCGAACTCGAGCGGCGCGATTTTCCAATCTGATGAAACTCCATCTTGTCTTCACCGCTCTTTTCCTGGGCCTGCTTGCTCCGCTCTCCGCCGCTCCGCTTGGTCCCGAGGTCGCGGTGATGGAAATCCGGATCGGTCGCGAAAAGCAGAACCAACGGGTCGTCATCGGACTCCACGACGAAAGCGCTCCGCTGACCGTTGCGAATTTCAAGGATCTCATTCGCCGCAAATTCTACAATGGCATGCGTTTCCATCGCGTATTCCCCGGAGCATTTGTCCAGACCGGCGATCCGCTCAGCCGCCGCGGACAGGCGGACCGCTCGGGTACCGGCGGCCCCGGCTACACGATTCCCGCGGAAATCCGCCTCCGCCATGAACAAGGTGCCGTCGCCATGGCCCGCCTTCCGGATACCATCAACCCGGCCCGCAACTCAAACGGCAGTCAATTCTACGTGGCCCTTAAGCCGCTGCCCAAACTCGATGGCAAATACACAGTCTTCGGCCAGGTTCTCGAAGGACTCGATGTCCTCGACTACATCAGCAATCTTCCGACCGACAGCAACGATTTTCCATTGCAAAAGGTCGTGATAAAATCCATTACATTGGAATCGCGCGTCGCTCCTGCAACGGAGCAGCCGTAACGCTCACCGCGCGATTCCCCGACGGGTAGGTACCGAAGTGGCCAAACGGGGCGGACTGTAAATCCGCTGGCTTACG
>CAZEYT010000064.1:0-16071 GCA_964516295.1 uncultured Chthoniobacterales bacterium | reverse complement strand
CCATGTATCTGCAATCTCTGGAAATCATCGGCTTCAAATCGTTCGCGCCGAAGACGATTTTGAACTTCCACCGTGGCGTGACGGCCATCGTCGGCCCGAACGGCTGCGGAAAATCGAACGTGCTGGACTCGATCCGCTGGGTGCTCGGCGAGCAATCCGCCAAAGCCTTGCGCGGCGGCGAGATGGCGGACGTCATTTTCAGCGGCACCGACAGTCGCCAGGCGCTGGGCATGGCCGAGGTGTCGATGACCTTCTCGGAGTGCGAGAAAGAACTCGGCGTGGAGTGGAACGAAGTCCGCATCACCCGCCGGGTCTACCGCGACGGAAAGAGCGAGTATTTTCTCAACAAAACCCCCTGCCGTCTCAAGGACATCCATCAGCTTTTCATGGATACGGGCGTCGGCCGGAGCGCTTACTCGATCATGGAGCAGGGGAAGATCGACCAGATCCTCAGCTCGCGCCCGGAAGACCGCCGGGCGATTTTCGAAGAAGCCGCCGGCATCACCAAATACAAGGCGCAAAAAAAAGAAGCCCTCCGCAAACTCGAATACACCGAAGCGAATCTGGTTCGCGTCCAAGACATCATCAAGGAAGTCAAACGCCAGATCGGATCCCTCCAGCGCCAGGCGGCGAAAGCCCGGCGTTATCAATCGATCATGCAGGATTTGCGGACCTTCGACACGCACCTCTCGCATCGGAATTACCGGGAATTGGCGACGGAGTTGGATTCCCTTCGCACCCGCATCGCCCAGACGGAAGACGCCCGCTCGGTTCACGAACAGGAAATCTCCCAGCGCGAAACGGAACTTGCTGCCTACCGCGAGCGGTTGAGCGCCCTCGATGCCGAGACGACTTCGCTGCGCGACACGATCCAAACCCTGAGGAACCGCATCTTTTCGGCGGAGAACCGGATTCAGACCAACGAGGAACGCACGGCCGAAGCCGGGGCGCTCATCGAGCGACATCGTTCCGACATCGCCCAGGCGGAGGAAAAAATTCGGTCTCAGCAGCAACAAATCGAGCAGACGGATTCCCTGCTCGGGCAGATGATTGAGACGCTTCGCACGCACGAGGCCTCGCTGAATGAGCAGAACGACCGCGTTCGCGCGGCGCGGGAGGAACGCACGCTGGTCGAACGCGAGATCCAGTCGGCAAACAGCGAGATTTCCCGCTTGGAAGCGCGTCTCGGATCGTTGCGCGGGGAGATTTCCACCGCAGCCGGACGCCGCGAATCGGGGGAGACCCGTCTCCGGCTTCTCCAGAGTGAGACCGACTCGGCCACGCGCTCGGCCGGTGAATTTTCCGCCTCCCTCGAAGACCTCACCCGCCGTGCGGAACACTCGCGCCTCTCGCTGGAACGGGCGCAGGGCGAGGTTGCCGATGCCGCCGCGGGATTCGAAGCGGCCCAGCAGGCCCGCCAAAATGCCGAGGCCGTCCTCAATGTCGCCGGAAAAGAAGCGGCGGCGATCGAGTCGCGCCTGGAAATCCTCCGCCAGCTTCAAGAATCGGGCGAGGGCTTCGACGAGGGCACGCAGGCGGTCTTGCGCGGACTGGACAATCCCTCATTTTTCCAACCCGCGATCCGTGGCGCTCTCGCGCAGCAAATCCAGGTCGAGCAGCGGTTTATCCCGGCCATCGAGGCCGCTTTGGGCACGGCTCTCCAGGCCGTCATCTTCCGCGATCCGAGCATGGCGGAGTCCGCACTTCTCACGCTGTCGCGAAACAAACTCGGCCGTGCGGCGGTAATCCCGACCGATTGGATCACCAACTCGAATGGCCACGGCACCGAGCTCCCGTTTGGCGTGCTCGGTTGGGCGGCGGACTGCGTTGGCGGTGACGGGGAAGGTCCCGCGCTTGCCCGCACCTTGCTCACGGGAGTCGTGATTGTGGAAAATCTCGAAGCGGCCTTCCGTCTCCGCCCCCAATTCCCCGCGCTCGCTTTTGCAACACTGGACGGGGAGTTTTTGGCGCACAGCGGTGTCATCCAGGGCGGACAATCCGGAGAAAACACCGGTCAATCCGCCCTTCTCCGCAAGGCGCAAATCGCCGAACTCGACCGCGATCTCGATGCGGCCACGGCCCGACTTGAGGCCCTTGCCGCGGAACGCTCACGCGTCGGCGAGGCCATGGACACCGCCGCCGAGCGGCTCAAGCAGGCCCGGGAGATGGTCCAGACATTTCAGGTTGAATCTGCGTCGCTCGAAAACGAACGCCGTCATGCCGAGCGCCAGTTTGCCGAGGTCGAGGCCAAGCGTGCATCGTTTGCGCGCGAGTCGGCCGCCATCGAAGACTCCCTTCGCGCCAGTCTTGCTCAACTCGGTGAACTCGAGGCCACCATCGCCCAAGTTGGCGCGGACGTTGACGCCGCCCGCGCCGCCCGCGAAGAGGCCGAGCTTCGCGTCCAGGTCGCCCGCGAGCGCGAAAGCGCCGCCTCCGAAAGTCTCAATGAAGTTCGCGTCCGCGTCGCCACGGAACGTCAGAACCAGGAAAACCTCCACCGCCAGCGCGGTCCCATGGCGGCCCGCCTCACGGAACTTTCCGAACTCCTCGACGCCCGCCGGCAGGATATTGCCACTTACGAATCGCGCATCGAAGCCCTCGCCGCCGAAAACGCCTCGCTCTCCATTTCCATCTCCGAATGGCGAGCCTCCATGGAATCCGAGGAAGCCAAGCTCGAGGCTCTCGCCGCCGCCCGCGCGGAAGTCCACTCGAACGCCGACGGACTCGAATCCGCCATCCGCTCGGCCCGCCAGCAGCTCGTCCACTTGCAGGAGGAAAAAAGCCGCACCGAGGTCCGCTCCGCACAGACCGAGATGCGCATGGAAAACATCCGCAATCACGTTTCCCACCGCTACCAACTGGATCTCGAAGCCTTCGAGCCGGACACCTACGCGCTCCTCTGTTCGTTCCGCGACCGGAACAAACGCAAGGCTGCGGAAACCGAAGAGGGTGCCGAATCCGCTCCGGAAGGGGCCGAAGAAACAGCGCCGGAACCGTCCGCCCTCCCGTCCGAAAATGAAGGGCTCCCGTGGGACCGCATCGAGGAAATCGTCGCCGAGCTCACCGAGCGCGTCGAATCCATGGGACCGGTCAACGTCGATGCCATCCAGGAATTCGACGAACTCGAGCAGCGTTACATTTTCCTCGAAAAACAAAACGCCGACCTCGTCAACTCCAAGGCGGAACTCCTCGAAGTCATCTCGAAAATCAACCGCACCACCAAGGAGCTCTTCGCAGAAACGTTCGAGAAAATCCGCGTGAACTTCCAGGAGATGTTCACCGAGCTCTTCGGCGGCGGCCGCGCGAATCTCATGCTCGTCGATGATTCCGATCCCCTCGAGAGCGGCATCGAAATCATCGCCAAACCCCCGGGTAAACAACTCCAAAGCGTCAGTCTCCTCTCCGGTGGCGAGCGTACCATGACCGCCGTCTCGCTCCTCTTCGCGATTTACATGGTCAAGCCCAGCCCGTTCTGTGTGCTGGACGAAATGGACGCTCCGCTTGACGAATCCAACATCAGCCGGTTCATCAAAATCCTCGACCGATTCGTCGGTCAAAGCCAGTTTGTGGTCATCACCCACAACAAACGCACCATCAGCCGGGCCGACATGCTCTACGGCGTCACGATGGAAGAACACGGCGTCAGCAAACTCGTGAGCGTCAAATTCACCGACCATCCGGAGGACTCCCCCAACGGAAACAAGAGCGTCGCCGAAGCCTTCGGGAAATCCGGAAATCTCGCCAGCGAAGATTTTAAGAAAACGGAACTGTCACCCGAGGAACCGGTTTCGGAGGAGCTTCGGGAAGCTTCCATCGACTCCGAACCTCCCCAAGCCCCAACCTCGAATCCCTCATGACGACAGACGATCTGCACGCGGCGGTGAAGCGCCGCTTGGATATTGTCGCCGACCATGATCTTCGTGATCGCGACCCGGCCGCCCACCTGCAAGCGCTCAAAGACGCGGCTGCCCATTTGGATTCCCTGGTTTCGAATCTTCAGCCGGAGACCGATCCGCAGCTCCGCCATTTTCTGGAACGTCAGAGTTACACCAAAGCCCTCGCGTGGCTGGAAAATGCCGCCGGCTGAACAGCCGGGAGCCCGTTCAGTAGCCGCCGGAGACGCGTTCGCCCCGAAACGATCTTCACACCGTTTGATGTGCCAAGGCGCGTCGCGCCGGCTCCCAGCATCGCCCGGGCCGAGGCGAGGTCGCGAACGCCGCCGAAGGCCTTCACCTCGCACCGTCCGCCGACCGTTTTCACCATCAGACGCACATCATCCAGCCTTGCGCCGCCGGAGCTGAATCCCGTCGAGGTCTTCACAAACGCCGCGCCGGCTTCCAGCAACAATGACTGGCCGCGACCGCTTTTTCCGTTTCGAACGCCTTCGCCGACGACAGCATGGCCTTGAGCGAAAACCCGTCACGGCCGCCACGGCCACTCCTGATCCCGCCAGCTCGGCCGTCGCGAGTTCGCCCCACGAACTATTGACGCACACACTGAAAAAACCCGAACGCGCGCACTTCCGCGCAAAGCCGGACGATCTCCTCGCGCGTGGCGTCGGGTTTCATCAACGTATGGTCGATGGCGCGGGCGATGTTCATGAGAATCGCACAAAATCGCGTAGAAACTGAAACCACAAGAAAAACATCCCCCGCACCGAATAGCGGATCATGTCCGGTCCGTCCTTTTTCAGCAGGCCACAGGCGAGATTGTGATCCAGCTGGGCGCGGAGTTCCCGCTGCATTTCGGACATGACTTCCCCCGCCGCCGGATCCCGCAATGCGCCCAAGTCCAAGCCGGCGGATTTCAGTCGCTCTTCATGACCCGCGATGAGGCTGGAAATCGACCGGTCCCCCGGCACTCGCTGCAAGGAGTAGTTCGGCGGCAATCGGAGGCCGAAGGAAAACGGATAGTTCCAAGTAAGGAACACCCGACCGTCCGCCGTCCGTGATGTCACCGAGATGTAGTAAAAGGCAAACTCCGCCTGCTCCACAAAACAGATGCTACCCATAGCGCGCGTATCCGAATTTTTGAAAAGTCGAAAGAACTGGCGCGTGTCTGCATGACTCCAGCTCGCATCGTCCAGGTATTCGAAACCCTCGGCTTCGATCTCGTCGGTGAGTTCCTGAAACATCGGAAAAGTCGCCCGGGTCGGCGGCGGACTCTCCTCCAAGCGGCGATCCAGCGGCAACCGCATGCGACGAACCCGCGTGAGAATCTCCAACCACGGCAAAAGGAACCACGTCGCCGCAAAGATAAACCCGAGGACCAGACTCCCGCCCAGCAGCCACCCGGCAAGAAATGACGTCGCCACCAGGCCGAATGTTCCGGCTCGGAACGCCGCCGGATGATGAAACGTCCGCAAGGCCGCCGACAAAATCCCAACCCCGACGACGAGCAGGAGGTCCGAAATCATAATTCGCCGCGACTCTTCAAAAAGCGCTCGAGTTGCCCGACATCAAAATCCGCCAGCACCTGACCGTCCGGCATTTCCAGCGTCGGCGTCAGCGACTGTCCGGAAATCTCGCGCATGTGCGCATAGGCCTCCCGGTCCGCGAGCACATCGACCGCGCGGAAAGAAATCTTCCGGACCTTCAGCCAATCCACCGCCTCGACGCACCACGGGCACCACGTTTTGATATAAACGACCATTCTTTCCGGAAACTTAAGCAGAATTTTCCACCCTTGCCAGCCCGACGCCCGGTGTTATTCTGACCCTCCTTCACGGCGCGTTCGTCTAGGGGTTAGGACACAGCCCTCTCAAGGCTGGTGCACGGGTTCGAATCCCGTACGCGCTGCCAGCTCCGCTGGCGCGGCTCGGCTTCATCGGGCAGTGCCGAGACGAGCATTCGGCCGAGCTCAATGGCCTCGCGGTTCAAGGATAGGATGGTGTGATCCGCGGTCGGCGAATTGTCCCACCCCGTGCCGTAGGCGGCATAAACTGCGTCGAGGACAAAGGTGATTCGCTCGGGCCACTCGGTAGGATCGGGAATGTGAAAAGGAATGCGCGCCTCCCGGATTTTCACCTTCGCCCGCACCAACCGCTGACTCATCGCCGCCGGGGATGTCAGAAAAGCGGACGCAATGCGGTCGGCTTCCACGCCCAGCACCGTTTGCAGCATGAGGGGCGTCCGCACAGCTGGATCAATGGCCGGGTGGGCGCAGACAAAAAGCAAACGCAACCGTTCATCGGGAAGTGCCACCGTTTCCGATTGCTCTTCAATCAAGATGCGAATCAGTTCGTGCTTGAACGGCCCGGTGTCGTGCCTCGTCGATCAAACGCCGTCGGGCCGCCTTCAGCAGCCACGCTTCCGGATTTTCCGGAACGCCTGTCTCCGGCCACGTCCGAAGGGCTCCGACCAGTGCGGCGTCGAGGTCGGGGACGTCGATCACGAAGAAACCGCCGAGCATTTCCTTGGTCTCAGCAAAGGGTCCGTCCTGCACGATGCGTTTCCCATCGCGAATACTCACGTGGGTCGAGGTCTCCGGCCCCTGGAGTCCCTCTCCTGTGACCATCACCCTGGAGGCGACCATGGCGCATCGACATAGGCCGTCCACGCGCCCCAATACTCGGGCGCTGTCGCCGGGTCGTTTCGTTGAGTGAACATCTGGATCGGTTCTTTGAACAAGAGCATGTGTTTTTTGTTGGTTTGGTCTCAGGCGAATTCCCGGACTCGCAGGGGAACACGCTTCAGGATGATGGCATTCGACATTTTTTCGGAAGCGGGAAGAAAATGTTCGTGCCGAAAAAGAAAGCTGTCGCTCCGTGGAGATTTCCGATGTGGTGGCGGTGGTTCGTTTTTGACCCATGCGCCGACTATTCATTCTTCTCGGGGTGTTTGCACTGCTCGGGTCGGCGTGGGGGGTGAAAGCAACCCGGGAGCAACTCGCTCTTGCGGAAAAGGAAAACGACGCGCTTTCTCAGATCGAGTTGATCCGACGCATTCTCGAGGTGGAGCCCTCCGACGCCGCGCTTCGGGAAAAGCTGATTCGGCTATGGATGCAGGTGGGCGACTACAACATGGCCGAAGCTTCCATCACTGCCTTCCCGGGGGCCCCGGAGGCCCTTCGCGCGGAAGTCGCAGCGGCCGTTCTGTTTTATCGTGACAGCGACGCGGCCGGAGCCATCCGGCACCTCACGGAGTATCGGTCCAAGGATCCCGCGAACGAGGCTATTCTTCAGCAACTGACCCGCTACCTCCAATCGGCCCAGGACGATGCCGCGTTGATCGCTTTGCTCGATTCCGTTACCGGCATCGACGGTCGGGCTGATTTGCTCCTCGCCCGCGCGCAGGCCAAACGTCGCCTTGCGAATCTCGGCGGGGCGCTCGCGGATTTTTCTTCCGCCGCCCGTCTCGATTCTCAGCAGACCGAGACCGCGCGGGTGGAGTTTGAGCGCCTGGAGGCCGGCCTTCCGCTGCTCGTGAAGACCGATGCGCGCCTCGCCTCCGAGCCGACGGATTTCACCGCCCTTGCGCTGCGGGCGCGGTTGCTCTCGGACTTCGGCGTTCATCGGGATGTCGTCGGTCCGGAAATCCAAGCGGTGGCAGACATGGCCCCAAACTCCGCCGCCGCCAGGCTCCTCCGGGCTCGCTGGGAAGGTTCGTACGAACGCGCACTGGCCAGGGAGAACATCGATCTGAATGTCCCCGATCCGGCTCCAAAAGAGTTCCAACAACTTCTCGACTTAGACCGGGCGGTCATCAACCAACCCGGAGATGCAAACGCCCTCTCCGCACGGGCGGTCGCCTTGCAGGACCTCGCCGGACAATCCCGTCTCGCCTTGGAAGATGCCGACGCCGCGCTCGAAATCGATCCAAGCCAACTCTCCGCCCTCGCCGTGCGGATCCGTGCGCTGGCCGCATTGGGCAACGTCCCGGCGGCGGCGGCGACGCTCCGGAAACTCCAAAACAGGAACCCGCCCAAAGCCACCGTCGACCGGGCACTTTTCGACGTTGCGACGGCGGAGTTCCGGATGGGCCGTCTCCAGTCCGCTTTGGACTACGCGGATGCCGGAGTCGCCCTTTCCATATCGCCGGAATGGTTCCGATTCCAGGCCACCGTGTTGACAAGGCTCGGACGCCAGGCAGAAGCCGATGCCGCCCTCGCGCAGTCGAAAAAGCTGAACAAAAAATGAAGCGACTTTTTTGGATGTTGGTTCTCCTGAGCGCCGGATTGGCTCCGGCCATGGAGCGCCCGTCTGCCGTCCGTCCCCAAACGCCTCCGCCCGCCGCCGAGCCTCCGCCGGTCTTTGTCATCCCTCCGGATGAGCGCCCGTTTTTGAACGCTCCCGACGGCGCAGGGATCGTGGCGGAGGGACTCGAGGAACCCGTGCAGCCGCACGCTTCGGTGCTCTTCACATTCCCCACGGAGATGGTTTCCTCCGACAAGATCGATGCGATGGACGCGACCTCACCCGTGGTCGTGTGGCCACCGCTCGCCACCGAATTCTGGTGGATCACGCCCACCCGGGGCACGCTTGCCGTCCAAGGTCCCGTGATCCCGGGACAGGTTTACCGCTTTCGACTTCGCGAGGATCTTCGCGATGCCGCCGGCAATCCGTTGGACATCCATGCGTGGGGGGCCGAAATGCGGTCCCCGGAGTTTCGCATCGTGGAAGAATCCTACGGCGAGCGCACGTCCCTGAACGCCCGCCCGCAAGTTCCCTTGGAATTCAATTTCCCCATCCGACTCGCCGATGCCGCCTTTGGGTTGTGGTTTCAAAATCGCGCCACCCTTCAGCGATTTCCCGTCGAAGTTCTTCTCAACTCGCCCGAGACCGAGCCGGACGGTGAAACGAGCGATGTCACGCTCCCGTTCGACGAAAAAGTTTACAGCATTCGCGTGCGGCCTCGAGATCCGCTTCCCGTCGGAGCTTTCTATGATCTGGTCGTCGACGGAGTGACGGATGCCCTCGCCAGTCGCGGGCTGCCGTTTCCCCGTGTGTTTGCCCTCGGACCAACAAAGCCGCTCGAAATCGAATACGTCGGCGCTCAGAACCGACCTCTCGCCCCGCCATCCATCGAAATCAAATTCCGCCAGGCGCTCGATGAGGATCCGCTTCCGGAGGGTGCGGTGCGGATCGTTCCCGAAGTGGCAAATGTTCGGGCGCTGAAGTCCGGCGCGTTTATTACCGTCGAGGGCGATTTTCAGATCGGCCAGCGGTACGCCGTGACGATCTCCGACCAGGTTCGCGGGGCGAATGGGTATCCAATGGCAAAATCAGAGACCTGGGGAGCCACCTTCCGTCCGCGTCCCGCCACCGGTCTGTTTCCCGACCGCCTCCTCCGCCAACGCTCTGCGCTGGGACTGCGGCTTGCATTCTTTCAGGTGAACACCGGCGAGCTGGAGTGGAAGCTTGCCCCCATCCCGCTGAACCGCCTGTCGAGCGTGACGGCACGGTTGCGGGAATTCGAGGAGGAAGTGATCGATCCGCAGGGACGCCGGGCTTGGAACGACGAGGGATTCTTCGCGCCGTCTCCCACCGACTTGCTTGTGCCGACGCTTGGTCTGGAGCCGGTCGCGTCGGGAAAGATTCCGGCGTCCGATGGGGACCGTGAGACGCTCCGGGAAATCTCATGGAAACCCGAAGTCGGCGAGCTTTCGGGGCCGATGCTTCTGGAAGTCAGCGGTCGTGACGCTCGGGGTCGCATCGTCGGAAATCGTGCCATCGTCTTCTTCGGCGAACACGCCATCACCCGCAAACTCGACCGCACAACGACGACCGTTCGCGTGGCGGGAATGGGGGATGCCAAACCCGTGCTCGGAGCCCGGGTGAGAGCGCTCGATGGAAAATTCCGACTGCTGGCCGAAGGAACCACCGACTCCGGCGGTCTTGCGGTCTTTCCCCGTTCCGAAACGCCGGGCGTCGAATACTTCACCGCCGAGATCGATGGCAAAACCTCCCTCCAACCCCTCGGTTTCAGCGACCCTTTCCCGAGTGGATACCCGGAGGCAATTCCGCCAACACCCTTGCGCGGGTTTGTTTTCACCGACCGCACCCTCTACCGACCCGGTCAGCCGGTTTCCTTCAAAGGTCTTCTGCGAGAGGAAAAGTCGGGGCGACTGGAGATCCCGGTCGGCCGCCCGGTTGAATGGACCCTCGGCAGCGCCTATGGCAATCAGGTTTTCGCCACAGGCCGGACGAAGATCGATGCCGAGGGGAGCTGGAATGCCAGCTGGACACCACCGCTCGATGGACCGCTTGGTCCGATGAAGATCTCCGCAAAATGGGACACGGTCGACCTCCCGGGGACGGCCGAGTTCCGAATTGAGGAGTTTCGAAATCCTCCGTTTTCGGTGAGGTGCGCGGTCGGACAACCGGTCCGCCCACGCCAGTCGACCATCACCGTCTCGTCACAGTTTTTTCATGGAGCACCGAATATCGGAGCACGCGTAGTATGGACCGCGACGTGGATGAGTGATTCCGATGGCGATTACTACGATGGAGTGGACAGCTTCAAGCGGGTCGATCTCTACTCCGAGCATCGTGTGGCTCCCATATTCACGGCGGAGGTTTCCGGCGAGGCGGCTCTCGATGAAAATGGACGCGTCGTCCTCACCTGCGAGGCACCGTTCCGCGATCCCGGCAACCGCGCTCACAGCCGCGTCTCTTGGAAAGTCGATGTCACAGGCCCGGATGGACAGACCATCACCGGCGGCACGGGTGACCTTGTCGCGATGGAGGCGGTCCTACTCGGCGTCCGCACCAAAGACCCCGAGAATACCGATACGTTGGTCTTTGAGTGGGATGCCGGAACGCCGTTCGGAGAAACTCCCAAGGCGGTGCGCGCAGAACTTTTCGAGGTCGTCACCAAGACTGCCAAAGAGCGCGTTGCGCCGAATGTCTATCGCTATCGGAACTTCGATCGCTTCGTGTCGGTTCAAACGCTTCCGGATGTCACGAATCACGAACTGTCCTTCCGTCCCAAAAACCCCGGCCGTTATGTGCTGGTGGTGTCGCCGCTCGATGGAGCGCCGGGAATTTCTGTCAGCGAAGAGGCTTACCTGGGTGGCGAGGAAACGTCCGAGGTGCCGGTGGTATCGGATACCGCGGCGACCGTTCTTTCTGTGCAGGGAGGCACCACCCCGCAGGGCCGTCCCTGGCAAGTTGGGGAAACCGCCGCGCTCACGGTTCTTACTCCAACGCCCGGAGTTGCGTGGGTCACGGTGGAAACTGACACAATTCTGGACACGTTCACGATGCCTCTCGCTGGCAACACGAGCCGGATTGAAATTCCGATACGGCCGGAATACGAACCGAACGTCTTTGTTTCTGTCTATGTCCTCACGCCCGGCGGCCCGGAGGCACTTGCCGGTGAGCGATTTGGCTACACGTCCCTCGCCGTGACCGCTCCGGACCGTCGGCTCGCGGTGAACGTCACCACGGCTTCGCCACGATACCAACCCGGCGAGAAAATTCGTGGAAACGTCCATGTCACCACCGCAACCGGGGCTCCCGTGCCGGGTGCCGATCTCGCCGTTTATGCCGTGGATGATTCGATTCTCACTCTGGGCGGATGGTCCCGACCGTCCTTCTTGCAGGACTTTTTTCCATCGCGCCCGTTCGGTGTTTCGACCTTCTCGGCGCTCCATGGTTACGTGGATCGCTTCCGCCCGTCGGAACTTACGATGAAAGGCTTTGTCATCGGCGATGGAGGCGGGGATTTGTTTTCCGATGTCGGCTTCGCCCGCAAAGAATTTCAGCCGATCATCCTCTGGGCTCCGAATGTCAAAACCGGCGCGGATGGTGTCGCCGCCTTTGCATGTGAAGCCCCCGACAATCTCACGCGCTTCCGAGTCGTCGCCGTTGCCCAGACGCGGACCAGTCAGTTCGGCTCCGGGGACACAACGTTCGAAGTTTCCAAAGACCTCTTGATCGATCCGGCCCTTCCGCGCTTCCTCCGCGAGGGCGACGAGGTCGAACTCCGCGCCGTCGTCCGACAAAAAGTGGCGGACTCGGACGAGATCGCCATCCGCTGCCGGGTGGATGGCGCGCTGACTCTCATCGGCGAGACCGGACAAAAAGCGAAAACGGTCAAAGATGCGCCGGCCGTTTTTCGGTTCCGCGCCAAAGCCGGTACGGTAGGAGCGGCAAGCGTGCGCTTCGATGCGGTCTCAACCTCCCATCCCAAGCTGACCGACGCGATTGAAGTAACGCTCCCGATCATCGAGCCGGTCATCCTTCGACGGGAATCGGTGAGCGGGACGATATCGAAGCCGCATTTCCGCCCGGCCGATGTGGCACCCGGCGAATGGGCGGGAGCAACCGGAACGTTTTCGCTGTCCTTTTCGACCACGCCGTGGCTGGCGAAACTAATGGGCATCCCCTATCTCCTGGATTACCCCCACGGATGTTTCGAACAGAAGACGGCGCGGCTTCTGGCGTGCACCTATCTGGCGGATCTCCTCGCCTTTGTTCCCAACGCCGCTGCCCGCCGCGAGAATTACGCCACGGTCATTGAATCCACCCTCAACGAAATCGCCGCGTCGTTGCTGGCCGATGGACGCGTCCCCTACTGGCCGCGCGGGACGACGGCCAACGATTATGTGACGATTCAGACCGCGTGGTGTGCCGGCCAGGCTGCGGAGGCGGGGTTCAATGTTCCCGAACGTCTGGTCAATGAACTTCCCGCAGCGCTGGAGGCGATGCTCGCCCGGCGCTCCCCGGCCAAGTCCGCCGAGTCACTCCGCGCGTTCGCGTTGTTTGTTCTGTCGACTCTCGACGACGAAGTTGGCGAAGACGTTCAGGCGGCCGCATCCGATCTTTTCCTCCAGCGCGACCGCCTGAGCGGTGAAGGCCGGGCGATGCTGGCCATCGCGATGAACCGGTTCGGGCTGTCCCCGGAAAAACAGGCCCGGCTGATCTCCGAATTGCCGGTCGATTTCTCCGACGTGGTCTTCCACCCGTTGACCTTCAGCTCCGCAACGCGCACCGAAACCCTCTGCACCTGGGCCCGATTGCTCGTAACCCCCGCAGCGGATACAGCGCGGCTCAAGCAAAGATTGAATCAATTGTTGGAATCGTCCGCCTCCCTCTCGACGCAGGAAAATCTCTGGTTGCTCGTTGCGTTCGATGCGCTCTTGAAAGCCGAGCCTGCCACCACGATCCGTGCGAAGAGCCTCCAGCCCGCTCCTCAGATCGTCTCCGAGAACCGGACGGCTGCGGCATGGACAGATCAAGACCTTGAACGCCTCAGCAGCTTTGTCCTGCGTGATTTGCCGAAATCTCCCTCCGGCGGCAGCTACGTGCTTTCTGCCGCGTATCGCAGCACGGAGCGCCTTTCAGAGTTGGAGGCGCAAGGACTCCGGATCGAGCGGGTTATCAAAAATCTCACGGACCCCACCCGCCGGGGGACACCGGAGGCGCCGTTCCAGCTGGGCGACCAACTGGTCATTTCCTACCGCTTCGAGGCCTCGCAACCCCAGAGTTTCGTTGCCGTCGAGGACCTCCTGCCGGCGGGTCTTGAGGTGGTGAATCCGAATCTGGCGCTGTTCGGAAAATTCTATTCTCCGCCCGATGAGCCCGGCGTCTCCCAGGCCGTGCTCTCCCACAGCGAGATGCGTGACCGGCAGACGAATCTTTATTTCGATGACCTCCCGGCAGGATCCAGTTCATATGCCGTCCTCGCCCGTGCAACGGCTGTGGGCTCCTTCATCTGGCCGGCCACCCAGATTCAGCCGATGTATGACAGCCGGTTTTTCGGCCGGTCGCCTTCGAGCGTATGCGTGGTCGCCGAGTAGCTCTCCGTCTTGTCCTCGGATTGATCGGGGTGGGCGCTGTGGCCGGAATCGGATGGGAAACGGCCATTCGCAGTGTCGACACGGCGTCGATTCTGACCGATGACCCCCCCGCGACGCCGGTCGCGACCGATCGGACCGGGCTCCCCTTGGCCGTGGTTCCGACCAACGTCGCGCGCGAAGCCTATCCCCGGGCCTTGCATGAGTTGGGTGATTGGCTGCCGAGGATGACGGTGGCGATTGAGGACCGCCGGTTCTTTTCCCATGTTGGCGTCGATCCCATTTCTCTGACCGGTGCGGCGATCCGAAATCTCCGCCATGGTCGGACCGTCTCGGGAGCGTCAACGATTACGCAGCAGTTGGTCAAAATCACATCCCGACCGACGCCCCGAACGTTTGGCTTCAAAGCCCGCGAGGCTTTCCGGGCGATGGCCTTGGAGCGCCATCTCTCGAAAGCGAAGATTCTCGAAGCGTATCTGAACCGGCTCGACTACGGAAATCGACGAATCGGAGCCGAGGCGGCGTCCGGGGCATATTTTGGAAAACCGGCCGCCCGGCTGACTCTGGGGGAGGCCATCTTTCTTGCCGGGCTTCCTCAATCTCCATCCCGGCTGGATCCGTGGAGAAATCCCGCCGCCGCCCGCGCGCGATACGAACGGAACGTGCGACATTTGGCACGTTACGATCTTCTTCCGCCGGGCGTCACCGCCGACGAGTTGCTGCAGACCGTGCCCGTGGTCATTCGTCGGGATCCACCACAGAGTGCTCCGGATGTAGCCCGTCTCGCTGTCCGGCGCGACGCCTCCGGGTCATCGCGCGACCTGACGACAACGATCGATTTGTCGCTGCAACAAACGCTGTCCCGCCTCGCGCAGGACCATCTTCGGAGTCTAAAAACTGCCAACGTCCGCGATGTTGCGATCGTGGTTTTGGAGAATTCCACCTCGGAAATCCGCGCGCTCGTCGAAGCCGGTGAATCACGGCACGCCGCCATTGATGCCGTTCTTGAGCCGCGCCATGCGGGATCGACGCTCAAACCGTTCCTCTATCTGCAAGCCATCGACCGCAGGATTCTCACCGCGGCGACCATTCTGCCCGATACGGCGGAGGCGATCACCGCACACTATTCCGATTATGATCCGCAGAATTTTTCCGGACGCTTCCGCGGGCCGGTGCGGGTGCGCGAGGCGTTGGGGAATTCGCTGAACGTCCCCGCGGTTTCCACCCTCGCGCGGTTGGGAGCCCGCCGGACGTTCGACGAACTCAGCGGCTGGGGGCTGGATTTTGCCGAGACCTTTGACGAGGCCGGGGCGGGTTTCATTCTTGGCAATGCGCGTGTAACCCCTCTCGGTCTCGCCTCCGCCTACGCCGCCCTCGCCCGCGGTGGGATCGCCTGCCCGGCGCGTCTGACCCTGCGCGAGGCGGCGACGACCCGGCGCGTGGCCTCGGTCGAGGCCTGTTCCATCATCACCGACATTCTTTGTGATGACCACGCCCGGCGTTTGAGTTTCGGCCCCGCTTCCGTTCTGTCGCTCCCGTGGCGTACCGCCGTCAAAACCGGCACCAGTTCGGGATTTCGCGACGGCTGGTGCGCGGGATTCAATGGCACGCACACGGTCGTTGTCTGGGTCGGCAATCTCGACGGCTCGCCAATGGACGGAATACTCGCGCTCCGCTCCGCCGCGCCCCTTTGGGCCGCGGTTATGACCCATCTCGACAACGCGGGCGATGAACCGCTGTCTCCGCTGAAACCCACCGACCAACTTGGCAA
Source organism: uncultured Chthoniobacterales bacterium (assembly GCA_964516295.1). Classification (GTDB taxonomy): domain Bacteria; phylum Verrucomicrobiota; class Verrucomicrobiia; order Chthoniobacterales; family Terrimicrobiaceae; genus CAZEYT01. The sequence continues at coordinate 560 of CAZEYT010000064.1, read as the reverse complement.
ACTCGAAATCGCCGCAGAGACGGGTCTTCTTCCAAGACCTGGCGAACCGGTTTTGACCGAATGGTTTCTCAAAGGGACCGAACCCACCGCCTCCGCCGCCTCCGAATACAGCAATGGCATTCGCACACTTCCCGCCGAATATGCCGGCTGGTGCGCAAGTCCCCACAATCACCTTCGCGCCCGCGTGCAAGAGGACACCCTGCAAATCGTCTTCCCCCGCGACGGTTCCACATTTGTCCTCAACGAATCCCTCCCCGCGGCGCAACAGGCCTTGATTCCCCAAGCCAGTCGCGATGCCGGCGAATGGTTTCTCAACGGCCAAAAGCTCATCGAAGCAAGCATCCCGCTCGCCCGCGGATCCTGGGAACTCACCGCCATCCAAGGCTCCTCCCGCGCCTCCATCCGCTTCAACGTCGAATAATACAGCGCTGCACTCACCCTGCGCGTTTCCACCGACGACGTGGCAGGAAAAACCGGTGTCCTGTACGGACAGCCGGACGTGTTGCGTTCTGTCGCCGCCCCGCTTCAGCTTCAGTGCATACACGAGGATACCGGTGCAT
>CAZEYT010000063.1:0-16088 GCA_964516295.1 uncultured Chthoniobacterales bacterium | reverse complement strand
CAAAATGATGAAAAAAACTTCCCTTCGTCACCCCCGCCTCCGCACACATCGCATCCACCGTCGTCGCGGCAAAACCCTGACGCAAAATCAGGCGCACCGCCGCGTCCACCAACCGCTGACGCGTTCGCTCCGGATTGCGTTTCCCTCGAATCATACCAATCGGTATGATGCTCGGGCGGGCCGTCCGTTTGGTCAAGAGGGAAGGACGCGGCGCGCTGAGGGTTCCCATTCCGCCTCGTCCGGCGGTCGGCGCGGACCGGGTTCGAACCCGAAACTTTCCGACGAATTTGGTTGCAGCCGCCCCGGCCCCGGTCTAAGAAAACCCTCCCTCGTGAGCGGCCGCCGACCGGCGCGTCCGCCGGAGGTTTCCGATTGCCTCGTGGTGTAACGGTAGCACTGCAGATTCTGGATCTGTTTGTCATGGTTCGAATCCATGCGAGGCAGCCACTTCCCGAACCTCCCCGGGATCGGAACAGCCTGTCTTCGCTGCGGGCCAAAGCCTAACGGAGTGAACGGGGGAGCTTTTGGTGGAGGGTGAGGACGGGGGAAAAGAGGTCGCCGAATTTCTCGAGACGCCGAAGCACGGCGGCGGTGTCAAACGTCAGGGGCTTTTTCCGGCGCAGGCTGGTGCAGACTTCCTCCCATGTGACCGGCGTGGAAACGGTGGGCTGTTCGCGGGCGCGAAGGGAGTAGACGTTTACCGTGGTTTTTTTGGCGTCGTTTTGGCTCCAGTCAACGAAGACCTTGCCGTGGCGCGCGGCCTTTTCCATGCGGGAGACGACGAGGTCGGCGTGGTCCCTTTCGAGGCGGCGGGCGATGTCGTGAGCGAGGGCTTTCGTCTTCTCGTAAGTGACGGCGGTGTGCAGCGGCACATACACTTGGAGGCCTTTGGAGCCGGAGGTTTTGGGGAACGATTCCAGTCCGGCGCGGTCGAAGAGCTCGCGGATGAGGAGGCCGACACGGCAGCACGTCAGAATGTCGGCGGGGGCACCGGGGTCGAGATCGAAGGCGAGCGTGGTCGGCCGATCGAGACGCTGGGCTTTGTGAAGAAAGGTATGGAGCTCGAGATCGGCGAGATTCGCCGCCCAAACAAGAGCGGGGAGGTCGTTCATCACGCAGTAGTGGATCTCACCGCCGGCCGCCTTTGACACGCGGGTGGTTTTTATCCAGCGGGGACGGTGTTTCGGACATTGCTTCTCGTAAAAGAAAAAGCCGTCCACCCCGTCGGGATAGCGTTTCAGACTGAGCGGACGGTCACGCAGATGCGGGAGGAGGACTGGCGAAATGCGGATGTAGTAGTCGATGACATCGCCTTTGGTGAATCCGCACCGGGGATAGAAAACCTTGTCGAGGTTGGTGACGGAAATGGTGCGTCCGTCAATGTCGAGCGTCGCCTTGCGCGCAGGCACAGGGTCAGGACTCACGCACAACGGCGCGAGCGGGTTTGTCGTGACGGAGTCCCAGGAAGACCGGTTGGCGGAGTCGACCGTCGCGGGTCCACTCGGCGAAGCGGACCTGGCAGACGAGTTCGGGCCGGAGCCAGTGACAGCGTTTCATCTCCACGGACGTGATGCCCTGGCCCCAGCGTCCCGCACGGGCGTCAGGAAGGTCGTGAAACGGGCAGGTTTTGGCGCGGCGGGCGGTCATTTCCGCATGGACGGCGCGGAGCGACCGGGCATGAAATCCGGTGCCGACTTTTCCCGCGCAGAGAAGTTTTTTTCCATCGTAGTAGCCGACGACGAGTGCTCCGAAATGCGGCCGCGAACCCACGGGTTCGGTGTAGCCGCCAATGACAAATTCCTGCGCGTGGTGGAGCTTGAGCTTGATCCACGCTCCCGAGCGGCGACCGGGCTCGTAGGGGGAGTCGATGCGCTTGCCGATGAGTCCCTCCAAACCGATTTTTTCCACGTGGGAGAGAAGCGCTCCGGCATTCGATCCCAGTGGGGCGGCATAGCGCAGGGGGCCGTCGGATGTCGAGGCGAGGCGGCTTTCCAGCAGGGCCTTGCGCTCGAGGAGCGGGCGCGACGTGAGATCCTCCCCGTCCAAGTGGAGCAGGTCGAACGCGTAGAAGAGAAGCGGCGGCTTCTGCTTCTCCGATTCCCAGGACTGCAGACGCTGGAACGACGGGCGTCCGGATGAGTCGAGAACGACGATTTCGCCATCAACGACCGCGGTGCCGAGTTTCCACCGTGAGAAGGCGGCAACCAAATCGGGGAAGGTTTCTCCCAGATCGTGGCGGGTGCGGGAGAGAAGCTGAACATTTGTGCCACTCTTGAGCACGATGGCACGCCAGCCGTCGAATTTGATTTCATAGCTCCATCGGCCGTCCGGTGGGGTGTTGACCAGTTTCGCCATCATCGGCTCCACGAACTCCGGGAGCGTCGCCGTTTTCGAAGTCGGAGGGTTTTCCCGAGGTGCTTTGCCCTTGGCGATGGCCGCCATCGTTCGACCGCTGAGCGTGGAGGTCTTCTCGTACCCGGCAGGAACGGGCGGATGGTCGTCGCCACCGCGAATGACAAGCCAGTCCTTTCCCTCGCGCAAACCGACGAGATACCACTCCCCTTGGAGTTTTTTTCCTTCGAGGACGAAATGGAGTTTTCCCGCGGCCAGGTCGCGCGCCGGTGTCCGGGTGAGCGGACGATAGTTGCCGAAGTCCCACACCATCACCGTGCCACCGCCATACTCGCCTTCGGGGATCGTCCCCTCGAACTCGCGATAGGAAAGCGGATGATCTTCGACTTCGACGGCGAGGTGTTTTTCGCCGTGACGAAGCGGCAGGCCTTTCGGGACAGCCCAGGATTTCAATGCTCCGCCCAGCTCGAGGCGGAGGTCGAAATGGAGACGGCTGGCGGCGTGCTTCTGAATCACGAAACGACGACCGGATGGGGAGGATTTTGTCGCGACCGGTTCCGTGGTTTTCGAGAAGTTCCTCTTCTTTCGGTATTCGCGCAGGGACATGAATCAAGCAGCCTTTCGGCGGCGTTTTGTGGCGGCGGGACGGGATTTGGGTTTCTTGGACGACGCTGTCGTTTCACGAATGCTTTGCTGAAGCGCAGAGACGAGGTCGATGACGTTTTTCGGTCGTGGCCCCCGGGCGCTGGGCACGGCTTTCCCGCCTTCGGTTATCTTTTTCTCAATCATCTCCTCGACGGCATCGCGGTAATCGTCCTTGTAGTCGGAGGGATCCCATGGCCGGCTCATGCTCTCGATGAGTTGGAGCGCCATCGTCATCTCCTGCTTGGCACTCGCTTTTGCCGTGGGAGCCTTGAATTCGGACGCGTCGAGGATTTCGTCGGGGAAGTGCATGAGCTCGAGCAGGAGAGCCTCTTTCTGCGGCTTGACGGCTGCGAGGTGCTGGCGCGTGCGGATGACCACTTTCGCGATGGCGATCTTTCCAGATTTTGCCAGGGCGTCGCGGAGGAGGACGTAGGCTTTGTCTCCGCCTCGCGAGGCTTCCAAGTAATACGGCTTGTAGAACAGCAAAGGGTTTACTTCGTCCAGCTGAACGAAATGCAAAATGTCCACAGTTTGGGTCGCCTCGATATCCACGCGGGCGAAGTCCTCGTCCTTCAACACGACAAATTTGTCTTTGTCATATTCGTAGCCTTTCACGATGTCCTCCCACGGCACCTCCCGCGCGTCTGCGGCCGCGACCCGTTTGTAGCTGACCGGACTCAGATCTTTCCGGCGCAGGAGACGGAATTTCAACTCTTCGCGCCGCACCGCCGGAAGGAGGGAAATCGGAATATTGACCAGCCCGAAGGTGATCGCGCCTTTCCAGATCGCACGCATGGTTGAGGGGTTCGCATCCTGCGGCATTCGCGGCCGTTCCTTCCCGCCAAATCAAAAACGTTTTTACCGGCCGGGTACGGCTCCAAAAAATCCAGGATGAAATCCACAATTCTTCAAGACATAGAGCAGGGTCTGGTAGGGATTGGCAAAGAGGACGGTATAAACAAACTGATCGGTGAGGACCTTGGCGGGAATCTGCCAACCCGGCGGAAGCCAGCCTCACATGGCATTTTGAAGGATGTAAAAACGGTCGGTCGCTATGCCAAGGAAGCCAAAGACAAAAAAGCCATAGACGGCATTTCCAACGAACGATCCGTCGCTTTCCGGTGTTGTCAGTCGCTCAAGAATCTCAGCGAAGATCGAGATCAATCCCATGCTAAGAAAGGCAAACGGAAGTCCGACTTGGCCCTTCACCGCGACGATGGCTTGGAAAGCTGAGCGCGCCGGTTCCCAATAAAAGAATCCGAGCAACAGCGCGAGCATGAGAACCTGCACGGCGGAAATCGGAACCACCATCTGCCGTGCGGCGATCGCCCCCTTCACAAGGCTCGCCAAAAACACGTCGCGGAAGGCCGTCGCCGTCGCGCCAGCCCGACTCCAATAGCTGGATCGACTCAGGTAATTGCGGGTCCGCAATCTCCGACGATTCGTCGATGGAATATCCCGCTCGGCGTCGATGAATTGGATCGCAAAATCATGATGTCCTACTTGGTCATCGCCGGACGCGGGCGCGGCTTTACAAAGGCAGACCGGTCGGTCTGATGGCGGCTTCCCTGCCGCGCCACGTTCTCCCGCGGAGAAAACGCCGGGCTCCGCGAACGACTGGTCTCCCCACCCGATTTCAATTCTTCCAGCAGTTCATCGACCCCCGCCATCACACACGTGGGCTGGTAAACATAATTCGCCAGATCGTCGAGTTGCGTTGAACCGGTGAGGACGAGACACGCCTGCATGCCGGTTTCAATCGCCCCGCGAATATCGGTTTCCATCGTGTCCCCGACCATCATCACCTCGCGGGTACCGCCGTGAAGTTTGCGACGGGCACGGAAAAACATGTAAGGATTCGGTTTCCCCAAAAAATAGGCTCGCTGTCCCGAGCTGGCTTCGAGGTACGCGGCCAGCGCCCCAGCGCCCGGACGCGTCTGGTTTCCCTTCACCGGGCACCAGTTGTCCGGATTCGTTGCCACCAGGCGCGCTCCTTTCTCCAACAACTCATGGGCCTTCGTCAGTCGCTCATTCGACGGACTTCCCTCTCCGACAATGACATAGCTCGGTTCTATGTTGTCATTCGGAATCCTTGCCTCGACAAGAGCTGCATTCAACCCGGCCTCGCCCAAAACAAACGCCGTACACCCGGGATGCGTCTCCTGCAGAAAATCCGCGGTGTTCATTGCCGACGTGTAAAAATGTCGCGGACCGAGTCCCGAGATCCCGAGATGTCTTAGTCGGATGACCAGATCCTCCGGCGTGGGCGCGGAATTGTTCGTGACGAACAGAAACGGTGTCCCAGTTTCGATAAGGAACTGCACGAGTTCCTGCGCTCCCGGAAGAAGGTGATTCTCGCGGTAGATCACCCCGTCCATATCGATTAGCAAGCCTTTGTAATTCATTCCCCTTATGTTTCTTTGTTCCGGGGAAGAAACGGTTTACAGCGGCCGGTCTTCGTGATTTCTCAGAAGACAGTCTATGGGAACGAAGCAGCCATCATGCCAAGTCTTTGGACCCGGAACGAGCGCGCCTTTTGGACACCACCGGTGGACTTACTTGAGGATCGCGCGAAGGTTCCCGGTGATCTGCCCATCGTAAAGTGCCTTGCCGATGATGGCCCCGTGCAGTCCGGGCATCCCCGCCAGTTGGCGGAGGTCCTCGGCGGAGGAGACCCCGCCGCTGGCAATGAGGTGACAATCAAGAAGCCCGAGCATCTTTTCCAGCTCGGCAAAATTCGGGCCGACCAACATGCCATCGGTCGCGATATCGGTGTAAACGATCGTCCCGACTCCCGCGGATTGAACCGCCAGCGCCAGATCGACGGCGGCGGTGCCGGTGGTCTCGGTCCATCCCTTAACGGCGACCTGGCCGTCCTTGGCATCTATCCCCACGGCGATCCGGTCGCCTCCGAACTCCGCGCACATTTCGGCAACATAAGCGGGCGATTCACAGGCTTTCGTGCCGAGGATGACACGGCTCACGCCGGCACTGAACGCCGCGCTCACATTCAGCATGTTGCGCATGCCTCCGCCCAGTTCGCAGGGAATGTTCACCGCTGCGCAGATTTTTTCAATGATCTCGAGATTCCTTGGTTCGCCCGAGAAAGCGGCGTCGAGATCGACCAGATGCAACCAGTCGGCACCGGCATCCTCCCATTTTCTGGCAAAGGCCACCGGGTCGGAGGAATACACGGTCTTTTCGGAAGCAAGGCCGCGCTTGAGGCGCACGACTTCACCTCCCATCAGATCGATCGCTGGTAAAAGAATCATAACGAGTTTTGAAAATTTCCAAGCAAAGTGAGCCCGGCAGCCTGGCTTTTTTCCGGGTGAAATTGCGTGGCATGGAGACGTCCGGCGGAGATCCCCGCCGCAAACGTCTCCCCGTATTCGCACGTCGCCGAGACAATCGCCGGATCCTCCGGAACCGGATAGTATGAGTGGACGAAATACATCGCCGTGCCGTCCGGCAGACCGGCATAAAGCGGACCCGCCGTACGCTGGAGAGGATTCCACCCCATGTGCGGCACTTTGCTTGTGCCCGGAGAAAATCGGACGACCCGGCCAGGAATCACCCCAAGTCCTTCGACCCCGGGCGATTCCTCGCTCGACGTGAAGAGCAGTTGGTATCCGAGACAGATTCCGAGATACGGACGTCCCTCGCGGATCCACCCGCGCAAAGGCTCCCAAAGACCGGTCGCGCGGAGATTCGCCGCGCAATCGCCAAAGGCCCCGACTCCGGGCACGACCACCGCATCGACTGCGGCGAGTTTCTCCGGCCGCGTGACAAAGACGGTCTTCGCCCCGGTTGTTTCCAACGCCTTCGTGACACTGCGAAGGTTGCCGCTTCCGTAATCAACGACACCGATGGTTTTCTGACTCATGAAAACAAAATGGAGACCATGCCATCAGAGGATCCCTTTGGTGCTCGGAATTCCCTCCACACGCGGATCGAGGCGGGTGGCCGCATCCAGCGCGCGGGCAAGAGATTTGAAAATACCCTCCGCCATGTGGTGCGCATCCCGACCGGCGAGCACATCGACATGAAGATTCATTCCGCCATGCACCGAGAGCGCCCGCAAAAATTCCTCCACCAACTGAAACGAAAAGGCCGAGCCAATCGCCGCGACGGACCCGGGGGCATTGTAGGCCAGATACGGTCGTCCGCTCAGATCCACCACCGTGCGCACCAGCGCCTCATCCATCGGCACGTAGAAAAACCCATACCGCTGGATGCCGGCCTTGTCGCCCAAGGCCCGTGTGAGTGCCTGCCCGAGCGTGATCCCGGTGTCCTCGACCGTGTGGTGAAAATCCACGGCGATGTCCCCGTCAGCCTCCACATCGAGATCGAACAACCCATGCCGTGCCCAGAGAGTGAGCATGTGGTCAAAAAACGGGATACCCGTTGAGATCTTGGAGACCCCCGACCCGTCCAACGAAAGACGGAGCCGGATTTTCGTCTCAGAGGTGTTGCGAACGATGGAAGCTTCACGAGCCATCAAGGCACCGTAAACCCTTTGCCGGCAGTTCGGCAAGCACCGGGCAGGGCGGTCACTCCCGACTTCCCGGCCGGAACGCCGCTTGCACGACCATCGCCCAGCTCGCGAATGCGCCCCGCATCGGGCTTCTGGAGAGAAAACGACAACGTCCCGGACGTCTCAAGGGCGGAGAAAAAACGCCGAAATCGTTCGCCACTTCGGGACTCACCTCCCCATCCCGAACCCCACCTTATCGGCTTTGGGAATCTCGGGCCACTCGCTTGGGAAACTGAGAAAAACATCCCCGCTGGTGACCAGGACTCGCAATAACGACAGCGTTCGTTCAAGCACGCGCCCGTAATCGCGGGCTTGGAGGTCCGCCAAAGTCTGATCGAGCCGTTGGCCGGTTCCCCAGCGCATCACCGGGACCGGCATGAAAATCTTCCCGGTCGCCGCATACGACGGCAGGCGTCGGCTCTGTCCGCCCGCAAGGAGCACCAACCGCTTCCGCGCCTCAAGCCACGACGAAAAATCAAGGCCCTCATCGGCACGCCGCGCGTCCGCCAACAGCTGCACGATCCCACCGCCTGAGCCAAGCTTTTTCCCGCCGGCTCACACGACGCGAACCACGTGCCGTCGTCAGCGCGGGGTTGACCGGAAAACCACGCCACCATCGCCGGCGGCAGGGAGAGCAGATGCTGAATGGACGGGGACATCCCCGCGAGCATTAGCAAAGGACCCGCCGTGCATCCAGCACCGATCCGGCATTCCCATCGCCCGGGCCCATGCTATCGTCTCTTCCGGAATGAAAAAGAGCGGCCGTATCGAAGCTTATGTCGGGGGACTGGATCTCGCCCCCTCGGAACACCCGGCCTGCTATCTCGCCTATTTTGAGTGCTTCAACGCCGGGGACTACTATGAAGCACACGATGTCTTGGAGCACCTCTGGCTCGGGGAGACCGGTCCAGACTATGCCTTTTACAAGGGCCTCATCCAAATCGCCGGAGCCTTCGTGCATCTGAAAAAACAAAAGGAGCGCCCCGACCACCCGAAGGACGGTCGGCGTCTCCACCCGGCCTTCCGGCTTTTTGGACTCGGTATGAAAAACATCACGCCATTTGCACCTCGACGCCACGGCTTGGATGTCGATCGCGTGCTCGCCCTCTGCCGCGAGGTCTCGGGCGAACTGGAACGCTCGGGATTCGCCCGCAACCCGTGGGACCCCGCCCGTCGGCCTCAGATCCGGCTCGACGCCTGAAATGGTCGCCTGCGGGAAATCCCGCAACGTTTCGCTCGACTTGCGCGGCGGAGTTTTCCACTGTGCCGATCCATGGCAAAGGAGCAATGGTCATCACGGATCGGGGTCATCCTCGCCGTGGCCGGGAGTGCCGTGGGCCTTGGCAACTTCCTCCGCTTCCCCGGCCAGGCGGCCGAATACGGCGGCGGCGCGTTTATGACCGCCTACTTCGTTGCGCTCCTCCTGCTCGGACTTCCCATCTGCTGGGCCGAGTGGACCATGGGGCGCTATGGCGGACTTCGGGGATTCCATTCCGCCCCGGGAGTCCTCATGGCCTGCATGAATTCGCGGTCCGGACGGTTTCTGGGAACCATCGGAACCGTCGTCCCGGTCGTGATCTACATGTATTACGTCGTTATCGAGTCATGGTGCCTTGGCTACGCCTTCAACTTCGCCGTCGGCAACATGCACTTCACCCAGGTCTCCGAAGCCGGAGCTTTCTTCCAAAGAATGATCGGCGTCAACAGCGATGGCAGCGCCATCGGATTCGGCCTCAACTACGCCGGCACCTGGTTGGCGATCGTCTTCATCCTGAATTTCCTCCTCATCTACCGCGGCATTTCGAAAGGCATCGAATGGTTCTGCAATTTCGCCATGCCAGCACTGGTCGTCATCGCCATCATCGTCCTCGTACGTGTTCTCACCCTCGGCACCCCCGACCCCGCCCAGCCGGAAGAAAACGTGCTCAATGGTTTGGGCTTCATGTGGAACCCCGAGAAAGTTCTTCTCGAAAAAAACGAAGGCGGGGAGTGGACCACCGTTCGACGTCTCATCGACAGCCGGATTATCGCGGAGGCCCGCGCCGCTGCGGCGGTCGATCCGCAGCTCCGCGTGCGCGAGGTTTCCCTCCTCCACCAACTCGCCAATCCCCAACTCTGGCTCGCCGCCGCCGGGCAGATCTTCTTTTCGCTCAGCGTCGGCTTTGGCGTCATCCTCACCTATGCCAGCTACCTCGGCCGCCGCGACGATGTCGTGCTCAGCGGTGCCTCGGCGACGAGCGCGAACGAGTTCTGCGAAGTCGCGCTCGGCGGTCTCATCACCATCCCGGCCGCCGTGGCCTTTTTCGGCGTCGCTGGAGTCGCGGGGATGGTCTCGACCTTCGGCCTCGGGTTCAATGTCCTGCCCATGGTCTTCTCCGAAATGCCGGGCGGACGCTGGTTCGGAGCCCTGTTCTTTTTCCTGCTTTTCCTCGCGGCCGTTACCAGTTCGATCTCGATGCTCCAGCCGGGCATCGCATTCCTTGAGGAAGCGCTCTCCATCGGACGCCGCCAATCGGTCGCCATTCTCGGCTTCATCACCGCCGCCGGGTGCGGCTTTGTTTTCTACTTCAGCAAAGACCTCAAGGCCCTCGACACTCTCGACTTCTGGATCGGCACGTTTCTCATCTTCGTCCTCGCCACCGTTCAAATCATCGTCTTCGGCTGGGTCATGGGAATCAAAACCGGCCTTGCCGAAGCTGCACGCGGAGCAGCCTTTCCCATTCCCGCGTGGGCCGGATTCATTATGAAATATGTCTCCCCCGCCTTCCTCCTTGCCATCTTCGCCCTTTGGGTCACCGTCAACGTCCTTGGCATCCCCCTCGGCGGCGGCAAATCCCAGATCAGCAGCTACGTGAAAGATCTCTTCATCGCCCCCAACGCCGTCGCCTGGATGGCCATCCTCCTCGCCACCGCGTTCGGGGCCTTTGTCACACTCCTCGCCGCCCGCGCCAAGGCCTACCTCACCTTCCAACCGGAGAAAAAGTCATGACCCCCGGCGGCTGGATCGTCATGCTCGCTTCCGTCGGCTTCGTCACCATCGCCTTCGCCTGGTGCATCTATAAGGTTCTCACCACCCCGAAAGAAACCGAAAAAATCCACGGCTTCGACCGCCATCCCCCGGACGAAGAATAGCGGGCTTTCGCACCGCACCCCGAACACGCGGCGCCATCCATCCGGGCGGCCTTCATCCATCTATTAAAGAGAATAATAGTCTTACAACATTCTATTGGAGCGAATGGCGTGGAATCTGAAATCATTCGGCTTCGTCGGGGCCGACCAGTCCGCCCCGGCGGATCACCAATTACCACCATGCCCCAATCCACAGCCAGACCCAGCCACCCCCGGGCGGATCTCACCGAGTCCCGTCCGTGAGCGCCTACGAGCTTCTTCTTTCAAACCTTCTCTCTCCCATCGCCATCGCCTTCCTCATCGGCGTCGCCGCGACGCTCGTGAAGAGCGAACTGGAATTTCCCCAACCGGTTCTCAATGCGATCTCCATCTACCTCGTCTTTTCCATCGCGCTGAAAGGCGGCACCGAACTCGCCGCCGCGGGCTGGGAGGAACTCTGGAAGCCGGCTCTTGCCGCCGTCGTCGTCGCGGTTCTTTTGCCCGTGTGGATCTTCTGGGCCACGAAAAAAATTCTTCGCCTCGACGCTGCCAACGCTGCCGGACTTGCCGCGCTCTATGGATCGGTTTCTTCCGTGACGTTCCTGGCTGCGTTAAGCTTCACCGCCAAGCTCGGCAACCCCGCCGAACCATTTCTCCCGCTTCTCGCCAGCCTCATGGAATGGGCCATCCTCGTGGCCCTGCTGTGCGCCCGGATCGCAATGCAAAAAGAACGCGACGACGGGTCCATCGATCTCCGCGAAGCCCTTGTGGACACCCTGCGCGGGCGGAGCGTGATTCTGCTCCTCGGTGGACTCGTCATGGGCGTCATCATTGGCGAACAGGGATTCCAACCCATCAAGCTCGTCTTCGAAGATGCCTTTCGGGGCATTCTGGTCTTGTTTCTGCTCGAGATGGGCATGGTCGCCGCCCGCCACTTCCGCGACTTCTTCCGCCTCGGCCCCCGGCTCATTGCGTGGGGTATCATCGCCCCCATCGTACACGGCATCGCAGGCGTTACCCTCGGCTCGCTCGTCGGACTTGGCATCGGTGGCAGTTTTGTCTTCGGAGCCATGGTCGCCAGCGCCTCTTACATCGACGCCCCGGCCGCCGTCCGGGCCACCCTGCCGACCGCCAATCCGGGCATCTACCTCACGTCGTCCCTCGGCGTCACATTCCCCTTCAACCTCCTTTTCGGGCTGCCCCTCTACTACGGCTATGCCCAGTGGCTTGCCGGTTTGGGTTAAAAACTTGGGTTGGGTGGGACTCGAACCCACAACCAACGCCTTAAAAGGGCGCTGCTCTACCATTGAGCTACCAACCCGAAGGACTCGAAAAAGTAGCGGGCATTGAAAAAGAATCAATGCCGAAAATCCATCCCACCGACGGACACTCTCCCGCCCGGTCAACCAACCGCCGAAAGGCAATCTTTGTGCTCCGGGGCCTTTCCGTTGGTCCACGTCAATTCCGGAACGCAAAACTCCCGCGCACGATCTCTGATGTCGCTCGGGGCGGTCGTCAGAGATCTTGTGAGGTCTTTTTTCGTCCCCAAGGCGATGCCTCGTGGTAGTGCAACATCTCGTCTGTAAAAGCCACTGCACCCCTCATCACCCGACCACTTTTACAGAAATCTTGTTGCTTAGCCTCCCTTGCTGGCGTGCTTGCGGTCGGAAGAGGTTTACATCAGGCCGCCAAAAGAACCCCTTTTTCGGCTTACCCCCTGCCCGACCGCCGGCTTAAGAGACGAACCGCGACCAACACCAAGCCGCCGAGACCGAGCAACCCAATCGCCGAGGGCTCCGGAATAGGAATGACCTGCATCGCCACGCTGAAGTTTTGATAAAACCAATTCTCGGATGTGAACGGAAGAATGTGAACGCCCGGGGGCGGCAGGTGACCAACGATGTCGCCGTCCGTGGGATATCCAAACGCGTCAATATCCTGCGTGTCGAAAATCGCCGGTGTGTTGTCGTGACTGCTGATGACCAGCGGAACGGTGGATGGTGATCCGTTGGCATTGGTCCCATAAAGACCGAGCCAAACAACTACATGGAGAATGCTGTCTCCGCCATGCATGTAAAGGAGGTCACCCGGCTGGAGTTGGGAGATGACTCCATCGAGGCTGCCCGGACCATTGCGGATGGCGGTTCCAAAATTCGGTCCCTTCAAAAACGTGGGCGCGATCATTTCACCAGACGCGCTGACGAGCGTTGACCGCGGAATGGCTTCCGGTCCCAGCGCCACCGAATCGCCATTTCCGTTAACGAAGCTGATCTGAGTGGACGTGCCCGAGTGCATCTGCACCCCGAGGGCGAGGTTGTAGATATAAACGGAGAAATCCGTGCAATCGATTCCGGGCTGGGGAAACCCGTAGGCGTCCTTGTAAGGGTTGGCCACGGTGTAAGTGAGAGATCCGTTGTAAAGCTGTTGGGTCGTCTGGAGGTTTGTGCCATTGCTCACCGCCTGCCAGGGAAAGGTGTAGCCCGGCACCGCAATCTGGGCGGGATCGAAGTTCGGAAGATGGAAGTGTTGGTAATGGGTGCCGATGAGTTGCTTCGCGGCGAACATCAGCCGCTGCCTCGCCCATTCGAATTCGTTCACCCCGGAGGGGACCGAGTTCATCGCAACGTTGTAAACCTCGTTGCCACGGTCGAATCGGAGTGCCTGCGCCGCGGCGGCTCCCGGCCCGCTCAACGAACCGACCGAGTAAAGCTGGGGATTCATCGGACCCCATGACGGATTGGGATAGGCGGTGGTATACCAGTCGGCGGGAACCGGTGAGGAGTGGGAGTCGATGATCGACTGTCGGTTCCCGAAATCCGAAGTCCACGTCGAAATCTCGGAACTCAGACTGATCGTAAACGGACTCGTGTAAGACTGACCGCCCAAGGACGGCACCATCAGGAACACAAGCAAAAGACCTAATGCAGAGACTCGGTGCATGAGAAGGAACGGTTGAGTGGCGGAATGGATCACGATGAACGGAATGATTGTCCAGACGTCCCAAACTCCCCCCGCTCTGACGAGGGCAGTTCACCAAAAAACTCGCGATAATAGGCGGAGAAGCGTCCGAGGTGATTGAACCCCCAAGCCGTGGCCAGCGCGGTGATGTGAGCGGCATCGCCGCGTGTCCGCCTCAGATCCCGTCTTACCCCGCTCAGACGCAGGGCTCGCAGGTACTTCATGGGCGACACGCCATACAATTCCATGAATCCGAGATGAACCGTTCGCCGACTGGCCCCCACCGTTTCGCAGACGTCGGCGATGCCGATGTCTTCCCGGCAGCGCGCCTCCAAAACCGCCGCCGCCCGCCGGGCGATCCACCGCCTGGCCGTCGCATTTTCGGGAGGGAGAGGCTCGCTCAGCGTCGAGAGGAGACCATCGAGCAATCGACGTTCGATTTTCGCACCCAGCGCCGGATTGGAAAGATCCCGGGGGTCTTGAACGAAGCCGCTCAGCGTTGAGGCCAGCAGCGCGCGCGCGCGATCCGCAGCGGCCTCGTTCTCAAAAGGCATCAACCCGGAGAGGCCCGCCTCGGGATCACAGTTCCACAAGATCGCCGCGCGCCTTTCAACGTCTTCCCTTCTTACCGCCAGCGAATAAATCGAGATCGGGCACAGGAAGGAGAAATCCAGTCCGTGCCTGGCATCCTGCACGAACAGGTGGTTTCCGAGAACCCGGTGCCCGCGGAATTGCAGGGGAACGTGACTGGTCCGGGGCACACACAAAACCACGGTGTTCGCCGGAACGGTGCCGCCGACTCTGGTGCCGCAACCGTGGTCCGCCAGCGCGAGCTGCGTTCTTGCCGTATAAATGACCTCCAGCGTTCCGCGATAGCGGCCCGGTGCCAACTGGATCGTTTCCAAATCCCAAAACGAAGCAAATTCGCAAAGTTCTTCGTAGCTCCCCAGTTGCGCACGAACCGCCAACCCGGCGGGAAAAAGGATGGCTTCCGACTCAAATGGCCCGCTGGTCTTCACTTGTTTTTTGGGATGATAACGAAACAGGTCGCACAAATCGGATAGTCCAAAACCTCGCTTCCGTCTAAGGAAACTTGATCACGATCATCCTTGTTGAGGGTCACCCGAGCCTGCTTCTTTATCAACTTTCCGTTTAATCAACACCATGAAACGCTCCCGCATCATCCTCAAACCCGCCCTCGCGCTGCTGACATTGGTCGCTCTGACCGGGACCGCGTCCGTTCTCAAGGCGCAGAGTTCCTTTCCCGGACTTGAAGAAACCAAAGCGATTGCCGAGGAAGGATTCATCTACGGCCTCCCGCTGGTGATGAATTACGCGGTAATGAATGAGTTCTGCGTGAACAAGGACTCCGGGCAATACAAAGGTCCATTCAACACGATCTCCAACGAGGCCCGTGTTTTCACTTACAAGGACACAGCGATTGTCACGCCAAACAGCGACACGCCCTATTCGATGCTGTGGCTGGACCTGCGTGCCGAGCCGATGGTGATCACCGTGCCGGCGGTCGAGAAAGATCGTTACTACTCCGTCCAGCTTACCGACGGCAACGCTTACAACTACGGCTATATCGGAAGCCGCGCCACCGGCAACGAGGCGGGCAGTTATCTCATCGTTGGCCCCGGCTGGACGGGCGAGAAGCCGGAGGGAATCCAAGAGGTTTTCCAATCGGGAACGCCCTTCGCGCTGACCATCTTCCGCACGCAGCTTTTCAACGCCGAGGACATGCCGAACGTCGTGAAGGTGCAGTCCGGCTATCAGGTGCAGCCGCTCTCGGCGTTCTTGAAAAAACCCGCACCACCGGCCGCACCGGAGATCGATTTTGTCCCGGCCTCGACCGCGGGCATCAAAGACAATTTCTTTGCCTACCTCGACGCCGCGCTGGAGTTCGTGCCCTCCACGCCGCAGGAAGAAGCCCTTCGCGCCCGCCTCGCCCGCATCGGCGTCGGCCCCGGCAAGACGTTTGATTTCAAAGACCTCTCGCTGGAGCACAAAGCCGCCATCCTGCTCGGCATGAAGGAGGGCGAGGACAAGGTGAAAAAGTATCTCGAAGGCGGCATGAAGAACATCAACGGCTGGAAGGTGGGCTCGCTCTTTGGCGATGCCGCTTTCTACAATGGCGACTGGCTCAAGCGCGCCGCCGCCGCCCAGGGCGGGATCTATGGCAACGACGCCGTCGAGGCCATGTATCCCATGACCCGCACGACCGCCTCCGGCGAGATCATCGACACCGGCAAGCACAACTACACGCTCACCTTTCCCGCCGGGCAGCTCCCGCCGGTCAATGCCTTCTGGTCCGTGACCATGTATGACGGCAAGACGCAGCTCCTCATCAAGAATCCGATCAACCGCTACCTCATCAATTCCCCCATGCTGCCCGGAATGAAAACCAACGCGGACGGCTCACTCACCCTTTATATTCAGAAAGACAGCCCCGGCGCCGAGCTCGAGAGCAACTGGCTCCCCGCGCCAG
>CAZEYT010000062.1:0-16186 GCA_964516295.1 uncultured Chthoniobacterales bacterium | reverse complement strand
CAGCACGGTGTTGTTGAAAAGCACAGGTTTCATCAGTTATTAGAAACTCTAATATCATGGCGCGGGAGGACAAGAATTGATTTGGAGCATGATTTCGATCCAAAGCTCCGACCTCTATGCAGTTCCAACCTCCGATGAAACGGTTCCGAACTCCGATACGGCAGTTCCAAGCTCGATACTTGATCTTGGAGCAAATCTCCGACTTGTGGAAGTCAGCACCCTCGAAGGAGGTCATCCCAAGAGCATTTTAGTGCCTGTGGAAACTTCGACAGGGTCGGAAGAGTCGGCCAGTTCTGTCCAGCTTCAAGGGCTTGGAGGTAGCGCAAAGACACACCGACCTTTTCGGCGAGTTGCTCCTGAGTAAGAAAATGTCCGCTGCGGGTTCTCAGCCGATTGATGTTCTGCCCGAACCGATGCCGGTGTTTGCAATAGGCGGGTTTTTCGTTGGCGCGGGGCACTGAGTCATCTTCAAAAGATGATTTGAAACAAGAACGAGCTAATGCCTCGTCTTTTTCTGGACAGACCATGCAGATTCTGGCATCTGCCATAGATCGTCTCCTCTGCATGCCCGCGCTTCTTGTTTCAAAACGCTTCTCTGAACGCTTTTCTTGTTGTCAATATCAGCACAATAGGACATCAAAGACGCGCTTTCTGAGCGTTCTGTCGAGCATGACCCAATCCGCTTTCCGGTATTTTGTAGCCGCCCCTCTTTTCTTGGCCTGCATGGCTGGCACAGCGAACGCGCTCACCTTTTCCATCTGGCAATCCGCCGTATTCACGTCCGCCGAGTTGGCCGATCCCGTGGTTTCTGGTGCCGAGGCCGATCCGGATGGGGACGGTCGCTCGAATCTCTTGGAATACGCCCTTGGGCTTGATCCGATGGGCTTCGAGGCTGACCCGGTATCGTCCTCCTTTGGGGCCTCCAGCCTCACGCTTCTTTACCCGGAGATCATCGGAGCGACGGACCTTCTCTACTACCTCACCGAATCCCCGGATTTGCAGCACTGGATTACGCCGAATGCCCCGACCCGCACGGTGCTCTCCGAGGATGCGACGCAGCGGCAAATCGCCCTCTTCAACCCAGCCGCCCCGGCCTCGCCCCCGCGCTGGTTTTCGCGCTTGCGGGTGATTCTGCAACCGGGCGGCAATGAACCGCTTTTCGCCCCCACCCGGCTCTCCGGCACGCTCGAAGCTCCGTTTGCCATCTCGCTGGGATGGAACGACAATGCCCGTGTGGAGACCGGCTACCTCGTCGAAAAAAGCTCCGGCGGGGACTTTGTCGAGGTCGCCGAGTTGGAGGCTGACGAAAACCACTGGCGCGACGCCGACATCGAAGGCAGCACCACCTACACCTACCGCGTGAGCGCTCTCCAAGGGTTCCTTGCCTCCGCCCCCTCGGAGGAATTCACCCTCACCACCCCGCTCGACAGTGACGGCGACGGTCTCTCCGACGAGCTCGAACTCACCACTTACTCAACCGACCCCTTCCATCCCGACAGCGACCATGACGGCATGCCCGACGGTTGGGAGGTCCGTCACGGCCTCAACCCCCGCAGCGACCTCGCCGGAGTCGCCGACGGCACCGGAGATTTCGACGAGGACGGTCTGTCCAATTTCTGGGAATACACCCTGAACCTCGACCCATCGGAAGCCGACAGCGACCACAACGGTGTATCCGACGCCCAAGAAGACGGAGACGGCGACGGCATGCCCAATGGATGGGAAGCCAACAATGGCCTAAGTCCCACCGAAGACGACGCCCACCAAGACGAAGAACCCGATGGGCTCACGAACCTCGAAGAACTCGAAGCCGGAACCTATCCCTACAACGCCTACAGCGACGCGGATCTCGTCATGGATGGCGAGGACGGCTGGGCGTTGGACTCAGAGCTCTTCCCATCGCGCCTGAGCCATATCAATTATGTGGTCATCGATCTTCACGACGCTAACATTGTTTCTGCGGAAGCATTGAGCGATGGCGGGCATGTTCTCGGGTGGAACGAGAACGATACCCAGTGCATCTGGGTCGCGGGAAACAAAATCAACCTTCCGGTGATTGGCGAAGATACGGGATCTGGGCGCGTGTTATGGAGTTCTATAAACAAGCACGGGCATGTAGTGGGGACCTATGCGGACGATGACCGCGACAACATGGATCAGAATATCTATCGATTCCGAAATGAGCAGGTCGAGATCGCCCGTGGCCAGTATTTAACTGGAATTTCTGGAAACAATCAACGGAGTTGGTTTCGCTCCCCAAAAATCACAAACGACGGAACAATTTTCACGTGTGTCTCCCAGCTCGCGGACCACAACGAAGAAGACTCCAAGTTCAGATACGGGCTTCTCAAACTACAAGGGACGGAGGCAGTGGAGATTGGTGATTTTCGCGAAGTCACAGTGATACGAGGCAAAGACGGCTACACAACCCAAACGCCTGCATCGATAATCACAGTAGATTACCTCTTCGATGTAAATGATCATGGTTTTGCAGTTGGGTTTGGAACAAAGTTCGTTTCTTCCAATAATGAAGTGTCGGGATTGGGAACTCGGAGCGTTATAATCGATGGGCCGCTGATACAAGATATTGAGGATGGAAACGAAACGATATCTGCCATGGCACAGGTTGTTTCCGAAGGTTCATCTCCATTCAGTTGCGGTCTATCCAACAATCACTTTGCAATTTGGTCGAAAAGAGACGCTTGGACGAAAGTCTACAGCGAGGCTTCAGCATCAAGAATTTCCGGATACCCATCGTCGATTAACGCGAAAACTGAAATCGTTGGAATCGGCTTTCGTCAAGGTACGCTTCAGAACGGTACCATCATCCGGAACGGGAAGGTCTTATCCTTGACCGACCTAAATGCAACGCATGCGATTTCGGAGGGAATATCAATCAACGAGAACGGTCTAATCCTCGCATGGGGTCGCCCGGACAATAGCTACTCGACAGCACTTAATTCCCCTTGCCTCCTCCTGCCTGTCGATATTGCCGTTGACGCCAACCGCGATGGGGTGATCAAATTTGCGGGAAATTTTAAAGATCAACGCGTCGCTGGGAAGCCGCGGGATAAGACCGAAGAAACGAAGCCTTTCAGGTTTTGGTGCAATGACGATGACGATCACGTCGGCGCAAAAGAAGAGGATCGCATGCCCGTCATGCAGCCAGACTCGCAAGACGACCAGATCGACGGGCGGCGCGATTTGGAGGACTTTACCCGACTGTTCGTCCACGTCGGCGCATTCCATCAGGAACTTGCTAACGGCACAATGCAAGTCGGTCTCAAATGGAAAGACACAAACGGCACCACGCCGAAGATCAAACTTTACCGCATGGCCGATGATAATGGAACCGACTCGTATTTGAAGGATGATCCCGGCGCGGCAGCAGCGCAGGTTTCGGGTGTGTTCCGAAATTCCATCGGCGAGGTCTCGGGGATCGGGCCGCTGATCCTACCTGGCACCGTGTTTGCCAAATACAGTGAAACCAACCCGCAAGCTCATTTGCTCTTCGAGGCCAGCGGCGAAGGCAAGGGTCAACTCTGCATCACCATTCACAAAGCCGACGGAACCGAGATCGGCGAAGGCCCGGGTGTATGGATCGACCTCGTGAATGTTCGCAAGCTGTATCAGCGAGTGAAGGCGACGGGAATTTCAGACAATTTTCAGGAGCCATCGCAGACGACCAACGGCAACCCGCCCGAACCGACGATGGGATGGGTAGATGATCCGAATGGAAATCCGCACGACCCCGACGCGCCAAAGTCATGGCCGGAAACTAAGCAATACATCGTTTTCGTTCATGGCTGGAACATGAGTTATGATGAATCTCAAAACTTCGCCGAAACCATGTTCAAGCGACTCTGGCATCGCGGCTACAAGGGCCGATACGCCTCGATGCGCTGGCCAACGTTGGACGATTCAGTTCCAACTCCGGCGGGCGATGTGCCGTACACTTATAATGCCAGTGAATATCGGGCGTGGAAATGCGGCGAGAGCTTGAAGCAATTCATCAACAGCCTCCCCGCAGATTACGCCCGCAATGTCGTCGCTCACAGCATGGGAAATATTGTCGTAGGTTCCGCATTAAAGAAAGGGATGGGTCTCACAAACTACGCGCTCTTGAACGGAGCCGTTTCGGCGGGCTGCTACGACGACCGCGACATCCTCAATCAGGGCTGGGGATACTCGACGCCGTTTTACGATCCTGATCTCAATACGCAAAGTCTTAGCCATCGAAACCGGTTGGCGGGGGTCAATGGCAACCTTGTTAACTTCTTCCTTGCGGCTGACGACGCGCTTCTGAAATGGGAGTGGAATAATGATACGCCCGCCTTCATTTCGGGTTCTCCGAATCGATTCCCCTTAGTTGGTTCCAAGCCTCAAAGATACAATCTCGGCACAACAGGCTATTACTACGCGCCGTTGAATTCGGTCGGTCAACGTCTTGGATTGAATTTTTCAACAGTCAACGGTCGCTTTGTGTCAGACTCCCATGAGTGCATGTCCTATGTTGCGCAATCACCGATGAAGGCCGTTGGCGCCGAGGGCCGGACGCAAGGTTCTATCGACAGCGAGGTTGACATGTCGGATTATTCATTTGGTAATGTTCATAGTGCTCAATTCGAGTTCCGCGCCCAACAACTCACGCCGTTTTACAACCGCCTTTTGGAAGAATTTGATCTTCCCTTCCTGCCATGAGCCGTAATCGAAAAGTCCTTGCGGTGTTGACGCTTCTGATCCTCATCGCCTTAGTTGTTTACTTTTGGCCGAGACAAGAAGCCCCCGAGACATTTACAGAACCAGAGCCGACGGTTCAAATGCCCGTGAAAACTCTCCCGGATGGACGGCCCGCTGCGCTTGATCCCGATGCCGCCAAGCGAGGAGTTAAAGAAAACTTTGGCCCGGATACAAATTCGATCATGGCTTTCGCGGCTGCGCTGATGAAACCATTTCAGTTCGTCGGTCGGGTGGTCGATCAGAATGGTTACCCTGTCTCCAATGCAAGTGTCCGATGGGGTGCTAACAACAATCCCGATCCGAATAAATCGGGAACACTAGGAGAGACGACGTCCGGTGCAGATGGGTTCTTCTCTGTCGAATCAACAGGAATCGGCCTTTATGTCGAAGTGTCAAAATCCGGTTATGATCGCATTCCGAGTGAGTTAGGCGGCGGCAAGCGAGGCTCTTACGGCGGATTCGTCACGGGGGGGCGTTTGGGCAACACTGACTCACCAATGGGAACCGCCGAAGCCCCTTCGATTTTTGTGCTTCGCAAGATGGGAGAAACAGTCCCGCTTGTGCGTGTCACCGAGCGACCGATCAAAGTGCCCAAGGACGGCTCGCCGGTGCAGGTTGACTTGGCAACGGGTCGAACAACCCAGCAAGGTGATCTGACCGTGCAATGCTGGACGAACGATCATGCCAAGGACGCTGACGGCCATTACCATTGGCAGTGTTTGCTCACCGTCCCCGGAGGTGGACTGATCGAACGAACTGATCCGATGGCTTTCGAGGCCCCGTCTGACGGATACAAACCATCCGTTGAATTAGGCCCGCCTGTTGAAAAATGGTCGTCTCGTGCGGAGCGAGAATACTTTGTGAGGTTGTCGGACAATCGTTATGCGCAAATTAGCTTTCGCATGAGAACCGGAGGCGAACATTTTTTTGTAATCGAGTCTTATCTGAACCCAGAGCCGGGCAATCGGAACTTGGAGTTCGATCCGGCAAAAGTCGTCAAAACGCCGTAAACGCCGCCTCGTACCGCTGGGGCTAATAGCGACGAACGCCAGGACCCGCCTCTACCTCCGATGAGCCGCATGGGGTCCTCCGCAGCTCACCTTATCATCTGTCGTTTTGAAGCATCCGGCAGCGAATCGTGGGTTCCTCATGCTTTCGAGCGTTCGCCGAAGATGGCGCTGCCGACGCGGACGAGGGTGGCGCCTTCGGCGATGCCGGCTTCGAAATCGCCGCTCATGCCCATGGAAAGCTCCGGCAGCGGGGTTCCGGTTTCTTTCTCCAAGCGGTCGCGAAGGAG
This sequence comes from uncultured Chthoniobacterales bacterium, assembly GCA_964516295.1. Classification (GTDB taxonomy): domain Bacteria; phylum Verrucomicrobiota; class Verrucomicrobiia; order Chthoniobacterales; family Terrimicrobiaceae; genus CAZEYT01. Next base: position 10,149 of record CAZEYT010000062.1, on the reverse strand, counting down.
GCGGAGACGCTCGAAAAAGGGCCTGGCTTCGGAGGGGTCCTCGGCGTAAGGCGCCATGGTCATGAGGCCGCAAACCTGGAGACGCGGCAGCCGGAGGAGCGGCTCGATTTCACGCAGAAGAGCATCCGGCGCAAAACCGAACTTCGTGCCTTCGCCCGACGTATTCACTTCCAGCAGGACGCGGGGAAAAAGTCCGAGCTCGGCGGCGATGCGGTCCATGTCTCGCGCGATGTCGAAGGTATCGATCCCGTGAAAAAGCGAAAACGCCGGGAGCGCCTTGCGAATCTTGTTGGATTGCAGGTGACCGATGAAGTGCCATTCGATCGAAGACGGGAGGAGGGGTATTTTTCCGAGCGATTCCTGCACGCGGCTTTCGCCAAAAACCCGCTGACCCGCGTCCCAGACCTCGCGGATTTTCTCCGCCGGGTGGGTTTTCGAAACGGCGACGAGGCGGATCGAGGACGGGTCGCGTGCGGCGCGCGTGGCGGCGGTCTGGATGCGGTCCTGAATGGCAAGGAGATGATTTTCGGGTTGACTCATTAGAAAATCTGCTATGGGTTTTGGATAGATATTAGTTATTCTTATCCGGGAGGTCCCGAATGCAAATTCAAACATTCAAAGTGTTCTGCGATCTTGCGGAAACAGAAAGCTTTTCCAAAGCCGCGGAGCGGAACGGCATCACGCAGAGCGCGGTGAGCCAGCAGGTGCGGGCCATTGAGGATCAGTTTTGTGTGCGGCTGATTGACCGCGGCCGCCGGGCGTTCTGCCTCACGCCGGAGGGTCAGGCATTTCTGGCCTCGAGCCGGGAGATCGTCGGTGCGTATGACGATCTGGGGTCGCGGATGCAGAAGTTGCAGGAAGTCATCTCGGGCGAGCTCCGGATCGCGACAATTTTTTCGATCGGGTTGCACGAGTTGCCGCCGTATCTGAAGCGATTCCGCCGGGAGTTTCCGTTGGTGGATGTGAAGGTGGATTACCGCCGTTCTGCGCAGGTTTATGCTGCGGTGCAGGAGAATCGGGCGGACGTCGGGCTGGTGGCTTATCCGGCCTCGCGACGCGGGATCACGGCGTCGGTTTTCTGGCGCGACCGGCTGGTGGTCATTTGTGCGCCGACGCATCCGCTGGCCTCGAAGCGGAAGATCTCGATGAAGGATCTGGACGGCGAAAAGTTTATCGCGTTCGAGCCGGATCTTCCCACGCGGCGGGAAGTGGACCGCCAGCTCCGGCAGTCCGCGGCGCGGGTGCGGGTGGCCTTTGAGTTCGACAATATCGAGACGGTGAAGCGGGCGGTTGAGATCGAGAGCGCGGTGTCGATTGTTCCGCGAACGTCCGTGAGATCGGAAGCCGAAACCGGGCAGCTTGCGGTGCTCGAACTGAGCGAGGCCGAGATGTGGCGTCCGCTGGGAACTCTGGTCAAAAAATCCTCCGCCGGCACACCGGCCCTGCGCGAGTTTTTGGCGCTCCTGGCGAAGACCGATCTGGGTGGCGAGGGAAGCGAGTTTCAGGCAAGGAACAGCAAACCCATTTTGAAAAAATGACAGAACCAGCGATAGGAATTATCGGCGGCAGCGGGCTTTATGAGATCGAGGGATTCGAGCAGGTGGCCGAGGTTCCGGTGGAGACACCGTTCGGCGATCCCTCGGATGTGCTGGTGGGCGGGGTTCTTCATGGGCGGCGGGTATTTTTTCTCCCGAGGCACGGGCGCGGGCACCGGATCGCCCCGCATGAAATCAACCACCGGGCAAACATTTGGGCGCTCCGCTCGTTGGGCGTGCGCTGGATCATCGCGGTGACGGCGGTCGGAAGTCTTCAGGAAAAATATCGTCCGCGGGACATCGTGCTGCCCGACCAGTATTTCGACCGAACCAGCCGGAGGGAGTTTCACACGTTTTTTGGCAACGGCATCGTCGCTCATCCGTCGTTTGCGGAGCCGGTGAGTACGGGGTTGCGCAAGATCTTGGCCAAGGCCTGCGGCGAGGCGGGGAAGGTTTTTCACGATGGGGGGACATATGTGAACATGGACGGTCCGGCGTTTTCCACACGGGCAGAGTCCAACGCGAACCGCCAGCTGGGATTTGACGTGATCGGCATGACGAATGTCCCCGAGGCCAAGCTGGCGCGGGAGGCCGAAATCGCCCTCGCCACACTGGCGTTGATCACCGACTACGATTGCTGGAAGGTCGAGGAGGAGCCGGTGACGGCCGACTCGGTCATCGCGCATCTCCGAGCGAATGTAGCGACGGCCAAAGCGGTGCTTTCGTTGGCGATTCCCGCGATCCCGACGGTCCCCGACTGGCCGGAGCACCGGGCGCTTGACTCGGCCTTGGTGACTCCCCGCGACCTCTGGCCCGAGGCCACGGTAAAAAATCTTGGTGTGATTCTGGAGCGGTTTGTGCGATAGATGCGTGATCAAGCGCATCTTTTGCATGAAATCCCGTTCCTGGATCTTCCTCCCTGCGGTGGCCATTCTTACTTTCGGAGTGGCTTGTCAATCCGCCCACACCGAGTCATCCGGCCAGCCTCAGGTGTTCACGGTTCCCGCCGATGATCTGTCCCAGCCGACCGGTGGCGTGCAGCCGGCGATGGGAGATTCCACCCCGGTAAGCGCCGCCACGCCGGCTCCCGCTGCGCCGAAACGGCATGCCTACAATTCCTGCAATGTGGACGGACCGTATATTGCCATTACCTTCGACGACGGCCCGAAACCCGGGCAAACCGACCGCCTTCTCGACATCCTGAAAGAGCGCGGGATCAAGGCGACATTTTTTGTGATTGGAAAAAACGTGGCCGCCTATCCCGACCTCATCCGCCGCATGGTGGAAGAGGGCCATGAAGTCGGCAATCACACTTGGAATCACCCATCGTTGACCAAGGTCGGTGCATCCGGTGTGGGGAACGAAATCAAACAAACCGACGCCGCGATTGTGGCCGCCGGAGCCCCGCAGCCGGTGATTATGCGTCCGCCCTATGGCGCGACAAACGCCGCGCTCAACAAGCGGCTCAGCGAGGAATTTGGTCAAAAGGTCATCCTGTGGTCGGTCGATCCGCTCGACTGGAAAATCCGCAAGGCGTCGCACGTGACCCAGGAGATTTTGAAGAATACCAAACCCGGCGGAATCGTCCTTGCGCATGACATTCACGCCAGCACGGTCGATGCAATGCCGGCGACGCTCGACGGGCTTCTGGCGAAGGGCTTCAAATTTGTGACCGTCTCGGAGCTGATCGCGATGGATCGTCCGGTGACTCCGGCCCCGACGGCAGCGACGGCCCGGCCCTGACGCTCAGGGCTCGGCGCGGACGAGGTCGATTTTTTCCGCGGCGGCGTTGCCGAGTCCGAGGGATTCGGCACTTTGGAGCCAGCCGGTAAGCGGGCCGAGCGAGGGGAGCTTCGAGGGTTGGCGTGATTCGTCGAGCAGGCGCATCGCGGTGGCGTCAATGGCGACCGGATCAAATCCCCCATAGATCGTAAAGTGATCCACGAGGAACCCGGGATTTGCAAACGGTCCACCCGCATATTGCAGCACGAGGGCGTCGAGCAGGGTGAACACGACCTTGTCGCGGATCACGGCGTCCGAATAAATTTCGGCGAGGTAGGGATCGCCAAAGGCCGGGGGCTTGGTGAAGCGCCGCCAGTTGTCAATATTGCCGAAAGTGACATTCGCCAGAGCGCCGTGGACGCCTGTGAGGAAGCTGTCGGTGAGAGACGGGACGTTGATGATTTTCGTGACCTCTTTCGTGAGCACCGTCGCGTAGTAGCTCCGGCTGCTGAGTTGCTCGCCGCCCGAGAGCAGGTCGGAAAAACGGTTGCCGTCTTTGTCGCCAAAGCCACTGTCTCCCCAGATGAGACGCCCCAAAACCGGCGCTGTGAGCTGGGATTTTTTGTCGTAACCGGTCCGTGGATCAATCCACCGAAGTTGATACCGTGAGCCGTCGCGCCGGAACCCCGCGGCAAGAAGATCCTGCAAATTCCGGTCCCATACGATGATTTGTGCGGGAGTGAGGCCCGCCGCGAGCAGGCCGTCCACGATGGCATCGACCACTTCCGGATTCGTGCCGCTGACCGAGCCGCCCGAGGCGGCGACCTTGATGCCTACCCGGTCGGACTTTTTGACCAGCGATCCCCAGGCGGCTCCGGGGGTGGGTTTTCCTGTCGCGGCCGTGATGATCCGGTCGACCATACGGCGGACGACGGTGGGGTTCACGCGACGGCCGGGGGCGAGCGCGGCATTGTCGCTCACAAAGAAAACCGTGCTGCGGAGCGGAGGTGCGGGCGGGGCGGCGTCCTCGGCGCGGACGGTCGTCAGCAGGCAAAGCACGGCCAGAGCCGCTGCGTTGCATCTTTGGAGTCCAGGCAATAGCTTCATTCGATGGTTCGCCACCTTTACGTTCACATTCCGTTCTGTCCGAAGGTGTGTCCGTATTGCAGCTTTTACAAGGAAGCAAGCGACCGCAACAAGACCCGCGCCTTTCTGGACGCCGTGTTGAAAACCGCCGCGACCGCGTCCGAGGGGCTCCGGCCTCAAACCGTCTTCTTCGGCGGCGGCACGCCCACCGCGCTGTCCACCTCGCAATTGCAATTCCTCATCGGCGGGCTTCAGGAGCGGATCGACTTTTCCGGGGTCGAGGAATTCACGATCGAGATGAACCCCGCCACCGTCTCGCACGAGAAAGCCGCCGCGCTCCTCGCGCTCGGGGTCAACCGCGTGAGCATGGGTGTGCAATCGTGGGATCCGGGACTTTTGCTCACGCTCGGCCGCGTGCATTCGGCAGCCCAAGCCCGGCGGAGTTATGAGATCCTGCGCGAGGCGGGGGTGGGGAATGTGAATCTGGATTTGATTTTCGGCATCCCCGGTCAGTCTGAGACGATATGGCACAACACGCTCCGGGAGACGATTGACCTCGGCCCGGACCATATCTCGGCCTATTGCCTGACCTACGAGGAAGACACGGAATTTTTTCAGCGGTTCGAGCGGGGAGAAATGGCACCCGAAGAGGGACGCGATGCGGCGTTTTTTGAGATCGCCATGGAAGAGCTCGAGGGTGCCGGCTACGGACAGTATGAAATCTCGAATTACGCCCGCCCCGGCGGCGAGTGCAGGCACAATCTCGCCTACTGGCGCGGGGATGACTACGAAGGGCTGGGTCCGAGTGCGTTTTCGACCCGCGATGGGCTCCGGCGACGTCGCATCGCGGACACGGCGGCGTTCATCCAGAGTGTCGAAGCTGGCGTGTCGTCGTACGATTTTGTTGAAGTCATCGACCCGGCCACCCGAGCCGCCGAGCGACTGGCCTTCGCGCTGCGCACAAGCGACGGAGTCGCGCTGGATGACGTTCCCGCGGTTCATTCCACAGCCTTGATCGCCGAGGGGCTCGCCCGCCGCGAGGGCAGGCGACTGGTGTTGACACGACGCGGCCGGTTGGTGGCCGACGAGATCGCCGCCGGGATCATCTGAGCCGCGTTATTCCTGCGGACTGAGGACGTGAACCTTCTCGCGGAGCAGATCGTGATCCGTGAAGGCCGTGATCGACTCGATGCGAACCGTACGGTTCGTGCCGGCGCCCGAGGGAAGTTCGACCGATTCGCCCGGCTTGCGGCCGAGGAGGCTCTGGCCGATGGCGGCTTTGTAGGAAACGATGCCCAATTCCGGCGCGCTGTCCCAGGCCCCCAGAATGCTGTAAACCTCGGTGCCGGCATCACCCGAAAGCGTGACTGTTGTGCCGATGGAAACCTGGGTCGTATCCGGATTCTCAAAATCCGTCCCGCGGGCCGCGGTGAGGTCGCGTTCGGATTCCGCCTTGCGCCGTTGGAGGACGCGTTGTTGTTCCTTGGCGGCCTTGAACCCAAAATTCTCACGCAAGTCGCCCTGCTCGCGGGCCATGTTGATGTCGCGCAGGTTTTGCGGGATCTCTTTTTGGATGAGGTGTTCGTAGTCCGCCTTGCGTTTTTCGAGACTTGGCCACGAAACGGTGAGCGACTCCTCGCGCTCTTCCGGGGCATCGCCCGTGATGAGGTTTTGCGTCTCCGGGTGGAGCTTCACGATGCGGGCCATGAGGGAGCGTTTGCTCAAATCATCAAAGACCGGCGTGAGGCGAAGTTTGCGCATGATGTCGCGCACGGTGTCGCGATCCGCCCCCTCGATGAGCTCGCCGAGAAGCTCGCGGTCGTCAACCAAGAGGTCCTGAAGACGGGAGCCGCGTTTTTCGGCCAGTTGATCGCGCTCGAGCGTGCTAAAAACTGCGGCAAGCAATTCGGCGTTGAAGAGACCCGGAAACGCCGCGCCGCGTTCGCGACAGAGCCAGATGAGAATCTCCGAAGAAATCGAGCGCTCGCTAATCCACTTTGCGAGCGCCGTGTGGAGGGTGGGCAGGTTGTTGGTGCGCTCGAACAGACGGAAAATTTCCACCACGAGGCGGGAACCGGATTCTTGGGCGAGGCGGAGAACCTTGTCGGCCCAGCGGTCGCCGAAGGCTTCTTCGAACGCCTCGAGCACGCGGCGGTGTTTCGCAGCCGGGAGTCCGGCGAAGAGGGCCGGGAGGCGGGATTCTTCGCTGACCAAAATGTCGGCCACGCTCGGAGCGTCGGGGCCGACTGCCAGGGCCTCGTGTTTGGCGATGATCTCATCGCGGGCGAGAAGCATCTCGACTGCGGCGGACGGCTGAAGTTTGCGACCCTTTTGCGCGGTGTCTTCCACCTGCGCGGCGAGGGACCGGAGTTCGTCCACTTCCTTCGCGAGATCGTCGAGGGCTTTGGTGATCTGGTCGAGGGCCGAGATCTGGTCCTTTGTATGGCGGGCGACGCGGAATTGCTCGATGAGTCCCTGGCCGGGAGCGACCGCGATTTCGAGCAACACGACGGGGTCGGTTTTTTTTGTCGGAATCTGAAAATGACCATCCGCTTTCAGCTTTTTCTTGGTGGCTTCCCACCATTTGCGGGCGGCGGCGGCTTCGAAAACTTCCGGCTGGAGGGACGCGACAATCTGGTCCGTGGTGGCGCGTCCGCCGTGGTCGGAGAGGATCTGCCGGGCGAGACCGACCGGGTCTTCGGCGGCCTGCGTTTTCACGACGGCGGCATCGGTTGCTTTGCGTGCCAAAATGTGACCATCCGGAATCGGCGTGAGCGTCTCCGCGGCATACTGGGCCTGCATCGGGTGCTTTTTCTTGGTTCCGAAATCAATGAACACCTGACCGCCAGCGAGGTTCCACTCCGCGACGCGTCCGAAGCCCCAGCTTTTGTGCTGGCAGAAGGCCCCGGGCGCGAGGCGGACGAGCGCTTCGGCAGTTTTGGAATCGAGTCGGCCGCCCTCGACGGCCTGCATGAGTTCTTCTGTCATTCCCCTCTTTTCCCAGAGAATGCACCCCGCTTGCAAGGCGAACAAAATTTGCACCCGGGATTCGGACAGGCTAATGGAGGTGTCCCGCATGCCAGATCCCGTCCACCCCCGCCGCCTCTCTGACGACCTTCGAGCCGTTTTGGCCGCGGCCGACGGGCGGGCCATCGAGGTCCGGGAAATCCTCGCCCACACGCACGGACGCGGCTTGCAGACGGTGGCAATTATCTTGTGTCTGCCGTTCCTTTCACCGGTGTCGGTGCCGTTTTTGTCGATTCCCTTCGGCCTGGCGATCATCATCTGCGGGCTGCGAATTGCCTTTCGCCATGGTCCGTGGCTGCCGGAAATGGTGCTCAAGCGCTCGATCCCTTATCCGGTGCTGGAAAAAATGCTCCGCTTCGGAATCGGGTTCCACGGCAAATTGGAACGATTCCTCCGCCCGCGCTGGACATTTTTGGTCGATCACCACACGGCCATCATGTTTGCGGGGTTCGGGATCGCGGTGGCGGCGGTGATTTTGAGTCTGCCGATCCCGCCGCCGTTTCCGCTGACGAATACGTTGCCGGGGATCGCGATCATTCTTTTCTGCCTGGGAACGCTCGAGCGGGACGGGCTTCTGGTTTGTATCGGCTACGTGCTGACTTCGATTGCCGCCGTTTACGTCACGCTCATCGCCCTCCTCGGCCGCGCCGGCGTCGAGGCCCTGATGGGCTGGCTTTTTCCCTGAGGCCCTGCGTCCGCATTTGCACCGGGCGGCGGGAGCGGGCATAGTGGCCGGTTATGGCTTTTGAACTTGCGTCGAACTACCAGCCGCGCGGCGATCAGGGCCAGGCGATTCAAGCGCTCTCGCGCTCCCTGCTCGCGGGCAACCGCCACCAGACCCTCCTCGGCGTCACCGGCTCGGGTAAAACCTTCACCATCGCGAATGTGATCCGGGAACTCGACCGGCCGACGCTCATCATGTCGCACAACAAAACGCTGGCCGCCCAGCTTTACAGCGAGTTCAAGCAGTTCTTCCCGCGGAATGCCGTCGAGTATTTCGTAAGCTACTTCGATTACTACCAACCGGAGGCCTATTTGCCGCGGACGGATACCTACATCGAAAAGGATTCATCGATCAACGAGGAGATCGAGCGCTTGCGCCTGTCGGCGGTCAGCTCTCTGCTCACGCGGCGCGATACGATTGTCGTGGCCAGCGTTTCATGTATTTACGGCCTCGCCTCCCCCGAAGACTTTTTGCAGATGCTCATGACGATCCGGCCGGGCCAGCCGTTGAGTCGCGAGGCGCTGCTCTCGAAGTTGGTCGAGCTCCTCTACGAGCGAAATGACGTTGCGTTCGGGCGGGGGAAATTCCGCGTGCGCGGCGATGTCGTCGAGATTCACCCGGCCCAGGTCGAGGACGAAGCCATCCGCGTGGAATTTTTCGGCGATGAAATCGAACGCATCAGCCAGTTCGACCCGCTCACCGGACATGTCGAGGCCACGCTCACGACGTTCACGCTTTTCCCCGCCAAGCAATTCGTAACACCGCACGACAAACTGAACCGCGCCATGAGCGCCATCCGGCATGAACTCGACGCCCGTGTGGTGGAATTCGAGCGCGACAGCAAGTTCATCGAAGCCCAGCGGATCAAAATGCGGACCGAGTACGACCTCGAGATGATGCAGGAGATGGGCTACTGCAACGGCATTGAAAATTACTCCCGGCACCTCACCGGCCGCCCCCCGGGCTCGCGCCCCTACACGCTCATGGACTTCCTCCCCGAAGACCACCTTTTGGTCATCGATGAGTCCCACGCCACCGTCCCGCAAATCGGCGGGATGTTCGCCGGCGACCGCTCCCGCAAGAGCGTGCTCGTCAATTACGGATTCCGCCTTCCAAGCGCTCTCGACAACCGGCCGCTGAATTTCGAGGAATTCATGCAGGTGAGCCGGCAGATCATCTACGTCAGCGCCACGCCCGGCACGTTTGAGATCACCAACAGCGTCGTCGGGAACGAGACCTGGATTCCGAATCCCGACAAATCGTTCTCCGAGGGCCGCGTTCCCGCCCGCCTGCCCGCGGTGACGTCCGGCCAGGCCGTGCTCGACGTGCACACGCCCGGCTCGCCATTGGTCGCCGAGCAAATCATCCGCCCGACCGGACTCCTCGACCCGAAGATCACCGTGCGTCCGCTCACCAGCCAGATCGACGTCACCATTGAGCTCTGCCGGAGCCGGATCGAAATCGGCGAGCGCGTCCTCGTCACCACCCTCACCAAACGCACCGCCGAGGACCTCGCCGACTACCTCCGCGAGATCGGACTGAAAGTTCGCTACCTGCACAGCGACATCGACACCATTGAACGGGTGGAAATTCTGCGCAGCCTCCGCGCGGGCGTGTGCGACGTGCTCGTCGGCATCAACCTCCTCCGCGAAGGACTCGACCTGCCCGAGGTCTCCCTCGTCTGCATCCTCGACGCGGACAAGGAAGGCTACCTGCGCAGCCAGACCAGCCTCATCCAGACGGCCGGCCGGGCCGCGCGGCACGTGAATGGCGAGGTCGTCCTCTTCGCCGACACCGTCACGCGCAGCATGAAAGCCCTCCTCGACGTGAGCGACTACCGCCGCGGCCGCCAGCTCGCCTACAACGAGGAACACAACATCACCCCCCGAAGCGTCCAACGCGCCGTGCAGGAAAGCCTCCACGTCATTCTGAAAGGCCGCGAAGTCGAACAAGGCATCCTCAAAGAAGAGCCCGCCGACTTCGATCTCCACGAACTTCTTCGCGAACTCGAACGCGACATGGCCACCGCCGCCGCCAACCTCGAATACGAACGCG
>CAZEYT010000061.1:0-16550 GCA_964516295.1 uncultured Chthoniobacterales bacterium | reverse complement strand
CTTTTTAGAGCTTATCCCCTGGTCCGAATTCCGGGGTCCACCTCAGGGCTCTTGCGCCACATGCTGGGGGGCATAAGAAATCGTCGCTCAAAAGCACGGCAAAACGCCGCGGGACTTTCATAGCCGACGGCCAATGCGACCTCGCTGATGTTTCACGCGACAGAAGCGCTCCACGCTCCACGCGTATCCGTCTGACATACTCTCCGACGCCCTCACCAGTTATTGCTTTGAACACTCGATGAAAGTGAAATGGCGAGAGGCAGGCCACTCTTGCCAAGGCGTTGAGGTCGATTGGATCCGCGAGACATCCAGCAAAAATATATCTCCTTTCCGACGCTCTCGTGAGGTCGTTCAGATATCCGTCGACAAACGCCTGCGCATTGAAAAATATGCGTAAGACAACCCTCATCCACGGATTTTCGATTGTAATCTCCTCCGTGACATCGATTTGTGTGCTCTGACCGTTTTCAAGCTCCTTGAGCCGCCCCCGACCAGCGTCCTTTCATCGGTCCGGAAAATCTTATCGTCCACTCCTGTGATCCACCTGTGCTTCTGTTTGAAAGTGAATAACCGGCCCGCGTTGTGGGTGTTCCACCCAACGTTCTTGACCAGAGGTGCCGCTCAATACCTCGATTTGGCGATACCGGATCGGCAGGAAACCTGAGAGCCAACGTCTTTCAGAACATGCCATACCGTTGAAGGCGATGCTGCAATCACCTTGGAGGCGGCCGCAATGCGTTTCGACGGAAGAAAAAGCCCGACGATTCCAACTGCAAGAACAAAAAGAACAACCAGAGCCGACAACCAGAGAAGTAGTCTCATCATGTGAAGAAAGTGGCATCTCCGATCAATTCTTGTTTTGCAGATCTTGCTGCTTTTGCGGAATTCTTGTGGAAATCCAACTCGCCAATCAAGTCTGCGAGCCTTACATGCCAAGAATTATTCTTGGACTGGAGTCAGTTTACGATGATTCCGCAGAGGAGAAGTTGGACCGTCAGAGTCCAGTGCCTCCAAGCTTATGAGGCTGCCGCATTAGGGATTTCCGTAGAGCTGCCAGGGGAGGGATGGACCGGTGTAACTCTGGTGCGAGAAAAATCCCTCGGGACCGGCAAACTCACCGCTGAGAACGGTCCAAGTTTTGCCGCTCTGGCTGAGCAAGGCTTGGAACTTGCGATCCGGCACGTCTTTTCCACCGGTTTCCGCCGCTTCGAAGCGCCCGGCGCAGATGGCCGAGTCTCCGGACACACGAATCTCGCAGTGTTTCCATTTCAAGGGAGCACCGGCGACCTTAGCGGCCGCCGCGAGCACTGCTGAAGAAATGGGCTCGCCCTCGGAGGAGTTCGGCGCGGGTGTTTCGACGGGGAGGCGCGGAAGAACGAGCGTGAATTTGGCGTCCTGGGGTCTTTTGAAGACAAATACACCCTCGGCATTCTTTGACTGTTCGCCGTCGGCCATGATCAGTTTGTCGCCTTTGAGTTTGAAAAGAATCTCGGAGGGAGCGGCGTGGGTATCCACCTCCGCGTTCCAGATCGCGCGATACGTGCCATCCGCCTGCTTCTGGCCTTCGAACTCGCCGTAGAACGACGCGGGATTGCGGAGAATACTTTGAATTCCGGATACCTGATCCCCGTCGATCTCGAGGCTGACCTGATACTCGACATCCCCGGCGACTTTTCCGAAGTAGAGGGTTTCCGCATGAAGGCCTGTCGCCAAGGCCAGTCCGGCGAAGCAAAGTGTCGTGAGGGGGTTCACAAGTTGGAAATCAGCAACCGCTTTCTTTCATGGCAGCGAGTTGGATCCCTTGAAGGAGTTGCCAGGGCACGCCGCTGAAGTCTTTTTCGAACTCAAACTGACCCTCATTGTTCATGAGAGCGACCTCTTCGATGCTCCACGAGCCGTCGTCGTCCTGTTTGAAAAAGGTCCGGAGAACCATTCGTCCGATGGTGTCAGAGGTGGCTTCACTGATCGGTTTGTCGGTTGGCAGGGCGGTGACATAGCCCTCAAAGACCGCCCAGCCGTCGGCGACCATGAGGTTTCCGGTCTGCAGGCCTACGGGAGTTTCGAGAACCTTCGACAGACGTTTTTCCAGAGGTGCAAGGATCTTCCGCCCCTCCGGCTCGGTGAGTGAAACATTGGCGAGCGGCACAGGTTTGAAGACACGGGAATAGTCAAGCTTTGCCGGATTCTTCAAGACCATGATCCCGTCGGGTCCTTCCTGGAGTTCCCCGACGCCCATGAGGAGATTGCCGCCTTTGAGTCGGAAGCGCATTTCCTCGGACATCGACGAACCATCGACGGTGAAGTTGTGAATGACCCGATACGATCCGTCTTTGAGCTTCTCACCGTAGAACGTGCCTGTGGCATGGCCGGATTCCGCGGCTTGCGTGAAGCAGCCGAGGGCGTCTGTTTCTCCGATGGCTACGGCGATCTCCTGCCGTCCGCCGTCTTCGAAGACGCATTCGAAAAACCGATCCTCGGCTTGGGCCAAGATCGTGGAGAAAAGGAGTCCCAAAGTGATGCCTACGAAAAGCTTCATACAATCGTCGCGCATGTAATTGGTTGTGTAGTGAGACGTCGGCCTTGTGTCAACGAGGGACTGCCCAGCCGGTTTCCTCTTAAAACCCTAAGGAGAGAGGCGCGAGATTCGCCAGCCTCCGTCGACTGGTGAATAAACAAACCGATCGTGGAGGCGGTCGTGTCCGCCCTGCCAGAACTCGAAGCGTTCGGGGATGATGCGGAAGCCGCCCCAGTTCTCGGGTTTCGGGATCTCGCCATTGGCGAATTTCTTTTTCAGCGTCTCGAATTTTGAGAGGAGTATGGCTCGGGAGGGGATGACTTCACTTTGGTCGGAGACCCAAGCCCCGAGTCGGCTGCCAAAGGGGCGGCTGAGAAAGTAGGCGACGGATTCCGCGGTGGAGATTTTTTCGACGGTGCCAGAAATTTCGACTTGCCGCTGGAGTGGGAGCCAGGGGAAGAGCGCCGACGCGCGCGGATTCTCGGAGAGTTGCCGGGCCTTGCGGCTGCCGTAGTTCGTAAAGAAAACGAAACCCCGCTCGTCGTAGGCCTTGAGGAGAACGGTTCGACAGGAGACGCGGCCGGAGGCTTCAGCCGTGGCGAGGCTCATGGCATTCGGTTCGAGAAGCTTCGCGGCCCGCGCGGTCTCAAACCATTTCCGAAACTCCACCACCGGGTCGGCTTCAAGTTCCTCCTCGCGGAGGGGATCGCGGTCGTAATCGCGGCGGAGATCGTGGATGACTGGGTGATCGGACATGGCAGAAAGATTTACGCCCGGCCGGCGGCGGCTGGAAGCAAACAAACGATTCCACCGCTGGCATGGGTGGAGATTCGCGATATAGTGCCGGGAGTTCATGAGTGATTCCATTGATTCCCTGACGCCGATCCGTGCGGAGTTTCCCTTCCTGCACGAAAAAGTCGGCGACTATCCGCTGGTCTATCTCGACAGCGCGGCGAGTTCGCAGAAACCCACACGCGTGATTGAGCGGATGCGGGGGTTCATGGAATCCGAGTATGCGAATGTCCACCGCGGGATTCACTTGTTGAGCGAGCGGGCAACAACGGTCTATGAAGCCACGCGCTCGGCCGTTACCCGGCTTTTGAATGCGAGGCAGGTGGAGGAGATTGTCTTCACCCGCGGCACGACGGAGGCCGTGAACCTCGTGGTGAACACATGGGGGCGTCAGAACGTCCACGCCGGAGATCTGATCGTGCTGACGGAAATGGAGCATCACAGCAACCTGCTCCCGTGGCTGAATCTCGCCCGCACGGCGGGAGCGCGGGTGGAGTATGTTCCGGTCTTGGAAAATGGAGCCGGACTCGATCATGAGGCGGCACGGCGTCTTCTTGCGGAGAAGCCTAAGGTTTTTTCGTTTGTCCATGTGCCCAACACGATGGGCATGGAAAATCCGGCAGCCGAATGGTGTGCTCTGGCCCGTGAGCATGGGGTGACGACGTTTGTTGATGCGGCCCAGAGTGTCGGCCACCAGCCGGTCGATGTGCAGGCGATGGGCTGCGATTTTTTGGCCACGTCGTCGCACAAGATGTGCGGACCGAGCGCGATCGGTGCGCTGTATGGACGCTACGACCTCTTGGAAACCATGCCGCCGTGGCATTTCGGTGGCGAGATGGTCGATCGGGCGGATTACGTCGAGCCGGCGACTTATCGACATCCCCCGGCTCGCTTTGAGGCGGGAACCCCGGCCATTATTGAAGCCGCGGGGTGGGGGGAGGCCATCGCGTTCGTGACGGAGGTCGGACTCGAAAAGATTCAGGCGCACAGCATCGATCTCGCCAATTATGCGGCGGAAGAAATGCGCGAGATCGAGGGAGTTCGGGTGTTCGGGCCGCAGGAACGCGGTTCCGGCATCGTGGCATTCGTGGTCGAGGGTGTTCATGCGCACGACCTGGCCTTTTTCGCCAATCAGCGCGGTGTGGCGTTGCGGGCCGGTCACCATTGTGCCCAGCCGCTGATGCGCAAGCTTGGAACGCCGTCGTCGGCGCGCGTGAGTTTTTATCTCTACAACACCCGCGCCGAGGTGGATCGCTTTCTCGAAGTGCTGGAAGAAGCGATTTCCTTTTTCCGCTGAGGCGTCGTTCGGCGCTGGTCGTCGAGCGGTTGTTCTGCTAATCGCTCGCTCATGAGCGAGCCGGCGCGGTTGACTGTGGTGGACCATGCACTGGTCCGGGTGGGAATGACGGCATTGCGAAACCGCGCGACACCGCTTGTTGAGTTTCGGAGGGTCCTTCGCGAGCTTGCGGTGATTGTCGGGATGGAGGCGTCGCGCGATCTCGAGACGTGTTCCGTTTTGATTGAGACGCCACTCGCATCCTGTGACGGCGCCGAACTTGTCCGACCGGTGGTGATCCTCCCGATCTTGCGGGCAGGCCTCGGGATGGCGGAGGCGTTGTTGACCATTCTGCCCGGCGCGCAGGTGGGGCACATCGGTCTCTCTCGCGACGAGGTTACGTTTGAGCCGAAGAGCTATTATTTCAAAACTCCACAACTGGAGGATGCGGATGTATTTTTGGTCGATCCCATGCTGGCCACCGGTCACAGCGGGGCGGATGCCGTGGACAAAATCAGGGCCTGCGGGGCGCGGCGTCTTCGGATGGTTGCGCTCATTGGAGCGGCTCCCGGAGTGGAGCTTTTCAAGAGCCGGCATCCGGACGTCCCGGTCTTCCTCGCGGCGTTGGATCCGGGACTGAACGAAAGAGCCTACATCGTCCCGGGGCTGGGGGATGCCGGGGACCGCTATTTTGGGACGTAGTCCCGAGAGGCGAGAAGGTCCGCCGCAAGTTGCAGTGCGGCCATCGTGCTGTCCGGGCGGGCGATACCTTTTCCGGCGATGGAAAAGGCCGTACCGTGGTCGGGACTTGTCCGGACAAAAGGCAAGCCAAGGGTGATGTTCACCCCGTCGTCAAAGGCATGGAGCTTGAGCGGAATCAGTCCTTGGTCGTGATACATGCAGAGGACTCCGTCGAACTCGCCGTTTACCGCGCGGTGGAAGACGGTGTCGGGAGCCAGTGGACCGGAAAAGACACCCCGGGCGGAGTGCTTCAATTCCTGAACGGCTGGATGGATCGTCGAAATTTCCTCCTGGCCGAGGTCGCCATTTTCGCCGGCGTGGGGATTGAGACCGCAAACGGCAATGCGTGGCCGGGTCACGCCGCGCCGGTGAAGAAAGGCAACGAGCAACTTCCCGACGCGAACAATCTCTGCGACGGAGAGCAAGCCCGGAACTTTTTCCAGCGGAACGTGTGCCGTCACCAAGGCGACGGTGAGTGCGCGACCGGTGAGGCACATCGCAAAATTCTCCACGCCCGCCCGGGCCGCGAAAAACTCGGTTTGTCCGGGAAAATCATAGCCGATGTTGTGGAGTTGGTTCTTGGAAACCGGACCGGTAACCACCGCCTGCCAGTGTCCCGAGAGCAAATGGGAAGCTGCTTTTTCCAAGGCCTCAAGGGCAACTTTGGCGGAGCCGGCGTTCGGATGGCCGGGCTGGAATCCCGAACCCGCTTCCAGACATTCGACCCGGATTCCTGTCGGGGGCGTCCACCGTTTGAGCGCCGCGGCGATCACTTCTGGACCCACACCAGCGGGGTCGCCGGGAGTGACGCCGATCACCGCCGATGAGTCAGAATTCATACACGAAAAGATGTCAGGTCTGCGGCCTTGGGCGAACGAAAACTTTGCATCGGTGCCCGGATTCTGCATCTTCGGAGCATCATGCCCGTCACAGCCAAAGGACTCGAAGGAATCATCGCCAACTCCACCCGCCTGAGCGAAGTGCTCGGTCAGGAAGGTGTTTTGATTTATGCCGGATACGACATCAATGAGCTCGCGAATCAGGCGACCTACGAGGAAGTGGTCTATCTGTTATGGCACGGCGAGCTGCCCAATCGCAAGCAGTTGGCGGAGTTGACCTCCCGCCTGCGTGAAGAGCGGGAATTGCCGAAGGGCGTGATCGAGTTCATTCGAAATGCACCGAAAAATGCCAACCCGATGGACATTCTTCGCACCGGGGTGTCGATGTTGGGGCTTTACGACAATGCGCTCAATGAAGAACACGCCCGGGATGATGCCAACCACCGGCGGGCGATCAGCATCACAGCAAAAATCGGCATCATGGCCGCTTACTTCCACCGGATCCGGCTCGGGTTGGACCTCCCGCCGATCCGGCGAGATCTGGGCGAGGCTGCGCATTTTCTCTATCTCCTCACCGGCGAAACGCCATCGCTGGAAGCGACCCGCACGCTTGATGTGGCCTATGTCTTGCATGCCGACCACGGCATGAATGCGTCGACGTTTTCGGCCCGGGTAACAATTGCCACGTTGAGCGACATCTATTCGGCGATCACGTCCGCCATCGGCACCTTGAAAGGACCGCTGCATGGCGGGGCGAACGAGGGGGTCATCCACATGCTCCAAGAGATCGGGACCGAGGAAAATGTGGATGCCTGGGTCGAGGAACAGCTCGCGCAGAAAAAGAAAATCATGGGCATCGGCCACCGCGTCTATAAAACGCTCGATCCCCGTGCTCCCCACCTCCGGACCATGGCGGTGCAACTCTGTGAGAAACTGGGCGAGCCGAAATGGATCCGCATGAGCGAGCGCATCGCGGCGATCATGAAGGAAAAGAAGGGGCTCAACGCGAACGTGGATTTTTATTCGGCGACGGTCTATTATTCGCTCGGGATCCCGACCGATCTTTTCACTCCGATCTTCGCTGTGGCGAGGACGAGCGGTTGGACGGGCCACGTGCTCGAGCAACTCGCCGACAACCGCCTGTATCGTCCGCTCAGCGAATATGTCGGACCCGCGGTCGGCAAAACCTTTGTTCCGATCGAAAACCGCTGAACGTCGGGCGGCCGCGGGAATTCTGTGGTCTTTTCCCGCCGCTCCGGGCAACCATGCGATGATGTCCGCACAGTTGGCAGCCAAAAATGTGAGTCGGTCGTTCAAGATCGCGAAGGAACGCATTCCCGTCCTGCGCGAGGTCAGTTTGGAAGTGGCCGCGGGGGAGACCGTTTTTCTTTGCGGTGCCAGCGGGGCGGGGAAGACGACACTTCTTTACACACTGGCCGGCTTGGAAACCCCGGAGTCCGGATCGGTGGAGTTCGAGGGCCGGTCGCTCTATACGATGGGCACCGACCGGCTCGCCAAATTACGCAATGAGCGCATGGGCTTTGTTTTTCAGTCGTATTTCCTCCTGCCGGAGCTGACGGCTTTGGAAAATGTCACGCTCCCGGCCTTGATCGCGGGGCGCGCGGCGGAGAAGCGGGCGACGGAACTTCTGGACCGCGTCGGATTGTCGGGCCGTCTTGCTCATCTGCCGTCGGAGCTCAGCGGCGGAGAACAACAGCGCGTGGCCATCGCCCGGGCGTTGGTGAACGACCCGGCCATTGTTTTTGCCGACGAGCCGACGGGCAACCTGGACTCAAACACCGGCGAATCGATCATTGAACTTCTCCTCGGCGTCGCACGCCAGGATCGGCGGACACTCGTTGTTGTCACCCATGATGAAAACCTCGCCCGACGGGGCGACCGGCTTTTTCGGATTGGCGACGGACAAATCGCTGCCACGGCCTGACGGATATGCCGCTCGATTATCCCGCCGATTTCTTGAGTCTTGCCCGCGAGTTGCGCCGGCTTCCGGGAATCGGGCCACGGAGCGCCGAGCGGATTGCGCTTTGGTTGTTGGGCAATCCCGATGCCAGGCCCTCCCAGCTCGCCACGTCGCTGACCGTTGCCTCGGCCAACATCCGGCCGTGTGCAAAATGCGGATTTTTTTCGACCGAGGAACTCTGCGAAATTTGTCGCACGCCGGGACGGGCCGGACGTGAAATCTGTGTGGTGGAAAATGCGACCGATATCCTGCCTTTGGAACGCACGGGTTCGTTCGATGGATTGTATCATTCGCTCGGGGGGCGTCTCGCGCCGCTCGACCATGTCGGTCCGGACCAACTGCGCATCGCTCCGCTCGTCGAGCGCATCCGAGCCGAGAATCCAACGGAAATCATTCTCGCGTTGAGTGCGGATGTCGAGGGCGAGGCGACCACGAACTTTCTCGTTCAAACGCTCCAACCCCTCGGCGTGCCGGTCAGCCGGATCGCCCATGGGCTTCCCGCCGGAGGCGGCTTGGAACACGCGGATCAGATTACCCTCCAACGGGCTTTGAGTGGTCGCCGCCGGACCTGACGCTGCCCTCCTCGCGGGCCAGCCGGGCGATCAACGCCGGGCCCGGGCTGGTGACTTGCCGTTCGGCCGTGATGACGAAGAGGTTTTCTTCAATACCGGTCCGACAGGGCAGTTCCTCGAGTCCATAGCGCCGGGCCACATCGTCACGAACAGCGTCGAGAACCGGCGCGGCACCGACTCCCGCGGCAGCCAGTTCATACATCGCGGCCGTGTCATCAAACTCTGCCACGATATCCGGACTGGTATTGCTCTCCGCCCACCAGCGATCGAACTCGCGCCGCAACGGCGACTCCCGCGTGGGCATCAAGACGGGAAAGCCGCCGATTCCGGTGGATTTTCGGAAAGTCTTCCGCAGCGCCGGCGTGGCCATCAAACGAACGGATGACCGGCGGATCCGCGTGCTGAAAAGAACGGTTTTCATTGAAGCGGGTGATGGTTCGTTGGCCAGGACCAGATCGATCTGGTGGCCGGCCAACGCCGGGAAAAGCTCGGAGGGCAGCCCCTCGCGGACCACAACCCGCAGGCCCGGCTGAACCGTCCATGCCCGCAGGAGAAGCCGGGACGCGACCAGCTTTGGCACGGAGTCCGCGATGCCAAGATAGACCGTCTCAATCGCAGCCGTGCCACCGCGGCCGACGACTTCCACCAGTTCGTCGCCGAACGAAAAAATCCGCTCCGCGTAGCGTTGCACGACCCGGCCGGCATCGGTGAGGCGCATCGTCCGGTTCTCACGTCGAAACAACCGCACGCCGAAAAACTCTTCCAACTCCTGCACCTGGGCACTCAGGGTGGGCGGGGATACATGCAACACCCGCGAGGCCGCTTTCAGACCTCCCTGCGACGAGACGGCGAGAAAATAGCGGAGGTGGTGGTAGTTCAGTTGGAGATTCATTCGGGATATCTGAACGATACGTTCCAAACATCGTAATACTCAAACGGAAACTTCACTGCTACGTTCTCGTCCATGATCGCAGCCATTCTTCTGTTTGTCGGAACACTAGCGCTTTCGTTCTGGGCCTCGTCCCGCGTGAAGCGTGTCTATCGCCGGTATGCGGCCGAGGAGTCCGTAAGCGGAATCACCGGGGCCGAGGCGGCGCGTCGGATATTGGAAGATGCCGGGGTGGAGGGGGTCGCCATTGAGGAACAAGAGGGGGAACTCAATGACCATTACGACCCTCTCCACCGTCGGCTTGTACTGAGTCCGGGCAACTTCCGCGGCACCTCCATCGCCGCGCTGGCCGTCTCGGCTCATGAGGCCGGACATGCGATCCAGCATGCCCGGGCCTATCTCCCGCTTCACCTGCGCATGGCGGCGGTAGGGGCAACGCAATTTGCGAGCCAGATCGTAATGTGGCTGCCGCTCATCGGCATCGCCACAGGTTTTGTCAACACGACGACCGGACTCTTGATTGTTGCCGCTGGATGGGGAGTCATCATGCTGTTCAATTTGGTGACTCTCCCGGTGGAGTTCGATGCTTCCGCCCGGGCCAAGGTCGCCCTCCAAACGAGTGGACTTCTTTCCACCCAGACAGAATCGGCGGGCATCAACAAAGTCCTCAACGCCGCCGCATTGACTTACGTCGCCGCCTTCGTCACGTCTCTGGCCTACTTTCTGTGGCACATCCTGCCGCTGCTCATGGGTCGGAGAGAGTAATAATCTATGCCATCGTCCCCCTCTCACCCCAATCATCGCCCGCACATCCACCGCGCCGACACTGTTCGGCTCCACGGTTCTCCCGGTGAAGCTGTTTCTTTGGACGACTTCATTGAGGACGCCCGGGGGGAAATCACGGCCGCCGATCTTCTGGGCCTTCGGCGCTTTCGCTCGCAGATCGAGGCCAAACTAAGCTCGGAGCAGGCCCGCCAGCACCACGATTTGCGGGAGGGTACGGAGACGTTGCTTGGTGTGATCGAGTCCGACCGCGTGGATGGTCTTTCCGACCCGATTCCGCAGGATCTGGCGGAGGCCGCCGTGGCGCTTCGCTATCTTCTGAAGGGAATTGATTTGATTCCCGACTCCGTTCCGGAGATTGGATTGACGGATGACGCCCGTCTTGTTGCCAAAGTGTTGGACAGAAACCCGGGGCTTGTTTCCGGCTCGTGACCTTACCCTCCTTTTGATCGCTCGGGGGGACTTTAAATGAGCGAGATCCCGGTCTCTTGGTGGGTGGCTTTCAATGTCTTCGTCATTGGAATGCTGGCCCTCGATCTTGGAGTTTTTCATCGAAAGGCCCACACAGTTTCGCTGCGTGAAGCCCTGTCTTGGACGGCGGTCTGGATCACGCTTGCGCTGATTTTCAATGCATGGGTCTTCCATGCACTGGGGCAACAAAAAGGGACGGAGTTTCTCACGGGCTATCTCATTGAGAAGTCGCTGTCGGTGGACAATGTGTTTGTCTTCGCGGTCCTGTTCACCTACTTCGGAGTGCCGCCGCAGTTTCAGCACAAGGTTCTTTTTTGGGGCATTTTCGGGGCCTTGGTCATGCGGGCTGCGATGATCGCCGGAGGAGCCGCGCTGATTACGAATTTTTCGTGGATCATCTATCTCTTCGCCGCACTTTTGGTGATTACCGGCTTCAAGATGGTCTTTGGAAATCACGATACGATCGATCCGGAGAAAAACATCGCGCTCCGTCTTTTGCGGCGCGTGATGCCGATGACGAAGGACTTTCGTGGTCAAAACTTCTTCGTCCGGGAGAATGGCATCCTCATGGCAACGCCGCTTTTCGGCGTGCTTGTGTGCATTGAGGTGACCGATCTTGTGTTCGCCGTGGATTCGATCCCCGCCATTTTTGCCATCACGACCGACACGTTCATCATCTACACGTCGAATGTCTTTGCGATCCTCGGCCTCCGCTCGCTGTATTTCGCCTTGTCCGGGATCCTCCCGTATTTCCAGTTGCTGAAATATGGTCTCGGCGTGATTTTGGTCTTCGTTGGCGTGAAAATGTCACTCGCACACAGCCCGTGGAAAATCGACACCATGGTCTCCCTCGGTGTCGTTGCGGGCATTCTTGTGCTATCGATCATTGCCTCGATTATCTTTCGTCGTCTGAATCCCAACACCAACTCCATGCCCTGATGCAACTTCCAACCGTCGCTTCCGAAACCGCCCGCGAATCTCTCCTGACGCTCTGCGTTTACGCTGCCTTCGCCGACGGCGAAAAATCCGAGGCCGAGCGAGCCGAAGTCCGCCGAATGGCCGAGGATCTTGGAATTGCCGATCCGGCCACGGCGGTGCGCCAAGTCTTGATGGGGCGGACTACGATGCAAGCGGTCTGTGGCGCACTTACCACGCCGGGTGAACGCGCCCTGGCCTACGAGATGGCCTTGGGCGTCTGTGAGGCTTCGGGATCGGTGAGCGCCGGCGAACGCGAGTTTCTGGATCAGCTCAAGAAAGATCTCGGACTCGGCGAAGCGGCTGCCGGGGAAATTCAGAACGAAGTCGATGCCGTGGCGATGGTTCCCGTCGCCTCGGCGGCTCCGGCCGTTGCTGTGCCGGATCAGAGCGGGATGATTTTGAAATACTCGATCCTCAATGGTGCGCTCGAGCTTCTTCCCGAGACCATGGCAACGCTCGCCATCGTCCCGATGCAGATGAAAATGGTTTACCGGATTGGCAAGGCCCATGGAGCCGAACTCGACCGCTCACACATCAAAGAATTTCTCGCGACGGCCGGCCTCGGACTTGGCTCGCAGGTGGTCGAGGGATTCGCCCGCCAGCTCATGCGCGGGCTGGGACGAAAGGTTGCCGGGAAGATGGCCGGTCGCATCGCGGACCAAGTGACCGGTTCGGCCTTTTCGTTTGCCTCCACCTATGCCATCGGGCACGTCGCGGAGAAGTATTATGCCGGAGGTCGGCGCCTGGATGCTGCATCGCTCAAAGCCATGTTCGTGCCATTGCAGGATCAGGCCCGCGAATTGCACACGAAGTATCTGCCGGAGATTCAGGAGAAGGCCAAGACGCTCACCCCGTCCTCGATCCTCTCGATGGTCCAGGGAAATGGTCCGGCCTGACTCAGCCCCCCGCGACGCGGAATCCCTCGCCGAGAAAAAACTCCCGCACGCGGTCGGGTTGATCGCCTTGGAGCTCGATCTCACGCCCGTCCACCGTACCGCCGCAACCGCATTTTTGCCGCGCCCGTTTGGCGAAGGCTTCGATTTCTGAGGTCGGAATTCCCGGGTCGAAATCCGAAACAACGACCACGGTTTTCCCACCGCGGCCGGATTTTTCGCGACGCAAGACCACCCGCCCGCGTCGTGTCGGGCGTTCCGGCTCCACCGACGTCTCCGGGCCGCACGGAAGACCACTGATCTCCAAGGAGGCAAACGGGGACTGCAAGTCGGACTGCGGAGCGGAGACTGGGATGCGGGGTTTCTTCATCAGCCGCCGTCATCGCAGATTTTTCTGATTTCCCGCAAGACCGAATGCGATTCCTCCCGTTCCGGATTGACGCTGGCAACGAATGGTGGACGATGCCGGGATGAGCGATGTCTTGATTGTGGGAGCCGGGCCGGTCGGCCTCACAATGGCCCTGGCGTGTCAAAAGCAGGGGCTGGGATTTCGACTCATCGACCGCTTGGAGAAACCGTCCGGCCTCTCCAAAGCCCTCGCCCTGTGGAGTTCCGCGCTGGAAATGCTCGATGGCCTCGGGGTCGTAGGCCAATTCCTCGGCAGTGGTGTCTCGGCGAAAGGCGTCCGGATTTCCCATGGAAAAAAGGCCCTTGCGGAAATTCCGGCGGGGTTTGGGGTGGACAGTCCCTATCCGCAAATGATGCTCCTGCCGCAATCACAGACCGAGCGCATCCTCACGGACGCCCTGATCGCGCGCGGCGAAACCATCGAGCGTGGCGTCGAATTGGTCGCCCTGGAGCAAACGCCGGACCACGTAGCTGTCTCGCTCCGACACCCTGATGGAAAAACCGAATCCTCGAACTATCGATGGGTCGTCGGCTGCGATGGTGCGCACAGCGTGGTGCGACACCAGATTCAGGTGCCCTTCGAGGGCGCAGCGTTGGATGATCTATTCATCCTTTGCGACGCGAAGGTGGAGGGCGACATCCCCGAGGCAACCGCGCTGCTTTTCTGGGGCAACGACGGGCTCCTCGCTGTTTTCCCCGTCGTCCGCGGGGTCTGGCGGGTCATTGCCACTCGTGAGTCCCCCGAGGACGACCGCGATCCCGATCTCGCCGAAATGCAGGCCATCCTCGACAAACGCGGACCCGGCGGTTGGCGGTTGCATGATCTCTCCTGGCTCTCCAAATTTCGCATCAGCGAGCGAAAAGCCGGATCGTTCCGCCACGGTCGGGTCCTTCTGGCCGGAGACGCCGCCCATATCCATTCCCCGGCCGGCGGGCAGGGCATGAACACCGGCATGCAGGATGCCTTCAATCTTGCATGGAAACTCTCCCTCCTTGCCCGTGGAAAAGGTGAGGAAAATGCCGTTCTCGACAGCTATCATGCCGAACGCTCTCCCGTGGCTGAACAAGTGCTGGCTGACTCGGGACGCATGATCCGCTCGAATTTCGTCCGGAACCGCTTTGTTCAGATCGTCCGCGACCGTGTCGTGCAGGTCGCATCCCATTCGGATTTTGTAAAAAGAAAAATGGCGGGAGCGCTTTCCGGGCTGGGGATCCACTATGCCCCCGGAACGTTTGTGGCCGCGGATGATACATGGGCGGAAGACTGGCGACCGCACGGTTACGCACCGGGCTGGCGTCCGCGCGATGTCGTGGTCTTCCGCAGCCAGGAACCGGTCTCCCTCTTCTCCGAATGGGGACCGCCGAGATTCACTCTGGTTCTTTTCTCAGGAAAAAAACCCATCTACCGCGACGTGGATCGCCTGGCTTCCGTGGCTCTCACCGCAGAAGGGTGGGGGGACCTCATCAAAGTCGTTCGCGTTTGGAGCGGAGATGAAGCCCCCGACGCCACGTGGCTCGTCGATCCCCACGGCGCCGCTCACACTCGGTTTGGGGCGGACCTCTCGGCTTTTTACCTCATTCGTCCCGACGGCTACGTCGCCCTCCGCAGCCAACCGGCCGAGGCCGGGGTTCTTCAGGATTGGCTTCGGTCCACCCTCGGGTAATCCGGGCCACTTCGCGTCCGACGCGAAGTGGCGTGGTATCTGATCCTCAGGCCGCGGCGGTGATCAGCTGACGAAGAACGAAAGGAAGGATTCCTCCGTGACGGTAGTAATCGACTTCAATCGGTGTATCGATCCGCAACTTGACGCTCACCGACTCCGTCGTGGCATCTTTCCGGTGGATCACCAGTGTGACATCCTGACGCGGTTGAATTGTTTCCCCAAGACCGGTGATGTCGAAGGTCTCGGTTCCGTCCAGTCCCAAGGTCTGCGCGCTGACTCCCTCCGCAAACTGGAGGGGAAGAACGCCCATTCCCACCAAGTTCGAGCGATGGATGCGTTCGAAGCTCTGGGCGACGACCGCTTTCACCCCAAGCAGCCGGGTGCCCTTTGCGGCCCAGTCGCGGCTTGATCCAGTGCCATACTCATGGCCGGCAAACACCACAAGCGGAACGGCTTGGGATTGATATTTGATACAGGCATCGTAAATACTCATCTGCTCGCCATCCGGCTGGAAAATGGTCAATCCGCCCTCCACACGGGTGCCGTCGGGCTTCGGTGGGATCATGAGATTTTTGATTCGAACATTCGCAAACGTTCCGCGGGTCATGACGCGATCATTACCCCGGCGGCTGCCGTAGCTGTTGAAGTCGACCGCATCGATGCCGTTTTCGAGGAGATACTTTCCGGCGGGTGACGAAGCCTTGATGGCACCGGCAGGAGAGATGTGGTCGGTCGTGACCGAGTCGCCAAAGATTCCCATCGCGCGAGCTCCGGTGATGTTTGAAATTGATCCCGCCTCCATGCCGAAGTCGGTGAAAAACGGCGGCTCTTGGATGTAGGTGCTGGAACGATCCCACTCGTAGATCTGTCCCGTGCTGGCAGGAACTTCGTTCCACTTCGGGTTTTGCTCTGCGAAGTCGGTGTACAGTTTTTGGAAGACTTCGGGTTTGAGAGCGGATTGCATCTCGTTGCGGACTTCCTCGAGGCTCGGCCAGAGATCCTTGAGATAAACGGCCACCCCATCTTTGTCCGTGGCGATGGGATCTTTCGAGAGATCGAGATCAACGCGGCCCGCCAGGGCGAAGGCGACGACCAGCGGCGGGGACATCAGGAAATTTGCGCGGATGTTTTGATGGATACGGGCTTCGAAGTTCCGGTTTCCGGAGAGGACGGCCGCAGTGACGAGGTCGTTTTGGACGATGGCGGTTTCGATTTCCGGATTGAGGGGACCGGAATTCCCGATGCAGGTTGTGCACCCGTAGCCGACGATCTGAAAGCCGAGCTGGTCGAGATATGGCTGAAGTCCGGTTTTCTCAAGATAGTCCTTCACCACGCGGGATCCCGGGGCGAGCGAGGTTTTCACGGTCGGATCGACGCGGAGTCCGCGTTCAACGGCCTTTTTCGCCAACAGTCCGGCCCCGAGCATCACACTCGGATTGCTGGTATTCGTGCAGCTGGTGATCGCCGCGATGAGAACCGACCCGTCGCGAATCGTCGAGTGTTCCTCGTGATAGGGCGACTTTGGCATTTCGGAAACCGCATCCGGTGTCGGTCGGTCGGCCACCATTTCAGACTCCTGTCCGTTGGTCACGCCATTCAATTTCAGACTCGCCGTGCGGCCGAGGTCTGTGGCGGCTTTTCCATAGCCTCCCTCGGCCACCGGCGTCGTGAGCAGGTTTGCGAAGGCACCGCCAAGTTCCGGGAGATCGATGCGATCCTGCGGGCGTTTGGGGCCGGCGACACTGGGT
>CAZEYT010000060.1:0-16893 GCA_964516295.1 uncultured Chthoniobacterales bacterium | reverse complement strand
AGGGGACTCATAAGCCCTTGGTCGGGAGTTCGATTCTCCCCTCTGGCACCAAAAATCTTCATTATGGCCAATACGAAATCCGCAGCCAAGAGCGCCCGTCAGAGCGTTCGCCGCCGTGCCCGCAACACCAACGTCCTCACGTCCCTCAAGACCGAGCAGAAAAAGCTCCGCAAAGCTCTCGCCACCGGCGACTCCGCCACGGCCAAGGCCGAGTTTTCCAAACTCAGCTCCGCCCTCGACAAGGCCGCCAAACGGGGAGTCATTCACCCGAATGTCGCCGACCGCCGCAAGAGCCGCCTGAACAAAGCGCTCGCGGCCGTCAAAGCCTGACGCCCCTCGCGCCCGTCTCCCTACCGGAGTCGGTTCCAAAAGTCCTGCCCATAGTGTGAGGATTCGATCTCCCGGGCGAGATCTTCGACGGGGCCGACTTCAAGGAACACCGTGACGTGTTCCGACAAAGCTCCTGCCAGCCGATGCGGCGCGGGAGCTTTCTTCGTTTGGATGGATCCTTGGTAAAGCACCCCCTGACGGCACCGCCGAAGCGCCCCACCGCAGACTTTCGCCCCGCCAATCATCACATCGTTGGCAGCCGGACTGACAAAACACGCCGCACCGGATCGGAGTTCATCCCCGGATGCCAGACGGGCGGCTTCGTCCGCCAGTGCGAGCCGGATGGCAGAGTGGATCTCTGCGTAAAGGCTCTCCGAGGATTTGGTCGGGGCTCCCGGAATGACAATGGCAACGGTGAGATCCCCGCCATGAAAAACAACACCGCCGCCGGTCCAGCGGCGCACCGCCGGCCGTCCCTCACAAAGGGATTCAACCTCGCGCCAGCGCTGGGAATAGCCGAAGGTCACAGCCGGAACGGCCCAACGGTAAAGCCGGAGGACAGGGCATTGAGCAATGCGAAAAAGCGCCTCATCCACCGCCATCTGGGACGCCGGCGAACGGGGGCTTTGGTCGTCCCACACCATCAGTTCAGAAAACATGAGAACCGACCCTGCCATGCGTCCGGCGCGAAATCCATCCTTCTGCTTGTCGGCAGCGGGGCATGGTGTTTAGCTCTCGCGTTACCCATGGCGAAACAGGCACTCGGAAAAGGACTCAGCGCGTTGATCAATACGCGCGTGGTCAACCCCGCTCCCGCGGAGGAATTGGGCGAACGGGTTCAGAAACTCGATATCGGTCTCATCATTCCCAGTCCGCTGCAGCCCCGCGTGGAATTCCGCTCTGAGCACTTGCAGGAGCTCGTGGAAAGCATCCGCGAGCGGGGCATCATCCAGCCACTCATCGTTCGCAAGGTGGATGGAAAATACGAGCTCATCGCCGGAGAGCGCCGCTGGCGCGCCTCGCGTGAGCTCGGTCTCACGGAAGTCCCGGCCATCGTCCGCGAAGCCAGCGACCGCGAAGTCCTGGAGCTGGCCCTCATCGAAAACCTTCAGCGCGAGGGCCTGAATCCCATCGAAGAAGCCACGGCCTACGAACGCCTCTCCCGCGACTTCGGCCTCACGCAGGATGAGATCTCCCGCCGCGTCGGCAAAAGCCGCGCCGCCGTCGCCAACGCCATGCGTCTTCTGGACCTCGGCCCCGACGTTCAATCCCTCCTCAAACACGGCCAACTGACCGTCGGACACGCCAAGGTTTTGCTTTCCCTCAAGAGCCACGACGAACAAAAGTGGCTCGCCGATCAGATCATCCGCTCCGGAGCCTCGGTCCGCGTCGCGGAAAAACTCGCCGCACAGCATCTCGCCAAAACCGGACGGACCACGCCGAAACGCGGCGGCGGCGGCGGTGGACATGTCGCCTCCGCCCCGGCCATCCAACGGCTCGAAAATTTATTGACGCACCATCTCTCGACTCGTGTCGTAATCCATCACGGTGAAAAAAAAGGCACGATCCAGATCGAGTACTATGGGGACGATGATCTCAATCGCCTTCTCGGGACATTTGGCATTAAGGAAGATTGATTCATGGCCTTTCTGAAACGTCTTGCGACCCCGCTCATCCAAGCCATCGACTCCGACTACTTCCCGGGCGGTGCCGAGAAAGTGCGCGAGATGCCCGAGCGGTTTGAATTCAGCCGGAGCGTGCCGTTCATCATTCTGCATGTCGGATGCCTCGGAGTCCTCTGGACCGGTTGGAGTTGGATCGCCGTCGTGACGGCCGTCGTTCTTTACATCGTTCGCATGTTCGCGGTGACCGCGTTTTATCACCGCTTCTTTTGCCATCGCGCCTACCACACTTCGCGGGTGGCCCAGTTTTTCTTCGCCCTCATCGGGCTCACGGCCGTCCAGCGCGGGCCGCTCTGGTGGGCCTCGGTTCACCGGCACCATCACGCCCATTCCGACGAGGAAACAGACGCCCACTCACCGCATTGCAAGGGCTTCCTCTGGTCCCATGTCGGCTGGCTCACCAGCAGTCGAAATTTTCCGACGGACTACCGCCTCGTTCGCGACCTCACGAAATTTCCCGAACTGGTCTTTTTGAACCGCTTCGACCTCATCGGACCGCTTTTGTTGATCGGGCTCCTTTTCGGCTTTGGCTCTCTTTTGGAAGCGTTCGCGCCCGCCCTCGGCACCAACGGCTGGCAGATGCTCGTGTGGGGCTTTTTTATCAGCACGACCGTCCTTTTCCACGCCACCTGTGCAGTGAATTCCTTCGCCCACACGCTCGGAAGCAAGCGCTTCGAAACCGATGACGAGAGTCGGAATAGTTTCCTTCTCGCATTCTTTACGCTGGGCGAGGGCTGGCACAACAATCACCATCACTATCAGGCCTCCGCACGGCAGGGCTTCTACTGGTGGGAAATCGACATCTCCTACTACATGATCCGCCTGCTGGGCCTTTTCGGGATCGTGTGGGACATCAAGGCCGTTCCCCAAAAGGTTTACGAGCAGGCTCCGCGCACCACACGGTGAGGGAGCGCATCGCCATTATCGGCACGGGCGTCGCCGGCTTGGGCGCTGCGTGGAACCTCCGAAACCACGCGGAAGTTACCCTTTTGGAAAAGCAGGAACGCCCGGGCGGACACTCGAACACCGTCACCATCGACGAAGATGGCGCCCCTGTGCACATCGATACCGGGTTTATCGTTTTCAATCACGTCACCTACCCCCATCTGACGAAGTTGTTTGCCGACCTGGACGTCGCGACCAAGCCGTCGGAAATGTCTTTCAGCGTCAGCCATCGACCTTCGGGGATCGAATACAACGGCATGGGGCCGAACAAGGTTTTTGCCCAACGCCGGAATCTTCTGCGCCCGCGCTTTTACCGACTCCTGCGTCAGATTCTGCGGTTTTTTGATCTCTCCCGCGCGGCTTTGAACAACCCGGCGACCGAGGGGATGACCTTGAGGGAGTTCACAAATCGGCACCGGCTCGGACAGGATTTTCTCGATCTTTACCTCGTGCCGATGAGCTCCGCGGTGTGGTCCACCGAACCCGGACAAGTGCTGGATTTTCCCGCGCTGAGTCTCTTGCGGTTCTTTAAAAACCATGGATTTCTCGGTGTTTCGACGCACCATCCGTGGTTCACGGTGGATGGCGGAGCGAAGACGTATGTCGATAAAATCCTGTCGATCGTCGGGCCGGCGCGCCTGCCGGCCGAGGTGGTCGGCGTACGGGAGGATCGGGAAGCGGTCACAGTGACGTTGCGGGGCGGAGATTGCCTTTCCTTTGATCGCGTCGCCATTGCCGCCCATGCCGACGAGGCCTTGGCGATGCTGAGCGAGCCCACCGAAGCCCAATCGCGACTGCTCAGTGCGTTCGGCTACCAACGGAATGTCGCAACCTTGCACACGGATTCGCGAGTCATGCCGGATCGACGCCGCGCTTGGGCGTCGTGGAATTACCGCATCGAGAAAACGCCGGACGGTTCCACCCGGGCGACAACCCACTATTGGATGAACGCCCTCCAGCAGGTGTCCAAAAAGCGTGACTACTTTGTCTCGATCAATGGAACCATTCCTCGCGAGAAGGTTCTTTACGAGACGGTCTACCACCACCCGGTTTACACTCTTCCCGCCATGCAGGCGCAGGCCGGGTTGCCGTCCCTCAACACGGTCTCTCCGGACCAGCGGATCTTTTTTTGCGGGAGCTATTTCCGGCACGGGTTTCATGAGGACGCCTATGGTTCGTCCGTCGCCCTCGCGGACGTGATGTGTCCCCTTCTCCGCCGCGCATGAACCCGGGTTCGTGCCTTTACGAATGCACGGTCATGCACCGGCGCATTTCGCCGAAAGAGCACCGCTTCGTTTACCGCATTTTTCTGTTTTGCATCGATCTGGACGAGTTGCAACGCATCTCCCGGCGGATCCCATTTTTCTCCCACAACTCTCCCAATCTTTATTCGCTCCGCGACGAAGACTATTTCCTCCTCTCGTCCGGGGGACTGCGGCTCAATGTCGAAGCGTTTCTGGAATCCGAGGGCTTTGCCGAAAAACCGGCGCGAATTCTCCTCCTCACCCTGCCGCGACTGCTGGGCTATACGTTCAATCCCGTTTCCATTTTCTACTGTTTTGATATGTCGGATCGACCGCTCTGCTCGGTTGTTCAAGTCGGCAATACCTTTGGCGAGCTGAAGCCGTTTTTCGTTCCGCTTGTGACGGAAAAAACCGTTTTCCACCGCCGGGCGACGAAGAACTTTTATGTCTCGCCATTCTCGGATCTCGATCTCGTCTTTGATTTTCGTTTCGACCTTCCCGGCGACCGTCTCGGTGTTTGGATCAACGATTTCGCGGGTTCGGATAAAACTCTCGTCAGCTCTCTGACCGGGCGGCGTCTGGAACTCAACGCCGCCAACCTCGCGTGGCTGAGCCTTAAATACCCGCTCATCACCTTGAAAGTCATCGGGCTTATCCATTGGGAGGCGCTCCGTCTTTGGTGGAAGCGCATTCCCTTCCGCCTCAAAGAAACACGCCCCGACCTTCAAACCGGCGTCTTTCGCGCCCGCCCGGAACCCACGGTTTCATCGAGGCGGGAGCACGATGGCGGTTGAAAAATCCCGGGCGGACAGTAGTTTCAACGGCCATGTCACTCGAACGCACCCTGCTCGCCGCGCAGGGGTATAGTGAATTGGAAATGTTGCCGGAGGCGTTAAGCGAGCTGGATTCGCTGTCGCCGGATGAGCAGGAACGCCAAGACGTTCTGCACTTGCGACTCTTCATTTTCATGCGCGCACGCCTCTGGAATCAGGCCTTGCTCGTTTGCAGCCAGCTCCGGGAGCGCTATCCGGAAGGGACCACAGGCTACATTCATGGAGCGTTCTGTTTGCATGAGATGGGGCGCACGGCCGAGGCTCGCGACCTTCTTCTCAACGGCCCCGAAAGTCTCTCCTCGGAAGCCACCTATCATTACAATCTCGGGTGTTACGATGCGGTCCTCGGCAACGCCGAAGCCGCGCGCGCCCACCTCCAGACCAGCTTCAAATTGGACAAAAAGTTTCGCGAAATCGCCAGATACGACCCCGACCTGAAATCCGTGAGCGATCTTCTCTAACGTCGTGGCGGACAAAATCCGGGCGCGGGTCGAACGGGCTTTCGAGGCAAATTCTGCGTCGGGCCGGGAGGTCGGGGCGTCGGTCTCGGTCTGGAAAGACGGGCACGAGATCGTAAGTCTTGCTGCCGGCCATCGTGACGCGGCGCGGTCGGAACCTTGGGCCGCCGATACCGTGGTCCTGGTCTGGTCGGCTACCAAAGGTCCGGCCGCCGCCTGTGTGCTGCACGCGCTGTCCGCGGCGGGGCTCGACCCCGAAACGCCGGTTGCTTCGTTCTGGCCGGAATTCGCGGCCGGCGGAAAATCCCGCCTCACCGTCGGTAACATTTTATCGCACTCCGCAGGCCTCGGTGCCATGCGGGCCGAAGGAATCTCGATTCTCGATCACACCGCCGTCGTCACCGCACTCGCCGCGCAGGAACCGTTTGCCGAGCTCCTTCCCGGACCGGCCTACGGACCTCGCGCCTCGGGATTTTTGATGGACGAAATCGTCCGCCGCCTCACCGGAGCCCCATCGCTTTCGAGTTATTGGCAGCAGCATTTTGTCGAGCCACTCGGCTTGGATTTTTGGATCGGGCTTCCCCCTTCGGAGGATGCTCGATTGGCACGCATGCTGCCTCCGCGCTTTACCGGCGAGCCCGGCGATCCCTTCCTGCGTGCTTTTTCGGATCCCGCCTCGCTCACCCGGCGGGCCTTCGCCTTCCCCGCAGGTCTGGCGGCCGCATCGGCCATGAATCAAGAGGCCGGACGACGCTCCGGACTCGCTTCGATGGGCGGCTTTGGAACGGCGTCCGCCTTGGCGAAATTCTACGCCGTTCTCGCAGCGGGCGGCCACTGGCAAGGTCGTCAGATTTTCTCCCCGGAAGCCCTCGCGTGGATGACCACCCGCCGGGCCTCGGGCGTGGACGAAATCCTGCGGCATCCGGTGACATTTTCAGCGGGCTTCATGCTCGATCCCATCGCTCCCTCCGGACATAAACTCCGACAAACCATGGGCCCGTCGTTTACAGCCTTCGGCCACCCCGGTGCCGGCGGCAGCCTGGCGTTTGCAGACCCGGAAACCGGAATATCCTTCGCCTACGTGATGAATCAGATGGAACCCGGCGTCCTTCCCAACGACCGGGCTCATTCGCTCGTACGGGCGACGTTCCCTCTGGACGACACCACGGCCGGGATTGTCTAATTCCCCGTCTTGAAATCTGTCTTCCTATTCATCGGCATGCCCGTCGGAGGCGCGGAGGATTTTGCTCTGGGTGCTTTTCCGCACCTCGCACCGGAAGTCAATGCCCGCTTCGTCTGTTTGCGGAACTTTGATGTGCTCGGCGAAGAGGCGCGCCGCGCGGGTCTGCCCGTTGTGCTCCTGCCTTTATTCCCGACCAAGCGGATCAGCCCAGTGGGGTTCTACCGACTCTCGCGCTGGTTTCGTCGCGAAGGAATCCAAGTGGTTCACACACAGACGTATCACGCCCATGTCTTCGGTGTGGCGGCGGCCCGGCTCGCGGGGATCCCGGTCATCCTCCACCAACAAAAAACCCTCGGAAAACTTCCTCTCCGCAAGCGGCTCCTTTTCGGATGGTGCGTCCGCCGCGCCGCCCGGGTGCTGACGCTCTCGGAACAAACCCGCCGCGAAATGATCGAAACATTCGGGCTCGATCCCAAGAAATCGGCGGTCGTCCCGAACGCCATCGACGACAAAGTTTTCCGTCCGGCCCCGGACCCTGCTGAAATCCGCCGGCGGCTCGGTCTGCCGGCAGACGGCCTTTTGATCGGCACCGTGGCATCGCTTCATCCGGTCAAAAATCACAAGACGCTCATCGAAGCGCTGGCGCTGACCAGGGAAACCTCGGCCGTTTTTGTTGGTGACGGCCCCGCTCGCAGCGACCTCGAAGCCCTGGCTCGCGAACGCGGTGTGACGGATCGGGTTCATTTCGCAGGACGCCAACGGCCCGTGGCTCCGTGGTTTCAAGCGCTTGATGCCTTTGTGCTGCCCTCGGTCTGGGAAGGCCAGGCCCTTGCCATGCTCCAAGCCATCTCTTGCGGACTGCCGATTATTGCCAGCCGGATTGAGGGCAACACAGCGGTCTTGGGCGATTCGCACCCGGGGCTTTTTGATCCGCACGACGTGCAGCATTTGGCGGCTTTGCTCGAAACGTTCCGCGATCCCGCCGCAAGATCTCCGTTTCTCGCCGACCCGGCCACGGTGCGCGTTCCGACCTGCCGGGAGGCGGCCGCACAATTGAAGGCGGTTTATCGTTCGGTCGCACCATGAAACCGCTGAAGATCGCGATCTTCACCCCGACATTTTTGCCGAAATGCTCGGGAGCGGAAATTTTCCATCACAATCTCTCGTCGGAACTTTGCGCCCGGGGTCATGAACCGATCATCATCCTGCCCAAGCGGATGCGCGGGCGGCTTTTGGATTCGTCATGGAAGCTCCCTTACAAATCCCTTCCCTACCCGGCGAATACCTGGAGTTACTTCAAATACTGGCCGGCCTTTGCACTTTGGCTCAACCGGCGGATTCTCAGCGGCCTTCAGCAGGCGGAGCGATTTGATGTCTGGCATACGGTGGTTCTCTCGCCGTCCGGCGTGTGCTTCTCGAACTGGCAGCAGAAATCCGGGGTTCCCGGACTCGTCCGCGCCGTCGGTGATGATGTCCCAAACGGTCCGACGTCCCAAGCCGACCGCTTGGTAAGACAATGGATCCCCGAAGCGCAGGCCGTGGTTTCGCTGTCTGCGGAGATGTCGGCCGGTCTGGCTCGACTCGGGGTGCGCCCGAACCGCGTCGAAGAAATTCCGAACGCTGTCGATCACACCCGGTTTTCCGCGGCACTGGACCGTCGGGCCTTGCGCGAAAAACTTGGCGTGCCTCCCGATGCGTTTCTTTTTGTCTGCGTCGCGCGGAATCATCCGCAAAAGGATCTCCGGACCCTGTTGAAGGCGTTCGGCGGGCTGAAAACCAAATCCACGGTTCACCTGGCCATCGCCGGTCGGGGAGTCCCGCAACTCGCTGCCGAGGTCGCGGCGATGGGGCTCGGCGACCGTGTCCACCTTCTGGAATTTCGCCCGTCCGACGGCCCGACTCTCCAGTTCCCTCCGCAGGATTTGGTGGATCTGTATCGCAGCGGCGATGCGTTTGTTTTGTCGTCCATCCTGGAGGGCTTCAGTTCCGCCCTGCTCGAAGCGATGGCGGCCGAGCTTCCGGTGGTGGCGACGGATGTGCCGGGCATCCAAGAACGGGTGCGTCACGAACACGATGCGCTCCTTTCGCCGGGCGGCAATGCCGAAGCTCTGGCTGCCGGCCTGCGTCGGCTGATAAATGACCCGGAGTTGAGACAGCGACTTGGTGAGCAGGCT
Source organism: uncultured Chthoniobacterales bacterium (assembly GCA_964516295.1). Classification (GTDB taxonomy): domain Bacteria; phylum Verrucomicrobiota; class Verrucomicrobiia; order Chthoniobacterales; family Terrimicrobiaceae; genus CAZEYT01. The sequence goes on along the minus strand of CAZEYT010000060.1, from coordinate 8,044 downwards.
CGCCGCACCTCCATGGCTTTCGGTTGGGAGGCAACAACCTCCAGATATCTCGACCTTTACGAACGGTTGATTCTGGAACGGAACCGCGCAGGCGGCCATACTGTGCGTGAATGAAAGCCACCCTGCCTGGGACGCTCCGCCGCATCCGCACCCGCACACCGAACCCGCCAACTGACCTTTTCCCCGACTTTTTCTGTATCGGCCCGCAACGCACGGGCTCGACATGGCTGCATACAAATCTCGTCCGCCATCCGGAGATTCTTCTTCATCGCGACAAGGAGACCTTCTACTTTTCGACGCTCGGCGAGCCCGGACACCCACGCTTTCGTTACGAATTTCTGGAAGATTATTTGGAGAGCTTTCGCGACACGCCGAAGGAATGGATTCTGAAAAACTATCACGCTCTCCGGAGACGTGGTCGTGCTTACAGTCCCCGGATCATCGGCGAATCGACGGCGTCCTATTGCATTATTGACGAAGAGATCATCGCGGAGATCGTGGCGATCAACCCGGGCCTCCGGGCCATCATGCTCCTCCGCGATCCCATGGAGCGCGCCTGGTCCCATGCGAAGAAGGACCTTGTTCGCGGCGCTTCAAGAAAGGCCGGAGACGCCGAACTTCTCGCGTTCTGTTGCTCGGAAGATCAGCTCCGACGGGCGGACTACCAATCCATCCGCGCGACATGGCAGCGGCACCTGCAGCCGGGGCATTTTTTTGTCGCGCCCGCCAGCCGGATCAGCGCCGATCCGGTCGCATTCCTTCATGATGTGTTGGTTTTTCTGAGAGCGCACGACACGTCGGCTCCGAGCCAGCGGCACATCACAACGATGCAGAATCCGACATCCGACGACACCATTCCCGACACGATTCGGGGCGACCTGGAAAACGCGCTGGCTCCCGCCATGACGGGCTATCGCGACCTCCTCGCAGAGGTCGGACGTTTCCGGGTTTACTGAAGTTTTCGGACAAAAACCGTGTTCTCGCGGTTTCCCTGACGGTATGTCCCGTAGAGCGTGTAGTTCTCCCGGAGGTATGCCATCACGTCGGTCGCCCAGTTGTTGAAACGGGACTCCTCGGTTTGGTTGACCGCCCGGTTGTCAATGACCACGACCGCCGGGCGGAACGAGGTCATGCGCTCGATGGCATCGCGTTGAAAATCGGTTCCGGCCGTGGCGTTGTCCACATAGAGATTGTATTCGTAACTCGGCCGGTCGGTCATGAAGTTGATCGTCGGAGAATAAGGATAGCAAATGACGTAGTCGCCAGGTTTCGAGTTGTTGAGAATCGCGTCGCGGAGCCCGATCATATCGGCCACTTCATCGGCTGGCATTTTGACGCGAACGCCATTGAGCGCCTCAAACTCTGCGAGGCGGCCGTGTTTGGAGATCGTTCCGGCGGAATCCCTGGGCATGATCGCCTTGAGATAAATCGGGACCAGCGCGAGCGAAAACACGGTAAGTCCGAGGACAGGAATGCGAAAGACCCGCGATACCTCAGCCGCCTGCCACAGCGCAAAGGCGGAGACGGCCACCGCCGGAAGAAACGCAACCATGAATTCGCTCACATGCGGCGGGTCCGGCCGGAAGAAAAAGTATTGCGGAAACAAGGTCAGCGCACACCCGGTCGATGTCAGCACAACGAGGCTTTGTTGCTTTCGAAAATCATCTCCTCGAATAATCGAAATTAGAAGGAGCAGCGCGGCGACGCCGACGAACACGACGCACCAAAACACCGGATAGTAGATCACCAATCCGAGGTAACGGTTGCTCACGCTGCGAGCTTCCCAAATCTTCGTGAGAGGCGGGCGTTGGAGACGTCCGTCGCGTCCCGTCGGGGCCGCATCAACAGGTGCCGGCGTTACCGTCGGTGTTTCCACTGGCACGACGGAAGCCGCGGTGACCGGTTGCTGTTCCGCGACAACCACGGGCGGGATCGGCCGCAGGCGCTGCCACTCGCTCTCCAACTCATGCACGAGCAGGCCGGCAAATTGGTGATATTGATCCAGAAATTCTTTCCCGAAGCCCTTGGAGGAAGCGTGCCAGGCGAAAAGGCCGTGAATCCCAACGAGCACGACCGCGCCGGCGAACGTCCCAAGAACTGTCTGTCGAAGCCGTTCCCGGAAGTGCGTCTTCGATCCCAGCGGATAAAGCACGGCCAGCCCGAGCCAGACGACGGTCAGCAATAGCGAGGGCTCGATCCGGATGAGAAAACACAACGCCAGCCCCGCCCCGGCGACGCTCATCCAAACCAATCTCCGCCGGTTGCTTTTCTCCGGCAGCACGTAGGCTTTCAGGAAAACCAGCATCGACAGTGTTCCGATAAAGCCCATGTAATTTCGGAAAATCATGCCGGGAATGAGAACGAGAAGCACTCCGACCCCGGTCGCCAGCCACGCCTGCCGCGTGCAAGCCCGAACAATTGTAAAGCCGAGGAGGGCATTGATCGTGCAAAGCGCGAAAAAGAAAACTCGCATCGCGACATAGTCCGGCCCGGTGAGTTGAAACAAAGCGACCAGCGGGTAAAACCAGAGGAGATTATAACCGAGGAACGTATCGACAATCGGTCGCTGCCCCTCCATCAAGCGCATGGCCAGAACGGCATTTGTGCCGCCCTCGCCGCCGAGATTGAGTCCGGTCCGGTAATATTGACCGTAGTAGATCACCGCGAACACGACGAGGAGAACCGGACCCCAGCGCGTGAGGAACGCCTCGACCGTACAGGCGATCTGGACGATCCGCTCCCAAGCGGCTTGTCGGGTTTCTCGATTTTCCATCGGAATTTTCTACCCAGTCCCCGGGCGCGCCGCAACCTCCCGCAATGATTCCACTTGAAGAATCGGTGTCCGCCCGGGAATCTGCGGCGGATGTCGTCGTTCGCCTATTTGTTCAAGCGCTTTCCCGTCTTCGCGCAGACGTTTGTCGCGAGGGAAGTCGAGGGCATGGCGCGACAGGGGTGTCATCCGCCGGTTTTCAGCCTGCAACCGCCGGAAGACGCAGCGAAACAGGAGGGGTTTGCAGCGCTCGAGAAACGGGTGTGCGTTGTTCCTGCAAAGGCACGACTCGCCGTCGGGATCCTGGCGGCCGGTCTCACGGGCAAAATCCCGGCGAAGGCGTTTTTCGGTGGGGGTTGGTCCGGGGCAGCGGGGCGTCACCTGCGCGAGGCGCTCTGGCTCGGCCCCCGCCTGCGGGCGGCGGGCGTGCGGCATGTCCACACGCATTTCGTCGGACACGCGGCGCGGACCGCCTGGCATCTGAAGAACGCCATGGGTTTCACCTACAGCATCACGGCCCATGCGAATGATTTCCTGAGCGATGCGCAAAGCATTCCGAATCTCAAAACACTCGTCGAGGACGCGGCGTTTGTCGTTGCCGTGAGCGATTACAGCCGGAAGTGGTTTGAAGAGCGCTTTCCAGCCTGCCGGATCGTACGGATTTACAATGGCATGGCGCTCGATGGTTTCCCCGCACCGGCTCCCGTCGATCCCCCGCTGATCGTCTCGGTCGGGCGGTTGGTGGAAAAGAAGGGCTTTTCGGTACTCCTCGAAGCCTGTCGGTTGCTCCGCGAAACGGGGCGGGAATTCCGATGCCGGATCATTGGCGGGGGACCGCTTCAAGCGTCCCTGAAGGCTCAGCGGAAATCGGCGAATCTCGTGGAGATCGTCGATCTCGCCGGGGCCCGCTCGCAGCCGGAAATCCGAGACGCGCTTTCGAAGGCCACACTTTTTGCCCTCCCCTGCGTCGAGGAAAAGGATGGGGGCATGGACATTCTGCCAACGGTCATCACCGAAGCCATGGCGGCCCGGCTTCCCGTCGTTTCAACGACCCTCGCCGGCGTGCCGGAAATGATCCGCGATGGCGTGACCGGATTTCTGTGCCCGCCCGGGGACGCCCCGGCTCTCGCGACGGCCATCGGAAGGCTTTTGGATCAACCGGAGCTCGCCGTCCAGATGGGAGCAGCCGGCCTCCGGCACGCGGGCGAACACTTTTCCGAAGACGTCACACTCCCGCAGCTCCGCCGTCTGCTGGAAGACCCGGCGTCCGTTCGCACGCGGCTTCCCGACACGCCGCCAGCACACGGCTGACCGGAATTTCGCGCATCAGCGCGTCGCGCGGAATCGCTTTCACGGCCTCCTCATCGAGCCAATCCTGCGGTCGGATCATCCAGTGTTTCACGTTCCAGGGATGAAATTCAAACGCCGGAGACGGGCCGAAAAGGCAGACCGTCGGACAGCCAACCGCAGCCGCGAGATGCATGGCGGCGGTGTCGACCCCAACGAAATACAGCGCACGGTCCAAAAGCCACGCCAGTTGTGACCAGTCGGCCGAGCCTGCAGTGGAGATCACTCGCGGACCGAGTTTTTCCACCAGCGTGGCGGCGGCGGAAGTTTCCTCCGACGCCGGTCCGCAGCTCAACACGATGGCCGGGGTGAATTCCAGCAGGCCGCGAAGCAATTCCTCCCAGCGATCGAGTGGCCACGCCTTGCGCGGCCAGCGGGTGTGAAAATGAACCACGGCGAAGGACGGGATCGCCTCGGCCGCCGGAAAAGGCACCATTTTCTCCCTTGCAAACCGGAGCCCCGGAGCCTCTGGCGGCAAGTCGAGGACCTCCGACGGACTGCTGTAATCCCGCATCACCTGGTGTTTTCCATAGCGCTTGGTCGGGCTGATCGTGTGAAAGGCCGGACGCCAGAACCAGCGGAGGGTCCGGTGGACCGATGTGCACCGATTCGGAGTCCGCGCCGCGAGGGCGAGCCAGCGCGCGCGGTCGCTGTCCGTGAGTTCGAACACATGGTCGAACTTGGTTCGCCGCAACAGCGCGCCCAACGACAGGTCGGACTGCACATCCTCCCAGCCCCGCTTTTTCGTGTCGGGATTCGCGGTGCAGAGGATGCGGTTAATCTCCGGGCAACCCGCGAGAATCCCCTCGCACGACCGGCGCACCAGCACCCAAATCTCGGCCTGCGGGAACTTTCGCTTCGTGGCGACCAGCGTCGGCGTGAGCAGCAGCGAATCGCCAATGTGGCGAAGCTTGATGAAAAGGAGCCTCACCACTGCCTCCGCGCTGGAAAAAACATCATGCCGATTGGGTAACAGCGTCCCGGGCGTGTTTCAAGTCGGCCCCGGGGCAAGAATCCGACCGAGCGGCCCCACCCTTGCGATTTCTGCGAGCCATTTCCCGGACTCGGTGGTTTAATCGCCTCGCAGCCGCGACGAAACGATGGAAGCTCCCCCGCCTGATGAACCGGACGATATCGCTTTGATGCTGCGCGTGAAGAATGGCGACGAAGACGCTTTCGAAACGCTAGTCGTGCGACACCAATACCGAATCGTCGGCACCATTGCGAAAATGCTCGGCGGCGAGGCGGACGCCGAGGATCTCGCGCAGCAGGTTTTTGTTCGAGTCTGGAAAAGCGCGCCGCGCTACCAGCCGGATGCAAAATTCACGACCTGGCTCCTGACCATCACGCGAAACCTGGTTTTCAACGAAATCCGGCGCCGCGGTCGCGCAAGACTGGTTCCGCTGGAAGGCAGCGACGATCAGGGTCCGCCCCGCGAGTTCCCGGATCCCAGTCGCCGCACCGCGTCACAGGAGGCGGATGAAGCCGAGCTTCAGGATGCTATTTCGGCCGCCGTCGCCAGCCTGCCCGAAGCGCAGCGTCTGGCGGTTGTGCTCCGCCGCTACGAAGAAATGCCTTACGAGGATATCGCCCGCGTGCTCGAAACAACCGTCCCGTCGGTAAAAAGCCTGCTTTTCCGCGCACGGACCGTGCTTCGCGAGCGCCTGCGGGAATTCCTGCCGTAGGCCGCCCCACTCCCAAGGTTCCGTTTGCTAGGAGCGGGAGGTTCCGATAGTCTTCCGCTTCTTAAAAATGTCTGGAATTACATTGGAACTGGTCTTCGTCGTGCTTTTGTTGCTCGCGAACGGCATCTTCGCCATGGCGGAAATCGCCGTGGTCGCCTCGCGCAAAGCCCGTCTCAAGACGCTCGTGGACGAAGGCAGCGCCGGGGCGCGCCTCGCGCTTGATCTTGCCCTCTCCCCGGGGAAATTTCTCTCCACCGTGCAGGTCGGCATCACACTCGTCGGCGTTCTCGCCGGTGCCGTCGGCGGTGCCCGTATCGCGGACGCCCTCGCCGTCCCCCTCGGAAATGTTCCGGTCATCGGAGCCCATGCCGAGGTTCTCGCTCTCTTTGTCGTGGTGGGCATCATCACCTACTTTTCGGTCATCATCGGAGAACTCGTTCCCAAACGCCTGGCCCTGAACAACCCGGAACGCATCGCCGCTGCCCTCGCCCGGCCGATGAATGGTCTCTCCATTGCCGCCTCCCCGCTCGTCAACCTGCTCAACCATTCGAGCGACTTCCTCATGAAGGCCCTCGGCGTCCGCAAGGCAGCGGAATCCTCCGTTTCCGAAGAAGAAGTCCGCGTCCTCATCGACGAAGGCCTGAGCGCGGGGATTTTCAAGAAAACCGAGAAAGACATGGTCGAGGGCGTTTTCGAACTCGACGAGCAAACGGCAGGTGACCTCATGACCCCGCGGGCCCGCATCATCTGGCTCTCTCTGGACGATCCGGATGAGGAAAACTGGCGGCGCATCGCAGGCAGCGGCCATTCGAATTTCCCGGTCTTCCAAGAAACCCGTGACAATGTCGTGGGCATGATCTCGGTAAAGAGCCTTTGGGCGAACCTCTCGCTCGCCGGCCGCGTGGAACTCCGCGCCCTGGTCACTCCGCCCCTCTACGTGCCTACCGCCATGCCTGCCGGCAAACTCATCGAGGAATTCAAGAAATCCGGCAAACATATCGCGCTCGTCGTCGACGAATTCGGCGGCCTCCAAGGCCTCGTCTCTCTCAACGATGTCATGATGGCGATCGTCGGCAATCTCCCCGAGCGCGAACAACGCCACGACCCAAAAGCGGTTCTCCGCCAGGACGGCACATGGATTGTCGATGCCATGCTCGACATTGATGAAACCAAGAAAAGCCTCGGCGTGGAAGACGACCTCCCGGGCGAGGACGAAAACCGGTTCACCACCCTCGGCGGCTTCATGCTCTTCACACTCGGCCACATCCCGCGCGAGGGGGAAAAATTCCAGTGGGATCGCTTCGAATTCGAAGTCATCGATATGGACCGCCAGCGCATCGACAAAGTTCTCATCACCCCGCGCGCTCCAAAAACCACGGAATCTGCCACCATCGAACCGGAATTCTGATCCGCGCAAAAGTCCACGGGAACAACGCGGGCCGATTCCCCGTTGTCGCCCATGCTCCGCCCACTCGCCATTTTCCTCGCTGCGACTCTGGTCATCCTTCCGGCCTGCCAGAATCGCGACCGCCCGGAGGAAACGTCTCGCACGCAGGCGGAAACCCGGCCGACAGTGGACATCCGCAGCGTCCGCGAAACCGTCCCGGGCCAGTCGATGCCGCAAGTCCTCACTCGCCTCGGCAAACCCACCCGCGTCTTCACCGTCGACGGACGCGAATCGTGGGAATACCGCAACGCCGCTTGGGACCCCGTCACCAAACGCACCGTCACCTTCGTCGAAGTCCTCTTCCGCGACCGCCGCGTCGAATCGGTGAATTTTTCCTACTGACCGCGGGCACTCTTCATCGGATCTCAAGCAAAGGACGCCGAGAACGCAAAAGATCAACCCGAGGCATTACGCTCCCAACAGCGGAGATTCCAAACCCGCTTCCGACCATCAAGATGGAGGATGGTGCCACTTATTCCTTCTCGATCAGTAGGGCGACATTTGATGGCCAGACGGTTCTCGAACCTTGAGAGCGTGACCTGCCGCTGACTACTGGGGCAGCAGAAAAAAGTGCTCGCAACGCTGTGCGCAATCTTGTCCCACCTGAATATTTCGACCGACTGAAATGCGGAGGAATAAATCTATGGCAAATGCCGAACCCGGATAAGGGAGGTGCACACAATTCCAAAAGGTGGATGTATCACGTTAAACTGCGCACAGATAAGGGCCGATGTTCTGGGTGGGCTAAGCAACAAGATTTCTGTAAAAGTGGTCGGGTGATGAGGGGTGGAGTGG
>CAZEYT010000059.1:0-16990 GCA_964516295.1 uncultured Chthoniobacterales bacterium | reverse complement strand
CCAGCGTGTCGCGCATCGCCCAAGGCTGGGCCATGTGGACGAGGGCGGGGAAGACGGTGGGCTCTTCGCTCTTTTCGTCGTAGGTCGGCGTAAAATCGACCGTCCCCTTGTCCATGTCGGTCATGAGGGCGGCACCGAGGTGGTCGAGGCGGGCCTCGGTATAACGCATGGACGCCGGTGGGTCGCCATCGACCGAGCCGAAGTTACCCTGACTCTGCACCAGCGTGTCGCGCATCGCCCAAGGCTGGGCCATGTGGACGAGGGTGGGGTAGATGGCTTGGTCGCCGTGGGGGTGGTAATTACCCATCGTCTCACCGACGATCTTGGCGCACTTGACGAACGAGCGGGTCGGCAGAACGCCGAGTTGGTTCATCGCGTAAAGAATCCGGCGCTGGGAGGGCTTCAGGCCGTCACGCGCATCCGGGAGGGCGCGCGAGATGATGACGGACATGGAATAGTCGAGGAACGACTTCGACATCTCGTCGGCGACGTTCACGGGTTCGACTTTTTCGTTTTGCGTATACATAGAAAATTCAGGCTGGTCCGGTCGGGGCGATCAGACGTCCAAACGGGCGTTGAGGGCGTTGTCCTCGATGAATTGGCGGCGGGGCTCGACGACGTCGCCCATGAGGATCGTGAACATGCGATCCGCTTCGACGGCGTTGTCTTCGTTGAGTTCCACCTTGAGCATTTTGCGCTTTTCCGGGTTCATGGTGGTTTCGAAGAGTTGTTTTGGGTTCATTTCTCCGAGACCTTTGAACCGCTGGATGGTGAGACCGCGCTTGCCGATTTCGAGGACCTTCGTGAGGATCTCCGGAATGGAAAAAAGCGGGTGGGTCACGGCTTTGTCGCCGTCGCCTTCGATCAGCTCAAAGATCGGAACGTCGCTGTCGGCGTAGTGTTCGATTTTGAGGCCCTTGCGGGACAGTTCGTCGATGAGTTTTTGCGCCGACGTGGACTCATGGAGCTCGATGAGCTTGGCGCGGCGGCGGTTGGCGGGGTCGGGCTTTTTGGATTTCGTGGAAGCCTCGACCGGAGCGGCCTCGCCTTCGACAGGTTCGGCCGGCGGGTCTTCGTAGAGGTTGAGATCGCGATTGCCCTCGTGAAATTCGCGGACGGCTTCCTCGCCCGGGAAATAGGTGGCCCACTCGGTATTGCCTTCACGGACCTTGACCATGAATGTCGGGAGCTTGCCGGTTTTCGGATCACGCTCGGCGAGGTAAGCCTCGAAGTCGCCTCCATGCCGGTGGATGGCGTCGCTGAATTTCGCGAAGCGCTCGAGAAGTTCGAGGATTTCCTTGAGTTGGGTGGAGGTGAAAACCTTGCCGTCGGCGAGATTTTTCACCTTCACTTCGTCGGCACCGATGCCGATGAGGATCTTGTTCAGCTGCGCGTCGTCGTCGACGTATTCCTCGCGTTTTTTGCGCTTGATGAGGTAGAGCGGCGGCTGGGCAATGTAGATCTTCCCCTGCTTGACGAGTCCCGGCATCTGCCGACAGAAGAACGTGAGGAGCAGCGTGCGAATGTGCGAGCCGTCCACGTCGGCGTCGGTCATGATGATGATGCGGCCGTAACGGAGCTTTGCGATGTTGAACGTGCCTTCCTGATCTTTTTCACCGACGGCCGAGCCGATGCCGGTGCCGATGGCGGTGATGAGCGTCTGGACCTCGGTGTTTTGCAGCACCTTGTCGAGGCGGGCTTTTTCGACGTTGATGATTTTGCCCTTGATCGGGAGGATCGCTTGGTAACGACGGTCGCGGCCCTGCTTGGCGGAGCCACCGGCGGAGTCACCTTCGACGACGTAGAGCTCGGTGAGAGCCGGGTCGCGCTCGGAGCAGTCCGCCAGCTTGCCCGGCAGTCCGCCGCCGGTGAGTGCGCCTTTGCGCACGGTCTCGCGGGCCTTGCGAGCCGCTTCGCGCGCGCGGGCGGCCATGAGGCATTTCTCGACGATCCGTTTGCCGACATTCGGATTCTGATCGAAATGGACCATGAGGCCCTCGTAGCTGATCGAGCCGACGATACCGTCCACCTCGGGCGAGATGAGTTTGACCTTCGTCTGCGATTCAAAACGTGGGTCGGGGTGCTTGACGCTGACCACGGCGGCGAGGCCTTCCAAGACATCGTTGCCGGTGATCGGGACGTCCTTTTCTTTCAGGAGTGAGTTGTTCTTGGCGTATTGGTTGATCGCCCGGGTGAGCGATCCGCGGAACCCGCTGCTGTGTGTCCCGCCGTCGGGGTTCGGCACGGCGTTCGTGTAGCAGAGAAGTTGCTCGTTGTAGGTGTCCGTGTAGTGCAGGCCGATCTCGACGATGATCTTTTCGCGGACGCCCTTGATGAGAATCGGCTTCGGGTGAACGATGCTTTTGTTTTCGACGAGGCGGCCGACGAACTCTTCCACGCCCTTCGGATGGACGATCTGGATCGGCTTGGCACCGTCCTGCCGCTCGTCGAGGAATGTGAACGAGAGGGGAGCATTGATATAGGCGAGGTCGTTGAGCCGGGTGATGATCCGCTCGGCTTTGAATTCCGTCGTCTCTTGGAAGATTTCCGGATCCGGCAAAAACGTGATGAGCGTTCCCGTTTGTTTTTTGTTTTTGACCTCGGCAATGACGTGGAGTTGCTGGCGGGTGACGCCACGATCGAAGGACATGGCATGGATTTTCCCGTCGCGGGTGACTTCCACCTTGAACCACTCGGAGACGGCGTTGACGCACTTCGCGCCGACGCCGTGGGTGCCACCGGAGTATTCGTAGTTGCCCTGACCGTATTTTCCGCCCGAATGGAGGCGGGTGAGGACGAGCTCGACGCCCGGGATGCCTTCTTCCTTGTTGATATCGACCGGAATGCCCCGGCCGTTGTCGCGGATCGAGATCGAGCCGTCCGCGTGGATCGTCACGTCAATATGCGTGCAATGCCCGGCCAAAAACTCGTCCACCGAGTTGTCGAGCACCTCGCTGACGCAATGGTGGAGAGCCCGTTCGTCGGTACCGCCGATGTACATGCCCGGCTTTTTCCGGACGGCCTCCAGACCTTTGAGGGAACTCAGGTCATCGGCGGTGTAGTCGCTCGCTTTGAAATCCGGCGTCGGCTTGGCCGGTTTGGAAGTTGCGGGTTTCGCTTCGGAATTCTCGGAAAGTGGTTCTTCTGGCATCAGAAAACAGGTTTTGCGGGAGGGTTGTCCCGGAGCCGAGGAGAATAGACGGTCGAAACTCTGCCCGACAACATCTTTTTGCCCATTTTGCTCGCTTTTGCCACAGCATGTTGTCTTGAATAAAAAACGATCCACAAGATGTTGGGCGCTCAAAAAAAACCATCGGGACGCGCGCGGGCGATTGCCGACTGTCTTCTCGTGATCCTTTTTTCGTGTGTCGCGGGAGCGGCGTTCACGTGGAACCGGGCGGATGTTTTTTATGCGGGACACGTCTACTTTGCAGATGGGGACTGCTACGCCCGGATGACGCGGGTGCTCCAGATGGAAACATCCGGCGTGCAGCCGATCGGCCATCATTCGTTTGAGAACTACCCGGACGGCACCCGGCCGCATACGACCTCGCCATTGGACTTCTTGATTTTTGGGCTTCGCGGCCTTTTGGGATTCGTTGACGATCCCCTGTCCATGGCCGGTGCGTTCATTTCGCCGCTGATGGGAATGGGGGCGGTGGTTTTCCTGGCGTTCTGGTCGGCCCGGCTGGGGCTGCCGTTTCGATGGCTGCTTTTGGTGTTGTTCGCTTTCTCGCCAATCCTCACGCAGGCCTTTCTTGTTGGACGTCCGGATCACCAATCGCTGGCGGTCGTTTTGATCGTCGTCGCTTTGGGGGCCGAGGCGGCGATTTGGATGGGGCGGGCCGGTGGTTGGCGCTACGTCGCCGCCGTCGCTTGGGCGCTGGCGCTTTGGGTTTCGTTGTTTGAGCCGCTCGTCCTGCTGGCTTTGGTCGGTCTCGCTCGAGTCGTAAAATGGTGGCTCGTGACGCGACGGAAAAGCGAACCGTCTGTTGTCGACAAGCACTCGTGGGGACCATTGGGCGTCTTTGTCGGATTGCTCTTGATCGCGCTGCTGTGGGACGGTTGGCGCGCGGCCGCGTTCGATCCCGCGTTTGCGCGATGGGCCGGAACCATCGGCGAACTGAAAAGTGCCTCGGTCTGGACGCTCCTCGGCTGGGGGGGATGGCTGGCGCTCTTTGCCCCCGCGCTGCTGCTTTATTCCTGGACCCGCCACAAACATCCGCTGGCGCTCTTCTGGTGCTTTTTGCTCGTGGTGCTGGTCGCGCTCACGGTCGTGCATGCGCGATGGGGCTATTTTTTCGTCGCGGTGCTTTGTCTGAGTCTCCCATGGGCGCTGGCGGGATTTCAGTCCAAGGCGCTCGCGCTCGTCGTGTTTGTTTTGTCCCTCTGGCCGGTCGCTGCCGAGTGGGATGCCCGCCTGTATCCGAGTCCGGAGGTTTTTCGGGCCCGGGCGGAGCAACTTGCCGATGCCGTCGCCCTGCGCGATGCGGCCCGGGGCCTCAAAGAACGGACAAAAGGCGGCGTGCTGGCTCCGTGGTGGTTCAGTCCGGCCGTTGTTTGGTGGAGTGGACAGCCGACGGTCGGGGGCACATCCCACCAAAGTCTTCCGGGCATTCTTGATTCGGCCCGCTTTTATCTCACAACCGATCCGGCCGTCGCCGCCGAAATCCTCGACCGCCGCAAGATCCGCTACGTTTTCGCTTACGAGCCGGACCGCATTCTCTCAAACTCCGCGCAAATTCTGGGAGAAACCGTCCCCGACGACGCCCTGGGGCTTCAGCTGTATCGCGATCCGGCATCAGCCCCGGCCGGATTGGTTTTGGTCTACTCGAATCGCTTTTTCCGCGTCTTCGAACGCCCGTCAGCGGATCTCGACCAATAGGACAAGCTGCCCGTTTCCCCACTGCGGACCTCGAAAGTAAAGCGGGGCGCCGCGCGCCAGCCGGGCCTTGGTGCTGAGGAGCGGTTCTTTGCCGCGAAACAACTCCAACTGCACGTGGTAGTGAGTTTCATCCCGGGCCATCACACAAACCTGGAAGAAAAATTCCTTGGTCGGGACCAGCCAGATTTCATCGCCCCAACCGATCGGTGAGCGTTTTTCGCCGACAAGATAAAGCGAGTGATACCCAAAGACCTCACGAATGGTCGGTGCAAACGCCGCCAGCTTCTCCGGGACCGGCCTCGGGGGCTTCTCATTCGTTGCCAGCACCAGCGCAGACCAAATCCGGTCATCGGCCAGGGTCGTCCCCGCCGCGAAAAGAAATGCGAGAAAAACGAGCGCGATCGTCTTCATCGCACGCTCTCTTCCGCAGGAATGAAACGGCTGCCCTCGGTCCAGATCACCGCGCCCCGCCCGGTCGGTGCTTGGAAGGCGTAGGCGGAAATCTCGGGATTTGCCGAGCGCGCCTCGACCACCTGCGAGAAAAAGTCGCTCTCGCTCCGCGGCTGAAACGCCGCCGGCAACAGCCACGATCCCAGGGCAAGCGCTGTCAGCAGGCAGGCCGCTCCGCTCCAGACCAGCCATCCCAACGCCAGCGGCCGACGCCCGGGGGGTGGGGACGGTGCGACCATTCGGCGGCGGATTTGCTCTTGAAAAAACTCCGGATGCGGAAGCTCTTCCGTGGGAAATGCGAGATGCTTGCGCAGGCCGCTCCACCGCCGCGCTTCGTCCCGTTGCTCGGGCGTCAGTCCGGCCTCAAAGGCTCGCCGCTCGTCCTCGGTCATTTCGCCGTCGATCCACCGGGCGTGGTTTTCTTCAAAGCTTCTCATAAAAATCCCTCAGTTCAGTTTGCATCTTCCGGCGCGCGTGGAAAAGCCTCGACATGACCGTGCCCGGCGAACAGCCGACCGCCTTGGCAATCTCGCGGTAATCCCAGCCCTCGACCTCCCGCAGCACGAGAACGGCGCGGTGATCCGGGCTGAGTCGCCCGAGTGCTTCCTCGATCCGCCGCCGGATTTCCGCTTCGTCGATTCCGCTTTCGGGGGCGGGAAAGGCCGCGGGAGTCGTCCGCGAGGCGGCGTCAATTGGAACGCCATCGTCCCAGGCCACCTCGGGCCGCCGTCGGTTTCTCCGACACACATCGAGCGCGGCATTGATGGCGATCCGGTGAAGCCAGGTCGAAAAGGCGTGTTTCCCGTCGAAGCGATCCAGGGAACGCCACGCCCGGACAAAAACATCCTGCGCCACGTCGTAGGCTTCCTCGGGATTTCGCAGCAATTGGAAAACGGCTCCGTAGACCCGCTGGCGGTGCAAGACCACGAGTGCATCAAACGCCTGAGTGTCGCCGCGTCGCGCGCTTTCGAGCAATTCCCGTTCCGACATGTGTGCCTCATCCATAGGTGGAACGACCCGGCCGTGGAAAGATTCAATCCCGGCAGCGGATGACGCTTCGGCAAGCTCAGCCGTGGCGTTTGCGCCACTCGGCGCGGTAATCACTCATCAGGCACACGACCCGATCTCTCACACGGAAAATCATCCGACGCACCGACCCGGCCTGCCGCCCCGTGAGGTAACCTGCCGCCTTGAGGCGCTCCGCGGCGGCCAGCGCATCGTTTGCTGCCTTCAAGGCGCGTTTGAGGTACGCGATCGTCATGCCGAGCTCGGTCGTGTCATCTCCACATAGCGCCGCCGCGAGCTTCGCTCCGCAGATGGCCGACCGCGACGCCAGTTCCACCGCGTCCGGGTTTTCCCTCAGGATTTCATTTTCATCGAGCCACGAATTGATCCACCGGTGCAGGCGCAAAGTGTCTTTGTAGATCGGCGAGCGGGAGAATTCGTCAAATGAGTCGTCCTCCTCGTCCGCGCTTTCGGCCGACGGCTCACAGAGCAAATCGGCGATCTCCTCGATTTCCTGTCCCTCGGGCGTGTCCTCCCACCCCATTTCGGTCGCGATCAATTCATCGCGATCCGGATGATCCATGTATTTTTCCAAGAGTCCAAAATACTTTTCCGTATTGCGATCCTGTTCCTGGAGGAAGCGCTCCCAAGCGTATTCGTCCCAAACTTCCCCCGCGGAAAAATCGTCATCCTCGCGCATTAATAATGCGTTAGTTCAGCAAAACACGGTCTGCAATGGATTTTTCCGGGCTTTCCACACCTGTGCGCGCAGTCAACTGAAGAGGAGAATCAGCAATTGCGCGCAAAGGATCCGCAACAACATCGTGAGCGGATAGACCGAGGCGTAGGAAAGCGACGGCGCATCGCTCTTCACCATGGCATTCGCAAACGCCAGTGCCGGGGGGTCTGTCATGCTCCCGGCAATAATCCCGCTGAGCGCGATATAGTTCATTTTCAAAAACAACCGCGCGATCACTCCCACGATCAGGATCGGAATGAGCGTGATGCAGAACCCGGCGATCAGCCAGGTGATACCATCGGGACTGAGAAGCGTGGGAACAAAGCGCGCGCCCGATTTGAGACCCACACACGCCAGAAACAACACGATGCCCATCTCGCGCAGGGCCAGATTGGCATTCGCGGGCATATAGAAAACAACCGGACCGATCTGACCCAGCCGGCTCAGAATGATCGCCACGACCAGCGGGCCGCCGGCCAGTCCGAGGCGCACCGGAACCGGCAAGCCCGGGAGAGCAATTGGCACCAGACCGGCCGCCACGCCCAGCGCGATCCCGACAAAGACTGGCAGAAAGTTCGTATGCGCGAGTTCCTTGGGCGCGTTGCCGAGAAGGGCCGCGGCCTGATCCAAACCCTGCGCATCACCGACCACGTGGAGCGTGTCGCCAAATTGCAGCTTCATGTCCGGATCGGCCGTCATCTCCACCTCCCCGCGCTGAACCCGCGTCACCACGACCCCATACGCAGTATGGATCGCCAGCTGGCGGAGCGATTTCCCGAGCGGAGACTTGTGCGTCACGATGATCCGGCGTTGGAAAATATGGGACGAGGAGTCGAGCAGGTTGATGTCGGAAACTTCGCCAACGATCCGCTGGAAACTCTCCAAAGCCTCGCGGGATCCCACCGCAAGGATCGTGTCGCCCACGTGCACCACCGATTCCGCCGTGGCCACGCGCACCTCGGTCGAGCCGTGGTTTTGGATGCGGGAAATGATGATCCCCGTTTCGCGCAGCCCGGGAATTCCGCCCAGCGAGAGACCGTCGAGATTTCCGTTGGTAATCCGCAGATTCTGACGTTTTAGAACCGGCGCCCGGCTCCGGCGTTCGCTTTCGAAGGCTTCCAGCTCCGTCCCCGGATCAATCCGGAAAAATGTCCGCAGCAAAAGAATGCAGAGGATGATCCCAAAAACGCCTCCGGGGTAGGCGACGGCATAGGCGAGGGCCGGAAGCGCCCGCGCCGTCGCATCCACCCCGGGCATCATGGCAAGGGCCTGTTGAGCGGCGCCGAGGGAGGGCGTATTCGTGGTCGCCCCGGAAAAAAGCCCGGCCGCAGCAAATGGCTGGATGCCCATTGCCCACGCCAGCCCTGCCGTCAACGCCGCTCCGCCAATCACCACCGCGGCCGCACAGGCGTTCGATGGCAGTCCTTGCTTTTTCAGCGATGCGAAAAACCCCGGTCCGATTTGCAATCCGATCGTGAACACAAACAGGATCAACCCGAACTCCCGCACGAAATGCAGGACTTCCTCGCTAATATGCCAGCCGATGTGTCCAAAAAACAGCCCGGAGAAAAGAACCCCCGTGACTCCGAGTCCGACCCCGCGAATCTTGATGGCCGAAATCCCGAGTCCGACCACGGAAATAATCGAGAGAATCAGGACGGCTTCCGCGATTTCATTGCCGCCTGTGAATTGTGATAAGAAACCCATTTGCCAGAGGCGGGATGATGGAGAGCACCCCCGGGACGCATCAAGAACGAAGCCGATGGGTTTCCAAATCCCTTGCCCGAAATCAAAATCCGTCGCCCCCGCCATTCCCCCCAAATCCGCACTTCCGCCCGGCAGTCTCGGCTGCTACCTATCGCCTCGCCATGGATCTTCTCGAAATCAATCTGCCCGGGATCAAAAAAGTGCGCAGCGGCAAGGTGCGCGAAGTTTTCGACGTGGGAGAGCACTATCTTATCGTGGCCACCGACCGCATCTCGGCCTTCGATTGTATTCTGCCGACCGCCGTGCCGCACAAAGGCGAAGTCCTCACGCAGTTGTCGGCCTTTTGGTTTGAGACCCTCGACTTTGTTTCCAGTCATTATGTGACGGCGAATTTCCGCGCGTTTCCCGCGGAGCTCCAACCCTTCCGCGACCAACTCTTCGGACGCTCGATGCTCGTTCGAAAGGCCAGCCCGCTTCCGGTTGAGTGTGTGGCGCGCGGATACCTCGCCGGCTCGGGCTGGAAGGAATACCAAGCAGACCATCGCGTCGGCGGGCATGATCTCCCGCCGGGCCTTCAGCTCGCCGCGCGTCTTCCGTCCACCCTGTTCACCCCGGCCCGCAAAGCCGAGACCGGACACGATGAAAACATCACGTGGAAACAGTGTCGCGACCTGCTCGGCGATGATCTGGCCGTCGAACTTCGCAGCCGGACCATCGAACTCTACGAGCACGGACGTGCCAAAGCGCTCCAAGCCGGCATCATCGTCGCCGATACCAAATTCGAATTCGGCATCGCCAACGACGAGGTCCTCCTCATCGACGAATGTCTCACTCCCGACTCGTCGCGATTCTGGCCGTTCGATGCCGCCGTTCCCGGCACCAACCCGCCGAGCTACGACAAACAATTTGTTCGCGATTACCTCGAGTCGCTCGATTGGGACAAAACCCCGCCAGCTCCGGCCCTGCCGCCCGAAGTCACGGAAAAGACCTCCCAGAAATATTTGCAAGCCTTCGCCACCCTCACCGGGCGCAAATTGGAAATTCCATAATTTTCCTTGCAGGATATACGACTGAGTCTATCGTTATTCAAAAGACCGGTCGGCCGGATTGTTTCACGTTATGAAAAATCCGATGTTTGGCTCGACTCCACGATGTTAACCCTGCGGCGCTTCACCGCGGTTTCCGGTCGCGTTTCACCGGGAAAAGGGAAAATCGCCTGCGGGCAGCGTGCTCCCTCGAGAGTTTTTTTTGAGTCCCGCCTTTTCTTTATGACCATATCTTTGGATGACCTGCCGGAGAACGCGCAGGCCGAGTTTCAGAATATCATCGACGAGATGGCGCAAGGAGGACGAATCGAGGCGTCTGTCCTCGCCGCGTTTCTCAGCCATAACAGCTCCGCCGTGAGAAAGTTCGCCGTGGAGCTCATTGAGTATCAGAATGATCCGGCAGCCATTCCGCTCCTCTTGTCGGCTGTCGGCGACGAGGACGTGGAGGTGAGTTTGACGGCTGTGGAAGTCGTTCGGACGTTTCGCCATCCGGGATCGATTCCCCACCTTGTGGAGGCGCTGTCCCATGATTCTGCCGAGATTCGCCTGGCGGCCGTGACCGCGCTGCGTGACCGCCGGCTTCCGGCGGCTGTCGAGCCCTTGCTTTTGCGGATCGCAGATCCGGAACCCGAGGTACGGCGGGAGGCGGTCGGAGCACTGGCGCATTACCGGGATTACGGGCTGATGATCGCGGTTCGGGGTGCCCTTCGTGATTCCAGTCCGGCGGTCCGACGGGCTGCCGCGGTATCGCTTGGGGAGCTTCCCGACGCGGTCAGTTCGGAGGATTTCCGTCTCGCGGCCGCCGACGAGGACTGGCAGGTCCGTCGCGAAGTGGCGGCCGTCTTGGGAAAAGTTCCGGGCGGACTTTCCGAACTTCTTCTCTCCAGGCTCTTGGAGGACGAGGTCTGGCAGGTCGTCCGCCAAGCCCTGTTGAGCTTGGTTCGGGTTGCCCCCGGCGGGATCGAAGCCGCCGTTTATCTTTCGAGGCATTCGGTTGCCGAGCTCCGGATTGCAGCGGCCGAGGCGATCGTGATTTCTGGAAAATGGGAACACTCGGCAGAAATCCAACGCCTCACGTCCGATCCCGATCCCGCGGTCTCGTCCGCCGCGCGCCGGGCGCTTCTGCGGCTTCTTCGAATCCAGAAAGAGAAGGGAGGATCCCCGCCGTGAAACCGCGTTTCCGCCAACTCAGTCCCTGGACGGCAAGGACCCTGCTCCAATTCGAGCGGAATCCGGAAGAGCCGGGCGTGAGATTTCAGCAACTGGCGGCGACGGCTCGGCGCGAGGCTGTGTTGGTTTCTGCCAAGGAGCTCCCGGCTTTGATGGCCCGTCGGATCCCGCTCCTCGACGTCCGGCAACCGTCGGAATACTGCCGCAGTCACATCCCCCAAAGCCGTTGCGTCCCGCGGGGCATTCTCGAGCCGTTGGTGGAACGGGACTTCCCCGAGCTTGGGTCCGAGATCGTCCTTTACTGTCGTGGTGGCAACCGTTCCGCCCTCGCTGCTGCCAGTCTGAAGATGCTTGGCTACGACCGCATCCGCGTTCTCGACGGAGGGCTCCAAGCCTGGATCCTCGCCGGAGGGCCGGTCGTCTCCGAACGCTCGACGCTGGACGACTAGCCCGCGTTGCCATACAGGGGCGGTCATCGTCCCAAGACACGGGCTTTTCCGAAACGGAAACGTCATGTCGCACGTCCTCGAACCCGGGAAGCCGCGAATCTCTGGGATGGGAGAAGACTTTTTGAAGGTAATTCCGGGTTTTGGGCAGATTCGCTGGGATCGTGTTGCGATCCGGCATTGTTCGGACCATACTCCGGCTCCAACCGTGCTCTCGATTTTCACCATCGTCCGCCTGCAATCCGGCTTGCCGTCATCGGGAAATCGTCGCCTCGGGGGCGGGCGACGCAGAGGACCGCTCCTTTTCATCCCAACTTAGGATGTCCAGCTTCCAATGGCCGTCTTCGGTAGAGCTGGATAACGCCGATCGCCCCCGAAGAATCCGGCTGTTGGGACGCCTCGACGCGGAATCCGTGGCGTCCGCATGGAGATTGCTTTTGCTGCCGGGCGAAGGCTGGGTGGTGGATGCGAGTGGAGTCCGCACCGTGGATGGCTCGGGACTGGCTTTCCTGTGGGCTCTCAAAAACGAAAAGGGCGCTTCCATCGAGGGCCTCTCCGCCGAGGTCGAAGCGCTCCTGGCTCCCTACGAATCTCTGAAAAAACCGGCGGGATCCGGCGAAGAGAAGCCGGACCATGCCGTCGTCACCCTGGGCAAGATCGGAGAGGGGATGCTGGCGGATCTCCGGGCGCAGGTGCAGTTCGTCGGTGAACTCACCGTCGCCCTCCTCGCCAGCCTCGCGAATCCGCGCTCGGTCCGCTGGGCCGACATGTGGGTCATCGCACAAAATGCGGGAGTGAACGCTCTCGTGGTCGCGGGGATGGTTTCCTTCCTCACCGGTATGATCATGGCCTTCCAGTCGTCCGTGCCCCTTCGCCAATTCGGGGTGGATATTTTTGTCGTGAATCTTGTCGCCCTCGCGATGCTTCGGGAACTCGGCCCCATCATGACGGCCGTCGTCCTCGCAGGACGTTCGGGTTCGGCCTTCGCCGCCGAAATCGGAACGATGAAGGTGAATGAAGAGTTGAATGCCCTTCAAACCATGGGACTCGACCCGGTGCGGTTCCTCGTCGTCCCCCGGGTGATTGCCGGCTTCATCGTCACTCCGATTCTGACGATCTACTCCAACCTCCTCGGCATCCTCGGCGGGTTTTTTGTCATGATGGCGCTGGGTTTTCCCTTCGCCGCCCTTTGGAATCAACTCACCTCGGCTGTCTCGATCCAGGATGTGCTCACCGGGTTTATCAAATCCTTCGTTTTCGGCATCCTCGTCGCCGGCATCGGTTGCATGCGCGGCCTGCAAACCGGCAAAGGTGCCACCGCCGTCGGGGAATCCACCACGCGGGCGGTCGTCAGCGGGATCTTCCTCATCGTCGTCGTGGACGCCATCTTCGCCGCGATTTTCTACGTGCTGAAATGGTGAAAGACGAAGTCATCATCGATGTGCGGAAAATGACGGCGGCCTACGGAGACTTGGTCTTGCTCAAGGACCTGTCCTTTCAAATCCGCCGGAGCGAGATTTTTGTCATTCTGGGCGGCTCGGGCTGTGGGAAAAGCACGCTTCTCAAGCATCTTATCGGCCTCATCGAACCGGCCGCAGGCGAGGTGCTTCTGGCTGGCAAAAACCTTCACCAGAGCGCTGGCGAGGAACGCGCGGCGTTGCTTCAGCGATTCGGGGTGATGTATCAAAGCGGCGCGCTCTTTGGTTCCATGACCTTGTCGGAAAACGTGATGCTTCCGCTTGAGGAATTCACGGATCTCCCCAAACCGGCCCGCGAACTCATCGCCCGGATGAAGCTGGATTCGGTTGGGCTCGGGAAATTCACCGATTACCTGCCGTCCGAAATCAGCGGGGGGATGCAAAAGCGTGCCGCCATCGCTCGGGCCATGGCCCTCGATCCCGATGTCCTTTTTCTCGACGAACCTTCCGCCGGACTCGACCCCGTGACCTCCGCCGGGCTTGATGAATTGATCCTGAGCCTCAACAAAAATCTCGGCGTCACCTTTGTCATCGTGAGCCACGAGCTGGCGAGCATCTACGCGGTCGCGACGAGGGCGATCATGCTCGATGGAAAAACCAAAGGCATCATTGCCGACGGTCCTCCTGCGGAACTCCGCGACCACGATACCAATCCCGACGTCCACGCCTTCTTTCATCGCGAACCACCGGATCATCAAAAATGAGTGCCAAGCCCAACTTTTTCAAAATCGGAATCTTCATCCTCGGCGGGATCGCTGTTCTCGTGGCGGCGCTTTTGGTTTTTGGCGGAGGCCAGATTTTCCGTCAGCGCGTGTTCATGGAGACGTTTATTGAGCGCACCGCCCAAGGGGTGGATATCGGTTCGCCGGTGAAGTTCCGTGGCGTGCTCATCGGCAAAGTGTCCGAAATCACGTTTGCATTCAAAGCCTATCCCATGTCCGAGGCCCAGGGCTGGGCGAACTACGTCATCATCGTCATGGAGATCGATCGCGAGGTCTTTCCGGGGATGTTTGACGAAAATCTCTCACCGCTTTTGGACCGCAATATTGCCCAGGGACTTCGCGTCCGAATCGAGCCGCAGGGCATTACGGGACTCAACTATCTCGATATTGATTACGTGGATCCCAAGCGATTCCCGGCCCTCTGGCCACAGTGGAAACCGCGATATTATTTTATCCCCTCGGCCCCGGGCGAAATCACAAGCGCGCTGGAATCCATGAACAACATCATGCACGAGGTCGAGCAGCTCAACATCGCGGGCATCAGCAAAAACCTCCTCGAACTCTTGGAAAACCTCAACCAATCGGTGAAAGAGGCGGAGATCGAAAAAGTCAGCGCCGATCTTCAGAAACTCATCGTTCAATTCAATACCACGCTCACCGAGGCCAACATTCCGGAACTTTCGGCCGACATGCGGCGGTTTCTCAGCGAGGTGGAGTCTTCGAATGCCGAGCTGCGGAAGATCCTGAAAAACGTCGAACCCTCCACCCGCCTCGACCCCGGCCAGGTTCGCGCTATCATTAACAACCTCGCCGAGACCACAAAAAACATCGAGCAGCTCAGCTCCGAGGTGAAACGCCGGCCGTCCCTCCTCCTGTGGGGGACGCCGCCCTCCGCACGTCCCACTCCGACGCCCCGGCCGAAACGCGACTGACCCGAAGCCTCAGGCAGCCGCGTTCATGCGGGACGAATACAGGGCCACCAGTGCGGCACCGATGGCCTGCGAATTTTCTCCCAGTGACGCGGCGACGATCTGGATCGTCCGGCGTTGCACCGGGAAAAGCCACGGCTCGGCCGCGGCCCGGATGTGCCCCAAATACCGCTCGCGGAATTCGGGCGTCGTCGAGCCGGGATCGATCAACCCGCCACCAATCACCACATAGGCCGCATCCAGGGCCATCGACAAATTCGCGATATGCAATCCCAGCGCGCGCGCCTGAAGATCAAAAATTTCCAAGGCGAGGGGATCTCCCTTTTGTGCACGGCCGCGGAGTGTGAGCGCCTTCTGCTTCGGCGTGGCCACCATCGTCGCCAATTCGTGTCCGGGGTATTTCGGCAAAAGATGATCTATGAACTGCGGCAGACCCGAGATCGAGGTGTAGGCCTCATAACAGCCCCACGTCCGCCCGCACCCGCACAAAAACGGTGGCAATCCCAGCAGATGCAGCGGAGCCGGCATGTGCCCGGCTTCCATTCCGGCGAGGGTGTCGCCGTCGAGCGGAAGTCCGTTCGGATCCACATAGGCCGCCCCCAAGCCCGAGCCCGGGGCTAGCATGATCACGGACACCCGTTTCGATCCCCGCAAAATGGCCGCCTCGGCCACGCCGCCGTAATTTCCATCGTTTCCGCAGACGAGCGGAATCTCGCGTCCCGCCGCCGCGGCTATCGCCCGCGAATAATCGGTGTGAAAATCCCACCCGGCAAACGTCGCCGGCAGATTCGCCGTGCGGTCCAAGACCCCGTAGGCCTGGTACGGCCCCGGAATGGCAAGCCCGACCCCCTTCACCTGATCCCAGACGAGGTCGTTGTCCTTCAAAAACGTTTGGAGTCCCGCCACCCAGCCGCTCACCACCGCCGCCGTGCCCTGGTCCGCACACGTCGAGCTTTGCGCCAGAGTCAGCGAAATCGGCGAGCCGGATTCATCAACACCACAGGTCTTCGAAGTGGTGGCCCCGCTGTCGGTGCCGAGATAAATGGATTTCATGGAGTAGAGAAAAACGTGAGCCCCATCGCATAGCAGCCAACCGGCCGCTTGGGAAGTCCCGGACGGGAAATCGCTTTTCTTCCGCGCTGTCCGGCGTAACTTCTCCCCCTCATGTTCAGCCGTCTTTCCGACAAACTTCAGGACGTTTTCAAGGACCTTCGCGGTCATGGAAAAATCTCGGAGACGAATATCATAGACTCCCTGCGCGAGGTGCGCCTCGCCCTGCTGGATGCGGATGTTCACTTCCAGGTTGCGAAAGATTTCATCGCCCGGGTCAAGGAGAAGTCCCTCGGCGAGGACGTCCTTCGCAGCGTCACGCCGGGTCAGCAGATCGTGAAGATTTTTCACGAGGAACTCTGCGCGCTGCTTGGAGGCGATGCCGCGCCCCTTGATCTCAACAAACCGGGCCGCATCCTCATGGTCGGACTCAACGGTGCGGGAAAAACCACATCGTCCGCCAAACTCGCCCGCTACCTGAAGGCTCAGGGCCGCGCTCCGCTCCTCATCGCTTCCGACCTCCACCGCCCCGCGGCCATCGACCAACTTTCCGTCCTCGCCGCGCAAGTCGATGTTCCCGTCTTTCGCCCGGACCCGGGCGAAACCGATGTCATTCGCTCCGCCACAAAAGCGCTCGCTTGGTGCGACGCCACCGGTGGCAATGTCCAGATCTTTGACACCGCGGGACGCCAGGAGATCGACGGTCCCCTCATTGAGGAACTCCGCCGCCTCCGCGATTTTCTCCAACCTCAGGAAGTTCTTCTCGTCTGCGACGCGGCCACGGGCCAGCAGGCGGTGAGTGTCGCCGAGCATTTTCACTCCGCCCTCGGCCTCACTGGCATTGTCCTCACGAAACTCGACGGCGACGCCCGCGGCGGCGCGGCCCTCTCGCTGCGCTCGATCACCGGACGTCCCATCAAATTCGCCGGGGTGGGGGAGAAGCCCGAGCAATTCGAACCCTTCCATCCCGACCGTCTCGCCGGCCGCATCCTCGGTATGGGTGATGTCGTCAGCCTTGTCGAAAAAGCCGCCGAGGCCATCACCGAAGAAGACGCCAAACGTCTCGAGGAAAAAATGCGGACCGCCCGCTTCGACCTCGAGGACTTCCTCCAGCAATTCAAAATGCTCAAACGCATGGGCCCACTCGAAAATATCCTTGGCATGATCCCCGGTATGGATAAACTCAAGGATTCCTCGGTTGATGAAGGTCAGCTGAAGCGGGTGGAGGCGATTGTCCTCTCCATGACGCCGCAGGAGCGGGCTCGTCCGGATATTCTGAACGCACGCCGCCGCCAGCGCGTCGCCCGTGGCAGCGGGACCACCGTTACCGAGGTGAACAACCTCCTCCTGCGCTTCTCCCAGA
>CAZEYT010000058.1:0-17133 GCA_964516295.1 uncultured Chthoniobacterales bacterium | reverse complement strand
CCCGGCGGAAGAGATTGCGGGGCATCCAGTCCGCACTGCCGAGGTAGTGTTTGACGTCGCCGCCATTCTCAAAGCGGAAAATGCGGCTGTGTTCGAGAAATCGTCCGACGATGCTGCGAACTTCGATGTTTTCGCTGACGCCGGGGATGCCGACCCGCACCGCACACATGCCGCGCACGAGGAGGCGGACGGGAACCCCGGCGGCGGAAGCGCGATAGAGGGCTTGGATGATGCCTTCTTCGACGAGTGAATTAACCTTGGCGTAAATCCCGCAGGGGCATCCGGCTTTCGAATGCTCGATTTCGGTTTCGATGAGTTGCAGGAATGCGCCGTAGAGGTTCCACGGTGCCACGAGAAGCTCTTTCATCTCCGGGAACTTCGAAACACCCGTGAGGCAGTTGAACATTTCGGCCAATTCTCCCGTGAGTTCATCGCGGCAGGTGAGGAGACCGAGGTCGGTGTAAATTTTTGCGGTTGAGGGGTGATAGTTCCCGGTGCCCAGATGGGCGTAGCGACGGATCCCATCGCCTTCGCTCCGGATAATGAGCATCGCCTTTGCGTGGGTTTTCAAGCCAGTGACGCCATAGACGACATCGACGCCGGCTTCGCGCATCATCCGGGCCCACTTGATATTCGCGGCTTCGTCGAAGCGGGCTTTGAGTTCGATGACGGCCGTGACCTGCTTGCCATTCCGGGCGGCTTCGATGAGAGACTGGACAATTGGTGAATCGGAACTGGTGCGATAAAGCGTTTGCTTGATCGCCAGCACATGCGGATCTTCGGCCGCCTGTGCGAGGAAATCCACCACGGTCTGAAAATTGTCGTACGGGTGGTGAAGGAGGATGTCGCCTTTGCGGATATGGAAAAAGAGATCCCGTTCGGTATCCAACGAAACGACCGTGCAGGGCGCAAAACGCTTGAAGCGCAGATCCGGCCGGTCGAGCTGGATGGCCAGCGGCATGAGTCGGGTAAAATTGAGCGGTCCCTCGATGCGGAAGACGTCTTCTTCCTCCAGATTGAAGATCTCCAGCAACCGCCGGACAACGTGATCCGGGCAGTCATCCTGGACCTCCAGCCGGACAGCTGCACCGCGTTTGACCTTGCGAAGTTCCTCCTCAATGGCGTGGAGAAGGTTTTGGGCTTCCTCCTCGTCGAAGTAGAGATTGCTGTTGCGGGTGACGCGGAAGAGATGGGCTCCTTTGACCTGCACGCCGTGAAAAAGCGAGCCGACGTGTTCTTCGATGATGTTGCCGAGAAAAACGTAGTCGTCACCGTTCGTTGGCTTGGAGAACGGAACAACGCGCGGAAGGATCCGCGGGGCCTGGACCACGGCAATATCGGTCTCCAACCCTTCTCCTTCGAGCTCAACAATCACGTTCAAGCTCTTGTTCAGCAACTGCGGGAAGGGATGCGAGGGATCGACGGCCAGGGGAGTCAGAACGGGATAAACGGTCTTCTCGAAAAACTCGCGGAAGTGGGCCTTTTCGGAATCCGGGACGTGCGGATAGGCATGAAAGCGAACCCGGTTTTCCTCCAAGGCCGGCGCGATCTCCTCTCGCCAGCAGCGGTATTGGTCGTCCACCATGTGGCGGACGCGCTGGCTGATGAGCGCCAGCGTCTCGGTGGCGGTCAGCCCGTCCGGGGCGACCTCGGAGGAGAGGGTCTGCCGCTGTTGTTTGAGACCGGCGACGCGGACCTCGAAAAACTCGTCGAGATTCGAACTGACGATGCACAGAAACTTGAGCCGCTCAAGCAGGGGATTGGACTCATCGAACGCCTGATCCAAGACGCGCTGGTTGAACTCCAGCCAACTCAGTTCGCGGTTGTGAAAAAACGACTTATCCGAAAAATCCATTGGCGGGTATCGTGAAAAGGAGCGTCCTCAGGTCAAGGGGAGATTTGTGCCGAAACAGTCACAGGAGGGGTTCTCAGGACTCCTCCCTCGGCGGCTTTCCGAGCAAAAAGAGGCGAGCCGGTATGACCTGTCGGAGCCAGTCGAGATGCGGGGGGAGGTGGCGTTGACGATTCCGCCATTCGGCTTCGACGATGAGAAAATCCGGTCCGTTTTCCTGAACGATGTCACAGAGGGTGAAGCCGGTATTCGACTGCACGGTGCGGAGGTCGACGTTGGGGGAAATTTTTTCGAGGGCTTCGAGCATGGCCTCGCCATCGGAATCGTCTTCGGAGTGACCGAGTGCGGCATCGCGGGCGTGGGCAAACGGACTGTCGGCGGCGAGGACCGAGATTGACGACGGGGCAAGGGCGGCCAGGGTGTCGCGGGCGGCGCGCCACCGCGGGTGGTGGGCTTCGACCATCAGGCAGGCGCTCTGCTCCTCGGAGGCTTCTTCTTGCGGATTGGGAAGCAGCAGGAGATCGCAGGGCGCCCGGAGCAGGAGCTCGCGGGCGACTCCGCCGGTGAAGTTGCGAAAGTCGTTCGGAGATTCCAGAGCGCCGGCGATCAGGAGCTCGAAATACTCGCTGGCTGCGGCATCGACGAGGGCCTCTGCCGGGGTGTCGCCTTCGCACCAATAGATGTCCACCTCCTCGCGGCCCAGCTCGGCGAAAGCCTGATGGAACATTTCGACTTTTTCATCCGACCGTTCATCGGCGTGGAGCACGCTCAGCCGCGCGCCGAATTTCCGCGCCACCCGATCGGCTTCGGCGATGACCGCCCGGAACCTCGGCGAGAAAGTGGCAGCGACGGCGAAATGAGGTTCGGACATTAATCTAAAATCTCACCCGGACCGGCCTCCGGTGCCAGCGCAAAAATCAAGGAGCGCCAAGTTTCACGATTTCCTGGAATGCCTGCTTCGTGAGCGGCATGACGCTCAGGCGGGATTGACGCAGGAGTCCGATGTCGGCGAGGGAGGGGCGGGCCTTGATCTCTTCGAGCGAAACGGGCCTCTGGAACGTGCGCCGCGGCTGCAGGTCCACACACGACCAATCGCCCTCCTTGGCTGTCGGATCGGCGTAGGCCTCGCGGGTGACCTCGGCCTCCCCGACGACTTCCTTGCCCACGACACTGTGATAAAACAAAACCCGGTCGCCTTTTTTCATGGCCCGGAGGTGATTCCGTGCCTGAAAATTCCGAACGCCCGTCCATGCGGTCTGCCCGTCCCGGAGAAAGTCCTGCCAAGAGTAAGCGGTGGGTTCCTGTTTGACGAGCCAGTGGTTCATGGTGCGAGCGAGATGAAAGGCTTCCGGGCGAGGCGGCGTCAAGCGGTGAAATGATCCGCCTTGGCGAAACAAAATGGATTTCCAGCTTTGCAACACGTCCGGGTTCGACACTATGACGACTGGATTTTTTTGAAGGAAATGCCCGGTTTGTTCATCTCATTTGAAGGCTCGGAGGGTTGTGGGAAGTCGACACAGATCCGACTGCTGTCCGAAGCGCTGCAACGGGCGGGTCGGGATGTGGTGCTGGTTCGCGAACCCGGCGGGACGCCGTCCGGGGAATTGATCCGACATCTGCTCCAACATGCGCCGGAGGGGGAGGCGCTCACGCCCGAGGCGGAGTTGCTCCTCTTTGCCGCCAGCCGTGCCCAGCTGGTGCGCGAGGTGATCCGCCCCGCGCTCGGGGCCGGAAGGGTGGTGGTCTCCGACCGGTTTCTGGATTCCACGACGGTTTACCAAGGCGTCGCCCGCCGGATCGCGGCGCAGACTACGGAGGCGGTGAATGCCTTCGCCGTCGGCGGCTGTCTCCCGGACGTTACGTTTCTCCTCGATCTGGACCGCGCGGGAGCCCGGGCGAGGCTCGATGGAAGAAATCCCGACCGCATTGAGCGGGAGTCCGAGGCGTTTTTTGATGCTGTCCGGCGGGGCTACCTCGACCTCGCCGCGCGGGAACCCGACCGAATCCGCGTGCTGGAAGCCGCGCGTCCGCCGGATGAGATCCACCGGGATATTCTTGCCGAGGTGCGGAGCAGGCTGGGGGGAGAGTTTCCCATCGACTTGAGCCGGTGAGTTTCGGACGCTGCGTGCTGACATGGCTTTGTTGAAAGAAAACGCTCTGGAACGCCTGACCGCGGCGATGGAATCCGGTCGGCTGGCTCATGCCTACTTGCTTAACGGCCCCGAGAGTTCGGGAAAACAATGGCTCGCCCACCGGCTGGCCGCGCGGCTTTTGGAGGCGGATGCCGAGTCGGTGGCGACGCACCCGGATTTTCATTCGGTGGCTCCGGAGTCGAAGTCGCGGCGGATTGTCATCGATCAGATGCGAGCCATGGAGCAGTCGATCCAGCGCAAGCCGCTCATCGGGCGCAACAAGGTCGCTGTGATCCAAGACGCCGACCGGCTTCAACCCCAGGCAGCCAATGCCTTCTTGAAGACCCTCGAAGAACCGCCGCCGGGGTGCCATATGTTTCTTCTGACGACGCTGCCGGATGCCGTGTTGGAAACGATTCTCTCGCGGTGTATTTCGGTGCCGTTGCGCTCGGCAGTGCCGCCCGGGATGAACGCCGAAAAAAAGGAGATC
The DNA here is from genome assembly GCA_964516295.1 of uncultured Chthoniobacterales bacterium. GTDB lineage: Bacteria > Verrucomicrobiota > Verrucomicrobiia > Chthoniobacterales > Terrimicrobiaceae > CAZEYT01. The sequence continues at coordinate 12,659 of CAZEYT010000058.1, read as the reverse complement.
GCCGACGCCCTCATCGCGGCACTCCTCCAATCCGGCGGCCCGGACATCGCCTCGGCGATGCGGTTGACCCGGGCGTTTCAACGTGCGATTTCGGGGATCCGCGAGCGGGTCGCCGGGGAGTTGGAAGGCGATCTTAAGCGCGAGCTCAAGATTTACAAGGAGTCGACGGATTCCAAATGGCAGGATGAACGCGAGGAGCAGGTGAAGGCCCGCACCGAGGCGATCGTGGTCCGCGAGCGTCAGGCGCTTTTTCAGGCGGCGGCGGATGTTTTGGCCGCGGCCCTTCGTCACCACCACGTGCCTGCCGAGCCGGTGCCGGAAGCCATTCGGCGGATCGCTGCGCTCCACCCGCCCGTGGATCTTCTTCGCCGCCTCGAGGCCCTCGACCGCACACGCGACCGCCTCGCGCGCGGCGTTCAGGAAGGTCTTGCGCTCGAAACGGGCTTTCTGGAAATGATCGCAGATTCATGAAAAAACATCGTCTGGTCATCAAGCTCGGCACCGGGGTCCTTTCGCGGTCCGGCGGGCGGGCTCTCGATACCGCGCAATTCCGCCGCCTGGCCGCCGAAGTTGCCGCACTTCAAAAGGCCGGTCATTCCTGCATTCTGGTGAGCAGCGCCGCGATTGCCGCAGGGGTTCGTGTTTTGGGACTGTCCCGTCGGCCCGACGATCTCCCGGGCAAACAGGCGTGCGCGGCAACCGGGCAGCCGGAGCTCATGCGCCTCTACGCCGCGTCATTCCGACCGCACGGCCTTCACGCCGCGCAGCTGCTCCTCACGCATGGGGACATCGACAGCCGGATGCATCGGACGAACGCGCGCAATACCCTCGACCGCTTGCTCGACTCGCGCACGGTCGTCCCGATCATCAACGAAAATGATTCCATCGCCGTGGATGAGCTGCGCTTTGGCGACAACGACCGTCTCTCGGCCGAGGTGGCGATCCTCGCCGGAGCAACGCATTTGTTGATCCTGACCAGTGTGGACGGCCTGCTCGACGCGGACGGACACCGCGTGCCTCAGGTGAAAAATCTCGCCTCGGTTTTTCATCTCATCCGACCGGACAAAGGAGAGGAATCCGTCGGCGGCATGAAGACGAAGCTAGAAGCCGTGCGTCTCGCCACCGAGGCCAAAATTCCCGTCCACATCCTGGACGGACGTCAGCCGGACCAACTCTCATCGGCTATAGCGGGGCGGGATGTCGGGACCTTTTTCCCGGTGGCAAGAATGCGTTCGTAAGACCATCTCTTCCGCTGCTCGACACGGGCGTCCCTGTTTTCCATAATCCGCAGCGCATGATGAAGTCCCTCGGCGGAACCCTCGCGATCACGTGGAACACGTTCACCGAATTGGTGCGCATGAAGGTGTTCTATTTTCTCCTCATTTTCGCGCTGCTGATCATCGGGAATTCGGCCTTTGTGGCGAAATTCTCGTTTCAGGAGCAGTTTCAAATGCTCAAGGACATCTCGCTCGGCGCGATGGCGGTTTTCACTTCGATTCTGGCGATTTTGGCGACGGCGAATTTTTTGCCTAAGGACATGGAGGAGCGGACGATTTACACGATTCTCGCCAAGCCCGTGCCACGGTTTTCGTATCTGCTCGGAAAGCTCGGCGGCATCCTTTTGCTGCTCGGTCTTGCGATTCTGCTGATGAGCGCGGTGTTTTTGGTGGTGCTCTGGACGCGCGAACAGTGGGTGCTCAATGAAACGCGCGCGCAGCTGGAGGGCGCGGCCCCGGAGGATATCGCGTTTGCCCTCAAAGAAATCACCGACGCCACGTTCAACATCAACCTCGTCCCTGGGATCGTGATGATCTTCGTGAAAGCCGCATTGCTCGCCGGGCTCACGCTTTTCATCTCGACCTTTTCGACCTCGGCAATTTTCACGATCCTGATGGCGACGGCGGTTTACTTCATCGGACACCTCCAGGCGACCGCGCGCGAGTTCTGGCTGGCCGGGGTGGATATCCAGTGGTGGACGCGCATTCTCGCCGCGTTGGTGGCTCTGTTGTTTCCGGATTTGCAGGCGTTCAATCTCAGTGACGACGTGATCGCCGGGGTGGCGGTGCCGCTTGGGCTGTTCCTGCAAACGCTGGCCTTGGGCGGGCTCTACGTGGCGGTTTACTTTCTGTTGGCTGCGCTGGTGTTTTCCGGACGCGAACTATGACGGCGCGGCGACTCTGTGCTCTGGTCCTGTTGGCTCTCGCCGGGGCCGCGCTGCTACCCCTTCAGATCCAGCTTCAAAAGGAAGCGGCGGCGGCGGGATTTCGGAAGACATCCCTGAACTTGGATTTGCGCGAGCGTGTGGGACAAATGGGATTCCTGGCGGCGCTGAGCGGTTTCCGGTCGCCCTTGGCGGCGTTTCTGTGGATCGAGGCGCACATCGCTTGGGAGAATACCGAGTGGGGCCGCATGGCCGGCATCTTCGACACGGTCACGACTCTGCAACCGCGCTCTTTGCTTTATTGGGACATGGCGTCCTGGCACATGGCCTGGAACGCGAGCGCGGCGGCCATGCAGGACGAAAAGCAACCCAGCGAAGCGCTCCGCATCCGGGCCCAGCGGCAATATTTTCAACTGGGCCGCGAGATTCTCGAGCGGGGGATCCGCAACAATCCGGATCGCTACCAGCTTTACCTCCAGCTGGCCATTTTGCTGCGGGACAAATTTGAGGACCATTGCGGGGCCGGGGAAAATTTTCTGAAAGCCTCCAAGTTCCCGGATGCGCCGGGCTACATCCGCCGGTTTGCCGGTTATGAAATGTCGAAGTGTCCGGGCCGGGAACGCGAGGCCTACGAATTGCTTCTGGCGCTCTACAACGAGGGACCATCCCAGCGACTTCCGACCCTTGTAACAACCCTGAAGGCGCTCGAAAAGAAACTGGAAATTCCGGAGTCGCAGCGAATAGACTAGCCCCGTTTCTTCTCCCAACTGGGGGCTTTTCCGACCCAATCAACATGCGATTTGCTATTTTCGGCGACATTCACGCCAATCTTCACGCTCTCCAAACAGTCCTTGCCGATGCCAAGGATCAGAATTGCACGCACTTTGTCTGCATGGGAGATGTCGTCGGCTACAATGCCTTCCCGAAGCAGTGTCTCGACATCGTGCGTGATCTGGATTGCCCGGTCGTGAAGGGAAACCACGACGACCAGGCGTCCATGTTTGGCGATCAGGAAGGATTCAATCCCTTGGCGGAGGAAGCCATGAACTGGACCCGCGACCAGCTCGCCGACAACGACAAAGACTGGCTCCGCGCGCTGCGGCTCCAGCGTCAGGTGCGGGATTTTACGATTGTCCACGCCACCCTCGATACCCCGCACAAGTGGGGCTATGTTTTCAATCAACTCGATGCCGCCTCGAGTTTCAGCTATCAGCATACCTCGGTCTGCTTCATCGGTCACACCCACGCGCCGAAGGCCTACGTGCGCGACGGAAGTGTGCGCACGCTCGCTCTCGACACACTGCCGATCCAGCCCGGCAAAAAATACCTCGTCAATGTCGGAAGCGTCGGTCAACCGCGGGATGGCGACTGGCGTGCCGCGTATTGCATTTACGATACCACCACGAATGAGGTGACGCTCCGTCGTCTGGAGTATGATCTTGAGGGGGCTCAAAAAGCGATTCTTGCTGCAGGACTCCCAGCCCGCTTGGCGGACCGTTTGGCCGTGGGGCGGTGATGGCATGATCCCTCCCCGTTCCCTGCTCCTCATCAAGCCGGGCTCCATGGGGGATGTTATCCACGCCCTGCCCGTAGCGGCTGCCCTCCACGCCGCTTGGCCGGAGACCAAAATCCGCTGGATCGTCGATCCCCGATGGCAGCCACTTCTCGAGAATCATCCGGCCATCGCCGACCTTTATCCGTTTCCCCGAATCTCCTTTCGAGGATGGAGCGGTAAGATTCGCGCAGTTCGCTGGTATAGCGACTTGCGGCAACTTCGGCCCGACCTGACGATCGATCTTCAGGGTCTCTTTCGCAGCGGGCTTATGAGCCGACTGGCAGGCTCCTCGGAAATTCACGGCCTCAGCGATGCGCGGGAGTTCAGCCGGTATTTTTATCATCAGGTCAGTGCGATTGATTCCTCGGCCCACGCGGTGGATCGTTATCTCGGGTGTTTGGAGCCTCTCGGTATCCACCGCCTGACGCCGCCGGATTTTTCTGTTTTTTCGGACAAAAACGGTATAAGTCACTTTGTGAAAGGGTGTTACATTGTTTTTCATCCCTTTGCACGAGGGGCTGGGAAGGCGTTAAGTCAACCGGCAATATCTGCATTCGTTGCAGAGTTCGCAAGAAATGCAGATATTCAGATTGTTCTCGTTGGCGCGGGAGAGTTGACGGAAAGGTATCCGGAAAATGTCGTCGATTTGACGCATCGAACGACGTTGGCGGACTTGGTCGCCTTGATGCGCGGCGCAGCGTTTGTGGTGAGTGTGGACAGCGGGCCGATGCATTTGGCGGCAGCGGTGGGGAGTCCGCTTTTGGGAATTCACACGTGGAGCGATCCGCGGCGAGTGGGCCCCTACCGGAGTGATGCCTGGATCTGGCAAGGGGGAGCGATCCGACTTCAGGATCTCCATCGTCCGCCGGATCCGGAAGTGGCGTTCACACCGGAGCACGCCCGCACCAGTGCGGGGTTTGTGGCGGAGCGGCTCAGGTAGCGATCTGCGGGATCTGGCACTCGATTTCCACGTCCAAGTCGATCCGGCAAATGTCGGCTTGAAGGTAAAGCGCCGCGTCCGTCGCGTTCCCCCAAGCGGTGGTGAGATGGTCATGCACCCGATCCAAATCCGCCGGATGTCGAAGATAGACAGTCGCGCTGGCCCCCGGCCGCCGAAGGTCGGAAAAATCACAACCGGCTTGGGCGAGCACGATGCGGAGGTTTTCGAGGGTGACGGCGACTTGTCCGTGAACGTCGCCGGGGGCAACGGTCGCATGTCCGCGAATGCTGGAGGTCCCGGAGACGTATAGTCGCTCCGGGGTCAGCGTGGCCCTGGCAAAGCAAGGGGGACGGGGGCCGTATTCTGCCGGATAGCGATAGGCCGGGATCTGTGACGGATTTTCCAAAAACCGGGCCGTTTGTCGGCCGGCGAGGACCCACATGACGAGATCCGACCCACGACTTCCGACGGCCGACGCCGCCGGCATGCGGTGGGAGGCCTTTTCTCCGAAAAATTCGTCGAAAGCCGTATGCCGACCGAGGCAGAACGCCCGATAGTTTTCGAGTCCATGCTCCAGCTGGTTGATCTCCGGAACAAAGTGCCAGATACGATAGAGGTTTTGATCGGCCAACGCCGGAAAAAGCTGCCCGTAGAGGGACGCTGCTGCGGAGGCCAGTTTCCGTCCGCGGGCGGGAGTTCGGGCCGCGCCGAGCAGGAGGCCGTCTTTTTCAACGAAATGCCAGTCGCCCACTCTCCGGGACTCACCGCGAAAGCGAACAGTCCGCAGCGACTCCGAACCGGCCAGGACAGGAGCACCGCTCCAGAAGCCCCTCGCGTCCGTCGCCAGACCGTGATGGATCACCTGCTCTGTGGGCGTCGAGATTTCTGCCATCCCCCTCAGCCTAAAACAAACGGGGCTGGTCGTCTCGGATGTTCTTCTCCGAAGCGGCTTTTTTGGGGGCTGGAGACTCGATTTCCCGGGCTTCTGGGGAGAGGTGCGGGGCGGGGGCGGGCACGAATTCGGGAGCCGACGGAGTGGGCGTTTCAATCGGACGAGGCGGCTCGACGGTTGGAGGAGGTGCCTGTGGAACCGGAGTCGGTGGCGTGGGGGCAACAATCGGAGCGGGTGACGGTTCCTGTTTCGCCGGCTTCGGCTCCTCGCCGCGCGAAACCCGGCGGACCAACTCGTCGGCGTCCATCGTTCTGGCCAGTTCGACCACTTTGGAAAAGGCCCCGATCATCTCGGGTCTGGCGGCGAAAAGCGCTTTCACAGCGTCCACCGGGCTGCGGACATCGCGTATCTCCAATTCCTCCAGACGAACTCCCAAGGCCTCGGCGAACTTCGGAAGCGTCTCCCGCGACGGATGCCGCTTCCCGCTCTCGATGTCGCTCAAATGCGCCAAACTCCGAAAGCCCACAGCCTGCGAGAGTGCCCGCTGGGTCAGGCCGGCTTTTTCCCTCAAGGCTCGTATATATTGCCCAAACGTCTGAGACATAGAGGCAAGACTAGTTCGCGTATCCTGCGAAACAAGAAGAATCCCGAGGTCCGGGGTGGAAATTTTTCTCGCAGTCCCTAGCATGCGGCACGTGATGGCTTCTGCGCTGGAGCGGGTCCGGGAGGCGGGCCGTGTGGTCTGGAAATCGATTTGCATGTTTATAGAGATCGATGGAGAGCAGCGCGCGGCCTCATTTGCCTATTACGCACTGTTTTCCCTTTTTCCGCTGTTTGCGCTTTTGCTCACGGTGGGCTCGGCGATTTTCGCGCCGTCGGAGGTGATCCAGACGATCGGGCGCTATTTTCCCCTCGGAGCCGAACAACAGAATCTGGTGTGGCAGATGGTGGCATCGCTCGAGCGGTCGCGCGGAAGCATCGGCTTGGTCTCCGTGGTGATCCTTCTGTGGTGTTCGCTGCGATTTTTCCAGGCGCTGGTGCGGGGGGTGAATCGGGCTTGGCACACGATCGAGATTCCGTGGTGGCAGATGCCGATTAAGAACCTGTTGATGATTGCCGTGATCGCGAGCGCGCTCCTGATCGGCATCGTGGCCCCGGCGATGATCCAAGCGGCCAAGAAGGTGGTTTTGTTTTTCCAGGATTTTCTCGAAAAGCAGGTTCCCGGACTGAACCTCGACATGGTCGGCGGGGTCTTTGATTGGAGCCGGTATGTCCTTGCCGGTGCGGTGCTTTTCTATGCCTTCACGCTGCTCTACATGCTGGCTCCGCGGCGCAGGGTTTACTTCCGGCAGGTCTGGATGCCTGCGCTGTTCGTCTCACTGGCGCTGCAATTTTGCCAGAATGCTTTTGTGAATTACCTGCCGCGGTTCGTGAACTACAACGCGATCTATGGAACCGTGGGAGGGCTGATGCTTCTCCTCCTCTGGGTCTATTTGTCCGGAGTCATCATCTTTTTCGGAGCCTGCCTGTGCGCGGCGGCTTCCGGGCGGAGCGGGGCAGACGAAGCGGAAAAATCCGTCTCCGTCACTCCATCCATTCCATGACATTGAAGTTCATGGAGATCAGGACGGCGACGACAAGAACGGTGACGAGAAATCCGAGGACAGCGGCCGCGGAGGCAGAAATCAAGATCCAGCGGATCTGACGGTCTTCCGGATCATTCATGTCGAGCATGGGCATGGGTGACAGGTAAATCGTTCACCCAGGGCTTGTCAACGTCGCGCCGCGCGATCATCCGAGACCGCGCAAGTCGAGGTCTTCCTCATCCCAGCCGAGGACATGCCCGATCTCGTGCAGGAGGGTTGTGCGGACTTCCTCGTCGAAAACGTCGGGATCATTTTCCGCATAATCGAGAATGTTGACGAGCCAAAGCCGGATGCGTGGCACCCCTTCGATGGTTTCGTCGAAAAAGCCAAGCGTGTCCGGATCGACGCCCTCGGCGATATCTTCGGGGGAGGGTTCCTTTTCGATCAAAACCGGCACCCGCGCCAGGCGCTCGCGCACTTCTTCAGGAAGCTCGCGGAGCGTCTCATCCACGATCTTCTCCGCATGGTCGGAAAGAGTCTCCCACGTCATTCTCTGAACCTTCTCGGTTGAAAGCCGGGTGGCAAACCGATAATAGCTCCCGAAACTTTATGGCGATCTCGCAAACAAAAAAATCCGCCAACCCGCTTCGCGAAGGCCTGACCAGCCGACCGATGCCGGATCCGTGTACGCTCGTTATTTTTGGAGCAACCGGCGATCTTACCCATCGGAAACTCGTTCCGGCCCTCTATAATCTTGCCGCGGATGGAGCTCTTCCGCCGGCCATCAGTGTGGTGGGCTTTGCCCGCCGGGACAAAACGGACGAGGTTTTTCGCACCGAACTCCACGAAGCGGCGGTGAAATTTTCGCGTCAGTCCATTCAAGAGGAACTCTGGGAAAGCTTCGCCTCGGCAATTTTCTACCACCGCAGCGAGTTCGACAACTTGGAAGGGTACATCTCGCTGGCGATGCGTCTGAATGAACTGGATGCGGCCCGGGGAACACGTGGCAACCGGCTTTTTTATCTCGCGGCCGCGCCGGATCAATTCGCGGTCATTCTCGAAAATCTGCGCAAGAGCGGGTTGAACCGCGGGGCCGACGGGGGCTGGGCGAGGGTCATCGTCGAGAAGCCATTTGGCAACGATCTCCCGAGCGCGCGGCATTTGAATGATCTTGTCGAAGGGGCGTTCCCCGAGGCGGATACCTACCGCATCGACCACTATCTCGGCAAAGAAACCGCGCAGAACATCATGGTCCTCCGCTTTGCCAACGCGCTGTTCGAGGCAATGTGGAACGCACGCTACATCGATCATGTGCAAATCACCGCCAGCGAGCCGCTGGGAGTCGAGGGGCGCGCGGGTTACTACGACAAATCGGGCGCTCTCCGGGACATGGTGCAGAACCACTTGCTCCAACTCCTCTGCCTCACCGCCATGGAACCGCCGGCCGGTCTGGATGCCGATGCCATCCGCGATGAGAAGGTGAAAGTGCTGCGCTCTCTCCGTCCGCTTCATGGGGACGAGGTCTTCCGCCATGTGGTGCGCAGTCAATACGGCGCGGGAGCCATCAATGGAAAACGCGTCGCCGCCTACCGAGACGAGACGAATGTGAATCCGGAATCGGAAACCGACACCTATGTGGCCCTTCAGATCAACGTCGACAACTGGCGCTGGGCCGGTGTGCCGTTTTTTGTTCGTGTCGGAAAGCGGCTGCCGAAAGGCGGCACCGAGATCGCCGTGCATTTCAAAAGCGTGCCGCCGGTACTCTTCAAAGCCACGGGCGAAGCCATCGACGACAACGTTCTCGTCATCCGCATTCAGCCGGACGAGGGCGTATCGCTCCGCATGAGTGCGAAGATGCCGGGGTCCAGTCTGCGGATCGAGCCGGTGAAAATGGATTTTCATTATGGAACCAGCTTTGGAAAAGCGACCCCCGAGGCCTACGAGCGCCTCTTGCTCGATGCCATGAGCGGAGATGCGACCCTCTTCGCCCGTCGCGATGAAGTTGAGGAAGCCTGGAAGTTTGTCGACTCGATTCGCGAGGCGTGGCAGACGCGCTCGGATGATATTTGCTTTTACTCTGCCGGTTCGTGGGGACCGACTGAGGCGGACGAACTCATCAAACGCCACGGAGCGGCCTGGAGGCGGCTCTAAGGATTATGAGCGCGGCTATCCAACCCGGACTTCCGGTCGAGATCGGACGCATTGACAAGGAACTCGGTCGTCTCTGGGAATCCAGCGACGATACGAAAACCCGCGCGTCGCTCATCAATCTCGCGATCTATACCGAGGACCCGTCTGCGGTTGCCGGGAACACGGCGATTGTCTCCGAGATCGCCAGCCAGCACGCCTGCCGGGCCATTCTGATCCTTGCCAACCGCAGTGCCACGGAGTCTTCGGCCAAGGCTTGGATCAGTGCACATTGCCATATCGCGGGGAAAGGGGGGCGTCAGATTTGCTCCGAGCAGATCACGTTCCAATTGGATGGCGATGCCGCGGATGCCCTCCCGAATATTGTTTTCTCCCACCTCGATTCCGATCTGCCCCTCTGTTTCTGGTGGCAGGGGAACTTTCACGATGCCGTCGACGAGAAACTTTGGGCGTGGGTGGATCGTCTCATTTTTGACAGTGCCGGCTGGGCCGATCCCGCCGTGCAATTTGCCCGTGCGCAAAAGATTGTCTCGCGTGCCGATTCCTCGCCGGTCCTGTGCGACCTGAATTGGACCCGGCTCTATCATTATCGCTTTGCTCTCGCGAGCCTCTTCGATCACGCTGCGGCGATGGCCTGTCTGAGTCGGATTGATTCCGTGCGCATTGTTTGTTCTCCCGGACACCGCACGACCGGTCTTCTCCTCCTCGGCTGGCTGGCGGCCCAACTGGGGTGGACACTTCAGCATCTTCTCTCGCGGCATTTCTTCTCCGCACCGGACGGTCGGCAAGTGGCCTTCGAGTTGGTCGAGGAACCCGGAGCCGCCGTATCATTGGTACGGCTGGCGTGCGGCGAGGCGTTCTTCGAGCTTCGTCGCGAAGAGGGGTCGGAGTTTTTCCATGGGTGCATTCACGCACCGGGTGTCTCGGAAGCTTTTCCGACGTTGGGGGCCGGGCGCGAGAAGATCACGGAAATCCTCGTCTCCGAACTGAGCCGGGGCGGACGTCACACGCTCTACGGAAAGGCTGTGAACGCGGTCACCTCCCTATTCTAAGTCTGAATTCCAACACCGGCGGAAATCGCTCGGCGCGCTTCGTCGGCGGCTTCTTCGGATCCCGCGTGAATCCTTAGAAGCGGTTCCCCTTTGCAAACCGTCTCACCGACTTTCCGAATCGAAGAAACCCCCACGGAAAAGTCAATCCGGTCCGACGTTGTTTTCCGACCGGCACCGAGGGCGACACAGGCACGACCGATCGTTCCCGCATCCAGGCGGGTGATCACACCGCTGTGCGGGGAGGGGAGATCACGAACGACCCGCGCGGGATGGAACGCCTCCCACTTCTCAAAGGCCCGGGCGTCGCCGTTTTGAGCCTCGACCAATTCGATGAACTTCTGAAAAGCCGAGCCGTTCTCCAGACGCCGGGCCAGGGCCTCACGCGATGTGCCGCTCACGCGCACCGCCAGGTCGAGGGTCATGTCGATGAGATCTTTCGGTCCGCAGCCTTGCAGGGTTTCCACCGCCTCCCGCACCTCAAGCGCATTCCCGGCGGTTCGACCCAGTGGTTCGTCCATCGGGGACAACAAAAACGACGTCGCTACCCCGTTTGCGAGCCCGGCGGAACAAAGACCCTCCGCAAGAAGCTGCGCTTCTTCGCGTGTTTTCATAAATGCCCCCGACCCGAATTTCACATCGAGCACCAACCGGTCGAGGGACTCGGCGAGTTTCTTTGACATAATGCTCGCAACGATCAGTGGTCGCGAGGGAACCGTTCCCGTCACATCCCGCAAGGCATAGAGTTTCTTGTCCGCCGGACAAAAATCCGCCGTCTGTCCGGCCAGGAACACCCCGACCCGTTCGATCTGGCGGAAACATTCCTCCATCGAAAGGTGCACACGGAATCCCGGAATGCTTTCGAGCTTGTCCAGCGTTCCCCCGGTGATGCCGAGTCCCCGCCCGGAAACCATGGGCACCCACAACGCCTCGCAGGCGAGCAGCGGGGCCAGGACGAGGGAAACTTTGTCTCCTATGCCGCCGGTCGAGTGTTTGTCCACTTTCGGTGGCGTGCCGGGCGGCCATCGAAAAACCGTTCCGCTATCCCGCATCGCAGCCGTCAGCGCGGATGTCTCATAAGTGGTCATCCCGCGAAAAAAAATCGCCATGGCCAAGGCGCTCATCTGATAGTCCGGCACAGAGCCATCGAGATAGCCGTGGATGATGTCGGTTACTTCCTCGTGCGACAACTCGCCGCCCTCGCGCTTACGCTCGATCAATGTGGGAACATGCATGTGGGTTTCTCGAGTCTGCCACGGAGTCCGGGGTGGGCGCGAATCGGAAATTCCGTCGGCCACATCCCTCCGTCGTCCTCGCAATCGGGGAATGAACGGTTTGCGTCGCCTGCGGTTGGAGGCTCGTGAGGATCCTTGGCCATCGCACGCATCGCAGGACGGAATGCGTCCACAGGGCGCTCCTGGGAACCTCGCTCCCGAAAGGTGCTACAGATGTCGCGACAGCGCTTCTCAAACCTCTCTTTGGGAAGCCGCCAAAGAATTTGTCGCCCGGCGTGACGTTGCAGCAAAATCGAGACCGCTGGCCAAGGTTTGGGAAGCATACGTTGAGCATTGCCGGAAATCACGAAATTCGAATGGTCGAACGTGATGCGGGACAAGGACGTGTTAATTGTCCCCGGCGAGGCATCCAAGACCCGCGGCGGAATCGTGATGCAGCTTGGAAGTTTTACGAGTCCGGCTTTGTGGATACCGACTGCCCCGGCGAGACATTGCGCGAAAGGCGCGTTTAAAGGTCTTTTGGTGTGATTCCTGTATGCTTGGCTAATAGATTATGGGTCCGAAGAAATCGGAAACGGCTTTTTCGAGTATGAGGATTACCACAAGGACCACATCAAGACTTGGCTCTACGAGAGATCGGACGCGTATTGCCTCATACACCACCTTCAGCGTTATTTGATCGCACCCCTGATCGTTCCGAAAGCACGGGAGCTTGCCGCGCATTACGAACGGTGGCAACTCGAAGAGGCGAAGAAGGAAGTTGAGCAATTGGAGTAGGCCATCCGCTCGCGGAAATCCTTCATCCGGCGGATGGAAGAAAAACTCAAACCGAAGAGGAAGCCGGAGCAATTTGAGCTATTCTCCTGAAAGCCTCTCAATCCACCCCTGGGAATACCTTGCCCCTGTCTCCGGGGCGGGGGAACCCTTATCCCATAGACCCGGGCCACTTCACTGGTTGATATTGTCCGAAGTCGTCCAGTTCGGCGTCGTCCTCCAATGCCCTTGGACGGTCGTCCCGTCAGACGTAACGTAAGGGCGGTGGAGTGCCCCCGGAGTTTGATCCACTTGCTATGAGAGATTTGGTTGGTGTTTC
>CAZEYT010000057.1:0-17716 GCA_964516295.1 uncultured Chthoniobacterales bacterium | reverse complement strand
GCCACTCCACCCCTCATCACCCGACCACTTTTACAGAAATCTTGTTGCTTAGCCGCAACCCCAAACCGTGTTTCGCAATCACCACCCCGGTGTAAGCGGAAAGAACCACCAAGATCAGAAGCAATAGAACTCGAAATGCTGTCATAAAAATTCTCGGGAACCCTGTCCGAACGCGCTCCTCGATCTCGAGCCTTTCCGGGTCCTTCTGACAAGATAAGCAATAAACGCCCTGCATCACTGCGAGCCGATCGAGAACGGTGCCTAGATAGAAAACTTCTTGCACCCAATGGCGCGTGGGGATCGAATCTTTTCCTGGTGCGCATCGCCATTCTATTTGCTCTGGCCCTGCTGACGGGCTGCTCGACCATGCCGAAACAACCGCCTCTCCAAACTGTTGACCACGTGGATCTGGCCCGTTTCATGGGGCCTTGGTATGTTATCGGGATGATTCCGTGGTTTGTTGAGAAGGACAATGTAGGAACGATGGATATCTACGAACCGCGGGCGGACGGGAAGATCGACATCCGCTATGTTTTCCACAAAAAGTCCCTCGACGCGCCGCAGCAGGAATTGAAAGCGCTCGGGCGCGTGGTGGACCGCAAAACCAATGCGGAGTGGGCTGTGCAATTCATCTGGCCGTTCTGGGCACCTTACCTCGTGATTTATCTTTCGGAGGACTATCGCCACACGGTGATCGGCCATCCCTCGCGGGACTTGGTTTGGATCATGAGCCGGGACCGTGAGATGTCCGAGGCGCGCTACGCCAAAATCCTCGCCTCACTCGCGGCGCAAGGTTACGACACGACGCGGATCGTGAAGGTGCCCCAGAAAACCGGGAAGTAGCGTCAGACGTTCCCGGTTGCCTGGCGGTAGGTGGCCAGTGCGAGGAGCGGGAAGTGGTTCCGATACATGTCGTAGCGGAGGTAGAAGACGCAGGGAAATCCGGTGCCGGTTGTATATTCCTCGGCCCACGAGCCGTCGGCAGACTGGTGGGAGACCAACCACCGAACGCCTTGGCGGATGGATTCCCGGTCGGGCTGGCCGCAGGCGAGAAGGCCCATCAGCGCCCAGGCGGTCTGACTGGCGGTGCTGGGTCCGCGGCCTTTGAGGGCTGGGAAATTATAACTCTCGCAGGTCTCGCCCCACCCGCCGTCGTCGTTCTGACAACTTTCGAGCCAGTCGCGTCCGCGGCGGATCCACTCCTCGTCCATGTTGGTGCCGATGGCGGCCAGTCCGCGAAGGGCCTGCCAAGTGCCGTAAATGTAATTCACTCCCCAGCGTCCGTACCACGAGCCGTCCGGCTCCTGCGTGCGGCGGAGCATGGCGACGGCGCGGCGGACGACCGGGCTCCGGGGGTCGTAGCCGATGGCCCCGAGAAGCTCCAGCACACGGGCGGTGAGATCGCTGCACGTTGGGTCGAGAATGGCATTGTGATCGGCAAACGGAACGTGCTCGAGCCAGGCGGCAGTGACGTCTTTGTCAAACGCCGCCCAGCCGCCGTCCGCACATTGAAAGGCGAGCAACCACTTCAGCGCCCGATCAAACTGCTCCTGACGCTCGCCGGGATTCTCCGCGGCGGCCTGACGCAGGGCCATGAGGACCATCATCGTATCGTCGGTATCCGGGTAGTATTTGTTGTCGTGCTCAAAGGCCCACCCGCTTGGCTCGACTCCGCGGAGCCGCTCGGCCCAGTCGCCCGCAAAACGGACCTCGCGTTTGGACAGCCAATCCGCCGCCCGGCGCAAAGCGGGGTGCTCGCGTCCGAGCCCGGATTCGCCGAGCGCGATGGTGGTGATGGCGGTATCCCAAACCGGGGAGAGGCAGGGTTGGATGCGGAAGTCATCCGCATCGTCCACGAAGAGACCGGAGAAATCTTTCCATGCTTTTTGCATGAGCGGGTGGTCTTCGCCGTAGCCCAGAACCTGCAGCGCCATCATGGCATTGAGCATGGCCGGGAAAATGGCCGAAAGTCCCTCGCTCCCCTCGCCCATGCGGACGGTCATCCATTCCTCGGCGGCCGCCAGCGCGCGGCGGCGGAGCGGGTGGAAAGGAAAGCGGTTGTAGAGCTTGAGCGCGGCGTCGCACCGAAGGAAAAAATTCCGCCACGCCCAGAAGCGCGGGTCCTTTTTCAGCGAGAGGTCGGTATTTTCCATCCCGGCCGGGTAGAGCTCGTGCAGATGGAGGGCCGCGGGAAGGGTGCGTGTCGGTTTGAAGTGATTCAGAATCGCGAGCGGCGCGATGATCGTGCGGCTCCACGAGGACATCTCGTAGATGTTGAAAAGAAACCAACGCGGAAAGAGAAAAATCTCCGGCGGGATCGTCGGCACATACTCCCAGGGAAACTGCCCGAGCAGCGCGAGGTAGAGACGGCCGTAGGTATTCATCTGCGGAATGCCGCCGAGGCGCAGGATGTTGGCCCGGGCCTCGCGCATCCACGGCGCATTCGGCGGGTCCCCGGCGAGCTTCAGCGCGAAATAGGCTTTGACCGAGGCATTGATCTCACTCGGTCCCCCGATGAAAATATTCCACCCGCCATCGGGCATCTGTCGGCGCCGGATGTGGGCCGCGCATTTGGTCTGGAGCGCCTCCTCGACGCGGCCGCGCCAGTGCATGAAAAGAATCGTGTCGCAACAAAGCGTCGCATCGACCGTGAGCTCGCCTTCCCAGTGTCCGTCCTCCCGCTGGATCGAGAGAAGATATTCCTGCGACCGACGGACGGCGTCCTCCACCGAGGCGAAGGGCTTAGCGGGTTCGGGTGCGAATGGGATGAGTTTTTCCGCGGCGTGTGACATCGTGGGCAAATTCGCCGCAGACCCTCCCTCAATTGCCCCGCCAAGTCGATCCTTTCCTCCCATGTTGCCTATCCTCCAATCGCCGTCATCGGTCGTGTGGTTTCGTAGTTTCGCAGAAACTCGTGGTCCTCGGGTTTGTTCGCCACGGCCGCGCGGAGAACATCCGCTGCCCCGCCCCCGCTGCGCAGCGCGGCAAGAAGATCGATCTCGCCATGTCGGCCCAGACACGGCCGAAGTTTCCCATCGGCCGTGAGACGAAGTTTGTTACAGGACGCGCAAAAGTGAGGCGTCGTCATCGCGCCAATGAACCCCACGCGCACATTCAGCGGCCGGAATTCATAATAGACCGCCGGGCCGTGGCCGGGCCGATAATCCGGCAGCGCGACAAGCTCCCCGGCCTCGGCGAGCCTCGCCATCGCTTTGCCGACCGGAAAAAAGCTTTCCTCATCCAGTCCGGCGGTGCGCGCAAACGGCATCAACTCAATAAACCGCACCACGACATCGCGCTTCGCCGCATAGCGAACGATCGGCAGGAGCTGGTCTTCATTGAGACCCGCCAGCAGCACGCAGTTCAGCTTCACGGAAGGAATCCCCGCCCGCACCGCAGCCTCGATTCCATCCAACGCGGATTCGAGGTCACCCCCCGTGATTTTTCGGTAAACGGCCGCGTCGAGGGCGTCGAGGCTGATATTCACCGACCGGACGCCGGCGGCTTTCAATTCACCGGCCACCGGACCGAGCCGCGTACCATTGGTGGAAAGTCCCAGAGATCGGACGCCCGGCAGATGTCCGATGCCCCGGCAGATCGTGAGCAGATCCCGACGGACCAATGGCTCGCCACCGGTAATCCGAAACTTCGAAAAGCCCAGCCGCGTGGCCGCCTCCACGGTGCCGAGAATTTCCTCCGCCGTGAGGTGATCCGGGCGTTGCGACCAGCCCTTGTAGCCCTCCGGCATGCAATAGAGACACCGCTCATTGCAGCGGTCGGTGACGGAGATGCGGAGGTAATCCACCCTCCGTCCGAAGGAATCTGCCAACATCGCCTGCCCTGCTGCCATGCGCGAAAGGCTGGTCCGGTCACGCTGGGAATGCGAGCATTATCGACGAGCGGAACATCTTTCCATCCCGCCGCCTGGGCATTACATCCCGGAAATGGATCCAGCGCGGACGATCTCGGAATTGAAAGAATTGCGGGCGCTCACCGGAGACGAAAACGGCGCACAGCGGGTGGCGTTCACACCAACGTGGACAAAGGCCCGCGAGTGGTTCCGCTCGAAGCTGGCCGGGCTGCCGGTCGAAGTTCACACCGACGCCGCGGGCAATCTCTGGGCCACGCTCGCCGGAGACCGCCCGGAGGCTCTTCTCCTTGGCGGTCACATCGATTCCGTTCCGAATGGTGGCTGGCTTGATGGGAGCCTGAATCTTCTCGCCGGCCTGGAAATCCTGCGCCGGATTGCGAAGGAAACAAACGGCCGCTCGCCGGTCACGGTCCGTCTTGTGGATTGGGCGGATGAAGAAGGGGCGCGTTTTGGAAAGAGTCTGTTCGGTTCCTCCGCGTGTGCCGGGACTCTGGACATGGACGAAGCCCGCAGCCTTCGCGATCGGGATGGCATTTCGCTCCCGGACGCACTGCACGCAGTGGGAATTGATTTTGAAGCCGTCAAGACCGCGGGCGTCGAGCTGCGGAATGCGGCGACCTATTTGGAGCTTCATATCGAACAAGGACCGGTTCTTCTCGACCTCGATCTCCCGCTGGGAGTTGTTCTCGGGACATTCGGTGTCGAACGACACGCGATCACCTTTCACGGTCAGGCCGCCCATTCCGGGAGCACGCCGATGAACCGACGCCGCGACGCTTTTCTCGCGGCGGCGCGCATGAGTCCAGAGATTTATCGCATCGCCAAAGAACACGGCGGCGTCTGTACGATTGGCTGTTGCACGACCGCTCCGGGCATCGTGACCAGCGTTGTCGCCGAGTGCCGCATGACGCTCGATCAACGCCACCTTGATGCCACAAAACTCGCCATCATGCTTTCCGAGGCCCGGATCGCCTCCGAGCGGTTTGCGGAGGAAGCCGGGGTGACGGTGACGTGGGATCGCATCTGGGACATCGAACCGATCCCCTTTCATCCTGAACTCATTGAGCTCTGCGACACGGCGATCCGCGAAACCTGCGGGACGAGCCACCGCCTTCCATCCGGCCCCCTCCACGACGCCGCCGAGGTGTGCCGGGCGGGCGTGCCGACGGTGATGATGTTTGTCCAGAGCCTTCACGGGATCAGTCACAACAAGCTGGAAGACACCCGCGAAGAGCATCTCGTCGCAGCCGTTCGCGCGTTCGACCGACTCGCCACTCTGGCCATGAACCGCATTCTGGAGGGTTGAAAATTCTCCTGTGGCCCCGAAAATGCTCCATCCTCCCCAAAAGTTGTAAATTCCATGTCCACCCTCGCCACCACCGTTGACGGGCTTCAGCTCAGAAACCCCTTCGTCATCGCCTCCGGCCCTCCCGGGACGAACCTGAACGTGATCTCGCGCGCCTTCCGCGAAGGCTGGGGCGCGGTCATCGCCAAGACGGTTAGCCTCGACGCTTCCAAGGTCGTCAATGTCACTCCGCGCTACGCCAAGCTCCACGCGAACGACGGCAAAGAAGTCATCGGCTGGGAAAACATCGAGCTCATCAGCGACCGTCCGCTTTCCATCTGGATCGAGGAATTCAAGAAATGCAAAGACCTGCATCCGGACGGTGTTTTGATTGCCTCGATCATGGAGGAATACCACCGCGAGGCTTGGATCGAGATTGTCGAACGGTGTCAGGACGCCGGTGTGGATGGGTTTGAACTGAATTTCTCCTGTCCGCACGGCCTGCCCGAACGCAAAATGGGCGCCGCGATGGGACAGGATCCGGAAGTTTTGGAGGAAGTCTGCACCTGGGTGATGAGCGCGGCCAAAAAGCCAGTCTGGGCCAAGATGACGCCGAACATTACCCATATCGAAGATCCCTCTCGCGCTGCACTCCGGGCCGGCTGCCATGGGATCAGCGCAATCAATACGATCCGTTCGGTGATGGGCGTGAACCTCGAAACGTTGCGCCCCGAGCCGACGGTGGAAGGTTACACGACCCCCGGCGGCTACTCGTCGAAAGCGGTGCGCCCGATTGCGCTTCGCATGTGCATGGAAGTCGCCACGATGATCCGCAACGAATTCCCCGGGCGTTCTCTCTCGGGTATGGGCGGGATCGAAACCGGCGGCGATGCCGCGCAATTCATCCTCCTCGGCTCGGATACGGTCCAAGTCTGTACGGGCGTCATGAAATTCGGCTACGAAATGGTCAGGCCGCTTCAGGAGGAACTCCTCGCCTTTATGGAAAAACACAAGTTTGAGACGCTCGCCGATTTCCGCGGTCAAAGCCTCGATTACTTCACCACCCACGCCGATCTCGTCCGACGTCAGAAAGAACGCAAAGACGCGCAGAAAGCCTCCAACATGGTCAAAGCCGATGGCGAGTGGAACGGGGACAACTTTGTCGAACAATCGCAGGCGCTTTCGAGCTGAACATCCTCCATGCAAAAGTGCCCCCATTTTATCGATGGTGTCTGGCGTGACGATGCCTTCGCCCTTTCCCCGGTCTTCAATCCCTCACTCGGCGAGCTGATCGCCGAGGCCCCGATGGCCGACGCCGCGCTGGTGGATGTCGCGGTCCGCTCCGCGCATACGGCCTTTGAGGGGTGGTGGGAAACGCCGGTCGTGGATCGTGTGCAAGTCTTGTTCCGCTACAAAGCGCTGCTGGAGTCGCATCTCGAAGAGCTCGTGACGCTGGTTTCCACCGAGCACGGAAAGACACTCACAGAAGCGCGAGGCGATGTCCGGCGCGGCATTCAAATGGTCGAATACGCGACCGGTGCGTCCGCTCTCTTGATGGGTGAATCGCTGGAGAACGTGGCGCGCGGCATCGATTGCGACGCGTTCCGCCAGCCGCTCGGTGTGTGTGTCGGGATCACGCCATTCAATTTCCCCGCCATGGTTCCTTTGTGGATGTTCCCGCTCGCACTCGCTTGCGGGAACACGTTTGTGCTGAAGCCCAGCGAGAAAGTTCCGCTCACTGCGGTACGCTTGGCGGAACTCCTCCAAGAGGCCGGCTTGCCGGTGGGGGTATTTCAGCTTGTTCACGGCGGACGCCAAGCCGTGGATGCGCTGCTCACTCATCCTCTTGTCCAAGCGATTTCATTCGTCGGATCGACTCCGGTAGCCCGGGAAATCTTCCTCCGCGGCACCGCCCACGGCAAGCGCGTGCAGGCGGCGGGCGGTGCAAAAAATTTTGTGCTCCTCATGCCCGACGCTCCGGTCGATGAGGCGGTTCGCGGTCTGACGGAAGCCGCCTTCGGTTGCGCGGGCGAACGCTGCATGGCCGGCTCGATGGCCGTGGCGGTGGGCGAGGCCGGGAATCGCATTGTGCCGGCCTTGGTCGAAACCGCCCGCTCCCTGCGGGTTGGGCCGACCTTCAACAATCCCGAAATGCAAATGGGGCCGGTCATTACCGCCGCCCACAGGGACCGCGTCGAGCGTCTCATTTCCGAAAGTGAGGCCGAGGGCGCGAGAGTCGCCGCCGATGGACGCCACCTGCGGCCTGCGGAGGCTCCATCCGGATTTTTTGTCGGTCCCACGGTTCTCGACCACGTCGCGCCGGGAACGACTCCAATGAAAGAGGAAATTTTCGGACCGGTGTTGAGCGTGCTTCGCATGGACGATCTAGATACCGCCATCGAAATCGCCAACCAATCCGTCTATGGCAACGGAGCGGCCATTTTCACAAAGTCCGGGCGGGCCGCACGCGAGTTCCGCCATCGCATCCGCTCGGGAATGGTCGGCATCAATGTCGGCGTCCCGGCGGCGATGGCGATGTTTCCCTTCAGCGGATGGAACGAATCCTTCTTTGGTGATCTTCACCTCCAGGGCCGCGAAGCCATCGCCTTTTACACGCGCCAGAAAGTCACCACCTCGCGCTGGTTCGGCGATGCGGACGTCTGGGCCCGATAAACGTTTATGAGTCTCCTGATCAAGAATGGCGAAATCGTCACGGCGGACACGCGCTACGTGGCGGACATTTGGTGCGAAAACGAAACCATCACGGCGATCGGCAATCACCTGCCGGTGCCGAGGGGCGCGACGGTTGTTGATGCCACGGACAAGTTGGTTTTTCCCGGCTTCATCGATCCGCACACGCACATTTACCTGCCTTTCATGGGCACGTATGCAAAGGACGACTATGCCAGCGGGACCCAGGCGGCCCTGGCGGGCGGGACGACCACGCTCTTCGACATGTGCTGCCCATCCCGCGCCGAGGAAGCGCTCGATGGCTATCGCACCTGGCGGGCAAAAAGTGAGGGCCTCGCGTGTTGCGATTATTCGTTTCACATGGGCGTAACGAAGTTTGACAAGAATACCGAAGCCCAGCTGCGCGAGATTGTTTCGGAGGGCGTTCAGTCTTTCAAAGTTTTCCTCGCTTACAAAGGCGCCTTCGGGATCGAGGATGAGGAGCTCTTTCAAACGCTTCGTCTTGCGCGGGAATTGGGTGTCGTAACGACGGCGCACTGCGAGAACGAAACCTTGGTCGCCGAACTCCAGAAGCACCTTCTTGCGGAAGGAAAGACCGGTTCGGAGTGGCACTATGAAAGTCGGCCGCCGGTCGTCGAGGCCGAGGGCGTTCACCATTTCCTCAGCTTCGCCGGTCGTACTGGCGCACCGGTTTATATTGTTCACCTGAGCTGTCGCGAAGCTCTGGAAGAAGCAATCCGCGCCCGCCTCGCGGGGGTCGATGTCCGCATCGAAACCCTTATCCAATATCTCGTCCTCGACAAAAGTTACGCCGAGTTGCCGGATTTCGAAGGCGCGAAGTTTGTGATGTCCCCTCCCCTGCGTGAGGCTTCGAATCAAGCCGTTCTTTGGAACGCCCTTCGCCAGGGTCTCGTGGATACGGTGGGCACCGATCACGCGCCATTCGACTTTGCCACACAAAAGCCGGTCGGTCGGAATGATTTCACCAAGATCCCGAACGGCATCCCTTCCCTGGAGGAGCGCATCCGTCTTCTTTACACACACGGCGTCGCCACCGGGCGGATCGACCTCTCGACCTTCGTACGCGTGGCGAGCACCAACGCTGCGAAGATTTTCGGGCTTTTTCCCAAGAAGGGCACGATCCAGCCCGGAGCGGACGCCGATCTCGTCATTTTCGATCCCGCCTGGCGCGGAACGCTCTCGGCCGCAAACCAGGTCTCTGCGGTGGACTACAACGCCTTCGAAGGTTGGGAAATCACGGGCCGACCGGAGATTGTTACACTTCGCGGAGAAATCGCCGCGCGCGATGGGCGGTTTGTCGGAACACCCGGTCGCGGCCGCTTCCTTCGCCGCCAGACGACCGGCTGAGGTTTTTCCTTGCGTCCGGCTTCCCGCCCGCGTTGAGTCCCGCACCAGCGAATTTTTCACTATGTCGGATTCCCAAGCCCGGTCACAAATGACCCCCGAAGCGCTGGAGCTCATCGCCGCGCGATTCCGCGTCCTCGGCGAGGCGAGCCGTCTCCGGTTGATCATCGCCCTCGAAGCTGGTGAAAAAAATGTCACCATGCTGGTCAAACAAACGGGCATGACGCAGGCCAACGTGTCGCGTCAACTTCTGGCGCTTACCGATGCGGGGATCTTGGCCCGTCGAAAAGACGGGCTCAACGTCTATTACCAGATTGCCGACCGCGGAATCTTCGAACTCTGCGACCACGTTTGTGGAAGCATCCAGCGGCGTCTGGAAGGTCAGGCCGGACTTTTCGACCCGTCCAAACGCTGATTTCTCTGTTGCGAAGGAGCGGCCTGCGGCACAAACTGCCGTCATGGAAATCATCCTCGGCTTTTTCGGTGTGCTGATCGTTCTCGCGATCATCATCGGTCTTTTTGCCATCGGCCAATACAATGCCCTCGTCGCCCTCCGTAACCGTTTTAAGAACGCCTTTGCTCAGATTGACGTCCAGTTGAAGCGCCGCTACGACCTCATTCCAAACCTCGTCGAAACGGCCAAGGGTTATCTTAAGCACGAGAGCCAAACGCTCGAGGCTGTCACCCAAGCCCGCAACCTTGCCCAGTCCGCCGGCTCCCGCGCCGCGGCAAATCCCGGTGATCCGCAGTCCATGAAGGACCTCTCCGGGGCTGAAGCCGGACTCACCGGAGCCTTGGGCCGCCTTCTCGCCGTCGCCGAGGCCTACCCCGATCTCAAGGCCAATCAAAACATGTTGCAGCTCACCGAGGAACTCACCTCGACCGAAAACAAAGTCGCCTTTGCCCGTCAGGCTTACAACGATTCGGTGATGGCCTATAACACCAAACGCGAAGTTTTTCCGACCAACATCATTGCGGGAATGTTCCAGTTCGGACCCGCGGAATTGTTCCAGATCGACAATCCCGAGGAGAAGCAGGCCCCGAAGGTTTCGTTTTCATGACGCCCCCGCTGACCCCGACCCGGGCGGAGTTTGCAGAGCAGGCGGCGAAGGCACGGGTAATTCCTGTT
This sequence comes from uncultured Chthoniobacterales bacterium, assembly GCA_964516295.1. Taxonomy (GTDB): domain Bacteria; phylum Verrucomicrobiota; class Verrucomicrobiia; order Chthoniobacterales; family Terrimicrobiaceae; genus CAZEYT01. Next base: position 7,375 of record CAZEYT010000057.1, on the reverse strand, counting down.
TCCTGTGAAATCGTGGCCGATGGCGACACACCCGTCTCGGCCTTTGCAAAGCTCGGGTCATCCGCCCCGTCGTTCCTGCTGGAGTCGGCGGAGCAAAGCGACCAAGTCGGCCGGTTTTCGTTCCTCGGCTTCGGGGCCCGCGCCACATTCACGGCCCGCGGAAAATCGATTACGATCTCCGAACACGGCACGTCGCGCTCGTTCGACGCCGGGCGCGATCCGCTGGACGAACTCGAAAAGTGGATGGCGGCCTACCGGATTCCAAACCGCCCGGACCTCCCTCCCTTCCTCGGCGGCGCGGTCGGCTATCTCGCCTACGATTCCGTCCGCTGGTTCGAACCCACCATCCCGCCGGCTCCCAAGGACGAACTCGCGATCCCCGACATGTTTTTTCTCGTCACCGAATCGGTCGTCATTTTTGACCACCGCAAGCGGCGGATGAAAATCGTCGCGAATGCGTTTCTCGATCACACGGATGCCGAAACCACCTACGACGCAGCGACGGCGCGCATTTCGGATATTCTTGCTGCTCTCGCCCGCCCGCTGGCTTTTGATCCGCTATTCACGGAATCCGTCCACGCTCCCTCCGACGCGCGTTCCAATACCTCGCGCGAGGAATACCACGCCATGGTCCTCAAGGCGCAGGAATACATCCGGGCCGGCGATATCTTCCAGATCGTCCCCTCCCAGCGATTCGAGACCGATTTCTCGGGCGATGCGCTCGATCTTTATCGCGCCCTTCGATTCGTGAACCCCTCGCCGTACATGTTCTGCCTGCGCTGCCCGGATGGGTTTTCGCTTGTCGGGAGCTCGCCGGAAGTGCATGTGCGGCTGACCGGTGACCTTGTGGAGATCCGCCCCATCGCCGGTACCCGCCGACGCGGGGAAACGTCCGAGGAGGATGCCGCCAATGCCAAGGAACTCCTCAACGATCCGAAAGAACGCGCCGAACACCTCATGCTCGTTGATCTCGCCCGCAACGACGTCGGGCGCATCGCGGAGTTCGGCTCGGTCGTCGTCAGCGATTTTATGACCGTCGAGCGCTACAGCCACGTCATGCACATTGTTTCCCACGTTTCAGGCAAACTCGCCGGTGGCCGCAGTGCGTACGACGTCATGCGCGCCACTTTCCCGGCCGGCACGGTCTCCGGTTCGCCGAAAGTCCGAGCCATGCAGATCATCAACGAGATCGAAAAGGGAAAACGCTGTTCCTATGCCGGAGCGGTCGGTTATTTCGGCTTCGACGGAAATCTCGACTCCTGCATCGCGCTGCGCACGGTTCTCCTCAAAGACGGACGCGCTTATGTGCAATCCGGTGGAGGTGTGGTCGCCGATTCCACGCCCGAAGGCGAATACCAGGAAACCGTCACCAAAGCCATGGCCGCGAGGCGTGCCATCGACCGGGCCCGTTCGTCACCATGATCCTTGTCATCGATAATTACGACTCGTTCACCTACAACCTCGTCCAATACTTCGGCGAGTTGGGGGCAGAGATTTTGGTCAAGCGAAACGACGAAATCACAATTCCCGAGATCGAGGCCCTCGCTCCCGAAAAAATCTGCGTCTCGCCCGGACCCTGCACGCCGAACGAGGCGGGGATCAGTTGCGATGTCATCCGCCATTTCGGCGGCCGACAACCGATTCTGGGAGTATGCCTCGGACACCAGAGCATCGGTCAGGTCTATGGCGGCGATGTCGTTCGTGCGGATCGTCTCATGCACGGAAAAACCTCGCCGATCCTGCACACCGGCGAGAATGTTTTTGCCGGCCTGCCCAGCCCGTTCGAGGCGACGCGCTATCATTCGCTCCTCGTCAAACGCGACACGCTGCCGGCGTGCTTGAAAATCACGGCGGAGACGGCGGAAGGCGAGATCATGGGACTCGCGCACCGGGAACTTCCCGTCTATGGCGTTCAGTTTCACCCGGAGTCGATTCTGACCTCGGAGGGAAAACGTCTGCTCAAGAACTTTCTCGATCTCTGATGAAGGCCCTTCGCTGCGTGCTCGCTGCCGGGGCGGCGGTAGTCGTCGCAGCCTGCGGTCCGCAGGATGAACCCCGCGCTCAAACGCTGCGTGTTCTCATGGAGCCTGACGGTCGGGGAGCTTGGCACGAACTTTTTGCCGAGTTCGAACGCCGCCATCCGGACATCCGTCTTCAACTCATCGAGGGCCCGGCTTCCACCGACGCCCGCGAGGACCTTTACGTCAATGCCCTCCTCTCGGGCAGTGGTGACTTTGATCTCGTTTATGCCGACACAGTTTGGATCCCGAAATTTGCCGCGGCTGGTTGGCTCGAGGATCTCACCGACGGCTGGTCGCGCGAAACGTGGGATGACTTTGTGCCCGCCACGATTGCGGGCGGGTCCTACCGCGGTCGGATCTACCGCGTGCCGGTTCAGCTGAATGGCGGCCTCCTTTACTACCGGCGTGACATCCTTGGCACCACCCCGCCGCCGCGCACATTCGAAGAACTCCGCACGCTGTCGGAGCAATTCGCGATCCCGGGTGAGCGCACCGGCTTCGTCTGGCAGGGACGCCAATACGAAGGCCTTGTTTGCAATTTTCTCGAGGTGCTGCGGGGCTTTGGCGGGTTTTGGATCGACGCAGAATCCGGCGAAGTCGGCCTCGAGAGTCCTGAAGCGCTCCGTGCGCTGGAATTTCTGCGCGCGACGGTTGGCACGATTTCGCCGCCAGGCGTCACGACCTATGCCGAAGAGGAAGGGCGCCTGCTTTTCCAAAACGGCGAAACCGTTTTTCTCCGGAACTGGCCATACGTCCTGCGACTGGCCGAGCGCGAGACACTTGGCATTGCACCGCTTCCCGCCCACGCGCCCGGCGTGTCGTCTCCCACCTTCGGCGGGGCCGGATTTTCCATCGTCCGCACCAGTCCGGCGAAAGCGGCCGCGTGGGAGTTTCTCGATTTTCTCCGCTCCCCGGACGTCGTCGATGCGATAAACCGCAAAATCGGACTCCAGCCCGCCCAACGTTCGTTCTATGCCCGCTCCACCGATCCGCTTCAAAAAGAACTCTTCGCGATTCTGGAAAAGACCGTCCCCCGCCCGGCCATCCCGCAATACGCGCAGGCGTCGGACATTCTCCAGCGCCACGTGAGCGCCGCGCTGACGGGGCAGACCGAGCCCGCGGAAGCACTCCGGGCCGCCGCCGCCGAGATCCGACGACTCTTGAAATGAAACCCTCCGAGCGCACAGCCTGGCTTCTTCTTTTTCCGATGACGGCCTTTGTCGTCGTCTTCGCGCTGTACCCGATCCTCCGCACACTCTTGCTCGGATTCTTTGATCAGAATCTGGAAACCGGGCTTCGGCCGGTCTTTGCCGGATTGGACAACTATGTTCGGGCCCTCGGTGACGGTCACTTCTGGCAGACAGTCCTCCGGACACTTCGTTTCACCGTTCTGGCAGTTGGTGCCGAGCTCCTTCTGGGAATCGCTGCAGCACTTGCCTTGCACCATTCCGCCGTTGGGCGCGGGCTCGCACGCACCGCTGCACTCGTGCCTTGGGTGCTGCCGACTTCGGCGCTCGCGCTCGCGTGGATCTGGATTTTCAACGACCAATTCGGCGTTGTAAACGACCTCCTCCTCCGCGCGGGAATTCTCTCCGAGCCCGTCGCCTGGCTCGGTCTGCCCGGACCGGCGTTTGGTATTCTTGTGCTGGCCGACGTTTGGAAGACGACGCCGTTCATCACGCTCCTCCTTCTCGCCGCGCTCCAGACCATCCCAGCCCAACTCCACGAAGCAGCGGCCATCGATGGGGCCTCCCGCATTCAGCGTTTCTTCTCGATCACTCTTCCTCTCTTGCGGCCCTCGATTTTTGTCGCCGTCCTCTTTCGAACGCTTCAATCCTTCGGCATTTTTGATCTCGTCTTTGTAATGACCGGAGGGGGGCCCGGCGGGAGCACGGAGACGGTCGCACTTTATACGTATCGGAACTTCATGCGCTATCTCGACTTCGGCTACGGGGCCGCCCTGCTCGTCCTCGGTTCCCTGGTTCTCGCCCTCGTCGCCACGCTGCTCTGGGTTCTGATCGGACGGGAGGAACGCGCATGAAAAAACTCCCGGCCTCGCTGTTTCTCGCCGTCCTCCTGCTCTGGTGCCTTGCTCCGCTGGCCTGGCAAATCATCACAGCGCTCAAACCCGACGCGGAGATCACCGCCCTGCCTGTTCGGTATTGGCCCGAAAATCCCACCCTCGTCCATTTCGAGAACCTGTTTTCCCGACGTCCGTTTGGACGCTATCTCTGGAACAGTTTCGTGATCGCCACCGGGTCGACCATCCTCTGCCTCGCGCTTGCGACGCCGGCGGCGTATGCTCTGGCGCGTCTGCGGCCCCGAGGCGGGAAGCTGGTCCTCGGACTCCTCGTCGCCATCGCGTTCTTTCCAGCGATCACATTTTTCTTCCCGATCTACGAGATCATCCGCGCCCTCGGACTCATCAACCATCCGCTCGCGCTGATTCTTCCCTACGCCACGTTCAATCTGCCGCTGGTCGTTCTTTTCCTCACCGCCTATTTCCGGACCATCCCGGAGTCACTCGAAGAAGCCGCACAAATCGACGGTCTCGGCCACCTCGGCGTGCTCACCAAGATGATCCTCCCTCTCTCCGCACCCGCAATGGCCACGACAGCGATTATGACCTTCATCGCATGCTGGAACGAATTCCTGCTCGCAATGACATTTCTACCGCGCGATGAAGCGCGCACGGTCACCGTGGCCATTGCGGCCCTCAGCGGCGGGAGCCTCTTTGAGCTGCCGTGGGGGCTCATCGGTGCCGCCATCATCACGAGCGTCGCTCCGCTGCTGGTCTTGGTCGCCTTCTTCCAACACCGCATCGTCGAGGGCCTCACGCAGGGCTCGAACGTGGGATAGACAGCTGACTCAAGCTGCGCCAAATCAGCGTTCAAGCAAACCTCTCACCGACAGAAGTCCCCGGATTATTTCTTCAACAGATCTCGAATCTCTTCCAGAAGCACCTCGCTCCGCGGCGGAGCTGCCGGAGCCGGTGGTGGGGCGGCTTCTGCTCGCTTGAGCTTGTTGACGACCTTGACCAAGAAGAAAACGCACGCCGCTACGATCAGAAACTGGATGATGGTGTTGATGAACGCTCCGTAGCCGATGACCGGAGCGCCGACATCAATCGCCGCCTGTAATGATGCATAGGCTTTTCCATCCAACGAAACAAAGAGGTTGCTAAAATTGACCCCCTTCATCAGCGCCCCGACCGGAGGCATGATGACGTCATTCACCAGCGAGGTGACGATTTTTCCGAAGGCCGCACCGATGATGACACCGACCGCCAGATCGACCACATTTCCACGGGAGATGAACTCCCGGAATTCCTGAGCGATTTTCATAGGCCGCCAATCAATCCCCGCTTGCCGCCGGATACAATAGCAAAAGTCGGAAGCCCTCCCGCACCGGCAGCCGCCTGTGACCCCGGGTCCCAAGCCGCACCAGTCGTCACCCGATCCTCCGGCGTTTGAGCCACGGCTTGGAGGATGGGAGCCAAGAGCATTGCCCAAAGAACCCGACCGGATCGGAAAAACGACACAGTAGTGCTTATCTGTGGGAAATCCTGCCGAACACTGTGCAGAATGATCTGTCGTATGGAAAACCATCACACCGCGCCCCCATCTTTTTGACGGAGCGAAGGCGACGAATTCTTGCACTCTTTCCCGCGTCGACGGAAATCCGCTCGCCAGCCCCGTCTGTTTGTGCAAAGCCATTCTCATGAACTCAGCAGGTGGTGCTTCGCGTTGGACCCTTTGGCTGGCAGTCGCTGGGATGGTGGCATTCGGTGCACGGGCTGTTGTCGCGCAACAACTGGAAATCGACACCGTGCTGGTGGGAAATCTGAACAACCCGGCGGACTCCACCGGATTCGGCAGTGTCTCCTACACGTATGCGATTTCGAGAACCGAGATCACACTTGCGCAGTATGCGTTTTTCCTGAATGCCGTGGCTGCCGTCGACACTTACGGACTTTACAACAACCTGCTCAACACGAACGACAATATCCGCGGCATCAACATGGGCGGACCCGGCCCCGTGGGTTTTCAAGCCGTCGGTCCGAGCACCCATCCAGTGACCTATGTCAGTTGGTTTGATGCCGCGCGATTTGCCAACTGGATGGCGAACGGCCAGGGCGTCGGGCCCCAGAATGCGGCCTTCACCGAAGACGGGGCTTATACATTGAATGGCAGGACAAGCGGCGCCCCCGTTCCGAAAAATGCCATCAACCCCAATACCGGCCAAGCCCCGACTTGGTGGATCCCGAGTGAGAACGAGTGGTATAAAGCGGCCTACTACGACGACAGTATCGACGGTTACTGGCAGTATCCGACCCGGAGCAACACGGCCCCCGGAAACGTTGTCGGATCGACCGCAAACCAAGCCAACTACTTTGACGGCAGGTTTTCCAAAACCCAGTCCGATACTTACGAACTCACCCAGAACTACCTCACGCCGGGCGGTGCCTTCGTGAACTCTGCCAGCTACTATGGAACGTTTGATCAAGGGGGCAATGTCTGGGAATGGACCGACGGCGTCTCCGGAACGTCAAATGTCATTCGCGGCGGCAGCTGGGACAGCACGGGATATGTCTTCGGCCTGAACAGCCTGCAATCATCCTTCAGCGACCTCTTTGCGCCGTCCGGGGAAAGCCCGGATGTCGGCTTCCGGCTGGCAACCATCCCGGAACCCTCGGCGATTCTCCTGCTGGGAATCGCGGCCCTCGTCTTCACAGCTCTGCGCCGGCAGCTTCATGCCAGACGCCGTGTGAACGGCTGAAGTCAGTCGTTCCGCTTCGCCACCAAAGCTTAGTCCTGCGCGAAACAAAACACGCCCGGCATCGGAAGCGGGTCTCGCTACCTGACTCAGCGAATTGATGCTTTCCGAGGAAAGTCGATCAAAAGAAACCCTATTCTTTTCTGTCGAGCTCGTGGAGTTGACCGATGATACGGACGAGTTTTTTCCCTTTGGTGGTGAGTGAGTAAACCGTACGGGGAGGAGTCTCGTTGAACTTCGCTTTGCTAAGCAGTCCGTAATCCGTAAGCCGGCGGAGTCGCTTGGACAGAATCTTTCTCGAGATCCCATCGATCGCACGTTCCAACGTTCACGGGCGATCCGTTCCTTGTTCAACGGCCCTCAATAGAGCATGTCCGAGGTGGCGGAAGCCTATAGTTTCTCGGGTTGGCGGGTGAAAAAGTTCGGGCATCGAGCGTGAAAAACGCTGCCATGCCCAAAATCGAGCGGTTATAATTTTATCGCGAAACAAAAAACCAAACCGTCGATCAGCCCCGTCATAGGATTTCAAGAGTCGCTGCGTCCAGTTCTTCCGGTGGTGTTGGGGTGCAAGGATTACG
>CAZEYT010000056.1:0-17944 GCA_964516295.1 uncultured Chthoniobacterales bacterium | reverse complement strand
GAAAGACACTTGCCGTTGTCGCTCCTGCGAAAACGGGCAGTGTCCTTCCCCCAAATGTCAGGCGGGAGATGAACCCTAGCGTTTCACCCGAGGGTGTCAAAAACAAAAATCACCGTCCCGAACAATGATCCCACCGCCGGAAGGGAAGGTCGGGCACGGGCCGCGGCGAACGGTCTGGATCTTGTAGGCGAATAGCATTTGCCGAAACCGGATCCGAATCGTATGGTCGGCTCGCCAGGGACTATGGACTGAGGACGGACGAACCCCGCCAGGGCAGGAATGCAGCAACGGCACTCCGCTCCTCCTTGCCGTAGCTCTCTGGCGCTTTTTTTGCTCCGCGTCAGGTGTATTTCACGACCTCTTCGATGGTCGTCAGGCCGTCGTAGATCGAGCGCAGTCCGTCCTCGCGGAGGGTCGTCATCCCGAGCTCGATGGACTTCTGTCGAAGAAGCACCCCGGGAGCGCGTTCATTGATCATTTCGCGGATCGGATCCGAAATCTTGAGCAACTCGTAGATACCCTTTCGGCCGCGATAACCCGTTTGGTTACAAGCATCACAACCTTTGCCGTAATAGAAGTTCTTGTCGCCGATGTCGTGGACCGTGAGTCCGAGGGACTGCAGAACCTGCTCCGAGGGCTCGTACGAGGTGCGACAGGCCGTGCAAATTTTCCGGATCAGCCGCTGCGCGAGCACGCACTCGAGCGAAGCAGAAATCAAAAACGGTTCGATGCCCATGTCGACGAGACGGGTCACAGCCCCGGTGGAATCGTTCGTGTGGAGGGTCGTGAAAACCAAGTGTCCGGTCAGCGAGGCTTGGATGGCGATCTGCGCGGTCTCGACGTCGCGGGTTTCCCCCACGAGAATGCGGTCCGGGTCCTGACGGAGAAAGGCCCGGAGAATGCGGGAGAACGAGAGGCCGATGGCGTCGTTGACAGGGACTTGGATGATTCCATCGATCTCATATTCGACCGGATCCTCGGCCGTGAGCAGCTTCGCATCGATGGTATTGATTTTGCGAAGGCAGGAATAAAGCGTCGTTGTTTTTCCCGAACCGGTTGGGCCGGTGACAATGAATATCCCGTTGGGCTTCTGGATGACTTCGAGGATGTAATTGTAAATGTCATCCGGCATACCAAGCGTTTCGATCTCGAGATTCACGCTCGAGCGATCCAACACCCGAAGCACGACGCTTTCTCCAAAGGTGGTCGGAAGCGTGGAAACGCGGAGGTCGACCTGACGTCCATTGATCACCCGCTGGATGCGCCCGTCCTGCGGGAGTCGGCGCTCGGCGATGTTCAGGTTGGACATCACTTTGACACGCGAGATGACCGGGAGAGCGAGATGCCGCGGCGGCGGGTCCATTTCGTAGAGCGCTCCATCGACCCGGTAGCGGATTTTGAACTCCGTCTCGAACGGCTCGAAATGAATATCACTCGCCCGTGCAGCGATGGCTTTGTCGAGGATGAGATCGACGTACTTGATGATCGGAGCCGCATTGGCTTCGGCGGTGACCGCCTGAAGGTTGAAATCATCTCCCCCTCCTTCGGAGAAGGTCAGATCCGCACCTCCGCCGAGTTGGGCCAGGATGTCGTCGAAATTGGTGACCTCCGATCCGTAGTGCTGGCGGATGAGCGCTTGGACGCGGGAGGGAAAAGCGATCATCGGAAGGATCTCCCGCCCGAGGGCAAAACGCAGATCTTCGATCGTCTGCGGATTAAGTGGGTCGACGAGTGCCACGAAAATCGAGTTTCCCGAACCCATGATCGGAAGCGCTCCATGAAGCCTTGCGAGTCCGGAGGGAATGAGACTGAGCGTCACTGCGTCCGGGGCAAAATCCACCAGATTGTACGATTCGGCTCCAATGGATTCGGCGATGATCTGGATGAAGGAATCCTCCGTTACCACCTGATAATCCACCAGCAGCTGCTCAATGGGTTTTTCTTCGGTGACGTTCTGAATGAAGCCCTCCGCCTGTTCCGGTGTGAGGAGGCCGCGTTCGATGAAAATTTCGGTTACCTGGCGGGGATCCATGATGTCAGTCCAAATCCGTCATCGTCGTGGTGATGACTTCCTCGGCGGTGGTGAGGCCCGCGAGGACTTTCCGTACACCATCCTCGCGCAGGGTGCGCATGCCGAGCTCCCTGGCCCGCTGGCGGAGCTGGATGGTCGAGGCGTTGTTGTTGATCATGTTTCTTACCTCATCGTCGACGAGGAAGATTTCAAAAATGCCCATACGGCCCTTGTAGCCCTTGCCGCGACAGAGTTCGCACCCGACCGGATGCATAATGCTGGCCTGGTCGAGCTGGCCCGCTTCGACGCGGAGCATATTCATTTCATACTCCGTGAGGTCGACCGGGGTTTTGCATTTCGGGCAAAGACGGCGAACGAGCCGCTGGGCGACGACCGCGCGGACGGAACTGGAAACGAGAAACGGCTTGATGCCAATATCCACCAAACGCGCCACGGCGCTCGGGGCATCGTTTGTATGCAGCGTGGAAAGCACGAGGTGCCCGGTGAGCGATGCATTGGTCGCAATGCTCGCCGTCTCGAAATCCCGGATCTCACCAATCATGATGATATTCGGTGCCTGACGGAGGATGGACCGCAGGGCGGCGGGAAAGGTCATACCGATGTCGCTGTTGACCGGCACCTGATTGATGCCCGACATCTGATACTCCACCGGATCTTCGACGGTGATCAACTTCCGGTCCGGTTTGTTCATGTAATTCAGGCAACCATAGAGCGTTGTGGTTTTTCCCGAACCGGTTGGTCCCGTGACGAGAATGATCCCGTCCGGCAGGTTGATCTGGCGTTCGAATTTCGCCTGATCGTCGGACAAAAAACCCAGATCCGGCAATCCGAGCAGAAGGGACGTTTTGTCGAGAATCCGCATGACAACGCTCTCGCCGTGGACGGTGGGAATCGTCGAGACGCGAAGATCGATCCCCTTCTGGCCGAGCTTGATTTGGATGCGGCCATCCTGCGGAATGCGTTTTTCCGCGATGCTCATCGAGCCGGTCATGATCTTGATTCGGCTGATGATGGCCGAGTGCAGTTTTTTTGGCGGGCTCTGCATTTCCTGGAGCACGCCATCAATGCGGAACCGGACGCGGAACTTCGACTCCAACGGCTCCAAGTGAATATCACTGGCGCGGTTGTTGTAGGCCTCCAGAAGCAGAAGGGAAACCATCTTGATGATCGGAGCGTCATTTTCGTGCCCGCCATCGTCGACGCCATCGAGATCGCCGGAAAACTCGCCATCGACACCCATTTGCCGCATGAGATCCGACGAGGCCTCCTCCGCGCTGCCGTAGTATTTGATGAGGCTCTTGCGAATGGCGTCCGGAGTCGCACAGACAAACTCCACCTCACGCTGGAGCTTGTAGGTGAGATCGTCCATCGTCTGCATATCCATCGGGTCGCCGATGGCGATGAGCAGAGCGCCCTCGCGTTCGCCCAATGGAATAGCCCGGTAGCGCTTGGCATCCTCCGCCGGCAGACAAGTCAGCGTCTCCGGCGGAACGCTCATCTGCGCCAGATCAATGAATTCCATGCCGTTCTGGGCAGCGAGGGTGCGACCGACATCTTCCTGACTGATAATCCCCTCGTGAATGAGCGAATCAATCACGCTGGAGGTCGTCATGTTGGCCCGAGCGTGTTCGATTTGGGCACGGGTTACCAAACCAACATCCAACAGGATTTCCACGATGTAATCGTCGTTCTGGGCCACAGTCGGGAGATAGATCAATTCATGTGATTAGGGGAGCGTTTCCTCAAAGTCAAATGCTCGCACGGAATTGTTGGCGATTGGGGCGGGACGGGCTACGATTTCCGGACCGTGCCCGAAAAATACAAGACCTACCTTTTTTTTGGAGCACCTGGCAGTGGCAAGGGAACACAGGGTGTAACGCTGGGAACGCTTCCGAGATTTTATCACTGTGCGTGTGGTGATGTCTTTCGATCCATCGACACACGCACCCAACTCGGACGTGCTTTTGTCGAGTATTCCAGCCGCGGCGAGCTGGTTCCCGACGAGCTCACCATCGAACTGTGGCGGGTCAATATCCAGCACGCCGTGGAGGCCCGGGCGTTCAAGCCCGACATCGACCATCTCGTGCTCGATGGTATCCCGCGGAACATCCCACAAGCGAAACTGATGGCCTCGATCATCGACGTCCGGAAGGTTTTTCACCTGAGCTGCCCTGACCGCGACAAGCTGGTCGCACGTTTGAAAAAGCGCGCCATCAAAGACAACCGCCTCGACGACGCCAATGAGGGAGTCATCCGCCACCGTCTGGAGACCTACGAACGCGACTCCAAACCGCTGTTGGACTTTTATGGAAAAGATCTCACCGTGCTGATCGATGCGACCGAGCCGCCGGTCGTGGTTTTGAGCACGATTCTCAACCACATCGTGGCGGACAGGCGCTCGCCGTTGGATTTCACCGAACAGACCTACGAGACCGATGCATCAGTTTGAGAGTTTCCGCGCTTCGTCGCTTTATTGCAGCAAATGTACCAAGGCCATGCCCGTGCGCGAACGCCTCCTCCTTGTGCTGCCGGACAAGGAAATCTACGACTACCTCTGCACCGGCTGTGCGTCGTCTCTTGGGCAGCGCGAGGTGACGGCCGGGGAAAAACGAGGGGCCGCCCGGCCACCACGGCCGGGCCTGTTCTGACCGATGCGGATTGTTTTTTGCGGCACCGGCGAGATCGGCCTTCCGGCATTCCGTGCCTTGGCCGAGGCCGCATCTCACGACATCGTCGCCGTCATCACCCAACCTGATCGACCGGCGGGACGGGACCTGCGGCCGAAGGCATCGGCCATCAAGCAGGAAGGGCTCGCCCGGGGATTTGTTGTACATCAGCCGGAGAAAATCCGGCAACCGGACTTTGTGGCGCACCTTCGGGAGCTTCGACCGGACGTGATGATGGTCGCAGCCTACGGACAGCTTCTTCCCAAAAGCGTGCTGGAGATCCCGGTTTTCGGTTGTCTGAACATTCATGCCTCGCTTCTTCCCAGGCATCGTGGCGCTTCGCCGATTCAGGCGGCGATTTTGGACGGTGACCCGGAGACCGGAATCACGATCATGGCCATGGATGAGGGACTCGATACCGGCGACATCCTCCTGCAAAACTCCACGCCCATCCTTCCCGGGGAAACCGCCGGGCAGCTGCACGACCGGCTGGCCGTGCTGGCCGCGCCGTTGGCTCTGCAGGCGTTGGAGAATCTCAAAACCCTTCCCAGGCACCCACAGGATTCTTTGCTGGCGACCCATGCGCCGAAGTTGCGCAAGACGGACGGCCTTTTGGACTGGTCGCGTCCGGCACGGGAACTCGTACTCCAAATTTTGGCCATGAACCCCTGGCCCGGGGCATACACGCACCTGCAGGACGGCACCCTCCTCAAGATCCATCGCGCGACAGAGGTCGCCTTCGATGGGAGTCCGGGGGCGGTAATTGGCACAGACGCCGGGCGACCGATTATCGGCACCGGGAACGGCTCCCTGGCTCTTGAGGAACTCCAGGCCGTCGGAAAAAAACGATTGTCCGCCCCGGATTTTCTCCGTGGATTTCCGCTCCCGACGGGAACGGTGTTGGGTGGGATTTCGCGATAGGCGAGCCGCCTCCCGGCAATCCGGGATCCTGGGCCCAAAACCTCAGCGGGCGGCAGGAATCGGCTCGGGCGGCGTCAACGCTTTGGAGAGCGACGCAAGACCTTTGTATTTCTTTCCGGTCTTCTTGACCATTCCGCGGGAGACAAGGTTCTGGAGCTTTTCGTAGGCGCGGAGGCGGAGCATTTCCTCTCCACCGCTTGCAGCGTTCCGAGCGCGGAGGCGTTCGTGGACCACATCGAAGAGCTGTTTGAACTCGAATGAACTTTTCTTCGACAGTACAGCGACCAACTCTTCAGTCACCAAATCAGGAAGACGACGAGAGAACGCACTTTTCCTTTGCATAAATCAGACGCGAGTAATACCACACCCGGTCGGACTTGTCAGCCGGTTTTTTCATGCAGTCTCTCAACGACGGTCCGGTGCGGACTCCATTGCAGAGACAACCACGTTGCTTTTTGAGACGGCGCCCGGGTGAATTGGCCAAAGATTCTCACCCACAATCGGCGACAAACCGGGCATGGTGAGGGTCTCATCGGACGAAACCTCCTCCCCCCGTTGTAACGTCCAGGATCTCGGCTAAACGGCATTTCTTCCGCTGAGCCGGTCGCTGAAAACGATCCGCCATTATGATCGACTGGCTGACCGGCGAGATGGAGCATGTGGTCTTTGTCTACGGACTTTCGTTCGTGATTCTCGGCTTCATCTGTTCGACCCGCGGGAGGAGCGATGGAGGGGGGGCTCTGGCGCTGGCTGGGGCTTTTCGGATTTTTGCACGGACTGGCGGACTGGTGCGTTCTCTTGGGCGAAGCACCGGTCGTCCTGACCATCCGTGCGGTTTTGCTGGCAGGCTCATTTTTCGCGTTGGCCGAGTTTGGTCGTCGGAGCTGGTCCCCGGGGCATCCGGCCTTTTCGGCAGGCTGGTTTGGGGGGCCGGCGCTCTTCCTCGCGGGAAGCCTGTGGTGGGGGCCGAGCGGCGTCGAGGGTGTGGTGCGAACGCTGGTCGGGGTTCCGGCGGGCGTTCTGGCGGAGGCGTCTCTGTGGCGCCTCGCGACAGCCGAGGGTCAGCTCCGCCGCTCGCTTCGCATTGCGGCCGCCGCAATGGTTGCCTATGCGGTATTGATTCCGTGGTCGACGGTGGCCGACGTGACACCGGCGGGATGGATGTTTTCCGGCCAAGCCTTTCCCGAACTGCCGATGGAGGTTCTTCGCACGCTGTGTGCGCTGGTTTAGGTGGGATCGCTGGCTTTCGGCGTGACATCGAGCCGCGTTGGCCGATCCCGCTGGGTTCTGCTCGCAGCTCTGACTCTGATCAGGCTGGCGGGAGCCGCCGCATCAAGAATCGTCGCGCAGCACGTCGCGGAAGATGCGACGCGCTCGCTGGAGCAAACGGCATCCATGCTGGCCGCAGCGCTCACGCTCCCCTCGTTGCAGGAACGAAATGAAGAAGGCCATTTGCCGGACGATGTTTTTCATAAAGTGACCCATTCCCTCTGCGTGGCGCTGAGTGGCACCCGCTTCGCCAAGGGTATTGATGTGACGGAGATGAACGAGGGAGGAGGCCCGGAATCCCTCGTTCGGATGGGCGTTACTCCGGACCGTTAGCAGTGGGAACCGGCGCCTGGTGGAAAAACGACCACCGTCGCAGTCAACCGGGATCCGGAGGCCTTGTCCGCCGCGCTGCGAGGCCACCGGCTCCCGGTGCTCGCGGCGGAGTTATTGGCCTCGGTTTTGGTTTTGCTTCTCTACCTTTTCGTGCGTGTCAGGCGCGAGGCCGGTTCGCAGCGGGCGGAGGCGGAGCTCTACCGAGATATTTTTCATCAATGCCCGGCGATGATGATTTTGGTGGACCCGGCCACCGGTGCGGTGGTGGACGCCAACAAGCCGACTCGGGCGTTCTATGGGTGGGCACCGGACGCCCGCCCGGACATAGCCGTTCATACAGATGACTCGGCAGAAATTCTGGGCAGTGAGAATCCCAGCGGACGTGACACGGCTCCACTCCTTCAACGGCATCGAGCGGCCGATGGGGAGTTCCGCGAGGTGGAGATTTTTGGGGAGTTTGCAACGATTCACGGGGGGGATCACTTGCAATTGATCGTCCACGATGTGACGGAGCGCCGTCCGATGGAGCGGACCCTGCTCGGACTTTTAGCAGCCATGCCCGATCCGTTGTTTCTCTTCGACAAAGGCGGAAAGATCATTTTGCGAGCCCGTTGGCAGCCGCCGAGCGCGGAGGTCGTGCCGAGGGTGCCACTGGACGCGCGCGGAGCTCCCATCCCACCTGGCGGGGTCCATCTCGGTCCACCTCGAACGGGTCGTCGCCTCCGGACAACCCGAGACGGCGGAGATGAGTTTGGAAACGGGGGCGATGACCAAAAATCTCGAATTCCACTGGCTACTGGTCGGCAGGGGAGCCGGTACGGCCGACCGCGCGCTCTGCATCGTTCGGGGATGTGACGGAGTCGAAGGCCGTGACTGAGCGCACGCGTCGGCTGCTGGCCGAGCACGAACGCGAGACCCATTTCCGCGAGGCATTGCTCTCCGCGCTGCAGATTGCGGTTTTTTACGAAGATGCCGCCGGGCGTTATCTTGGGTGCAACGAGGCTTTCTCACGAGCGCTGGGCGTCACGGCCGAAGAGCTCCGTCGGCGAACGCTCCCAGAGGTGTGGCCGGATCGCTCCTACTCGGACAACCACGAGCGGGATTTGCGGTTGTTGGAATCGGGGGGGGTGGAAAGCTACGAGGGGCGGCTGGTGGATGCGACCGGGCGGTGGACAGCTGTTTGGACCTGATCAGCCCGGCCGCGGCGAGGAAGGATCTGGAGATCTGCTCGGGGGTCGAGGAGGAGTATGCGGAATATGCGGTCGGGGACGTCACACGCTCCCGGCAGGTGCTTTCGAACCTCTTGAGCAATGCTGTGAAATTCACGGAGCGCGGAGAAACCGAGGTGCGGGTGGATGTGGTCCGCCCGGCCTCCGACGATCTGCCGGATTTGCGTGTTCGGGTTCGTGACACGGGCATTGGGATGTCGGTGTCGCAACAACGGCTGATTTTCGCGCCGTTCACCCAGGCGGATGCGAGTACGCCGCGGCGGTTCGGCGGGACAGGACTGGGCCTGGCCATTTCCCGCCGCCTGGCCGAGCGGATGGGTGGAACGATCTTGGTCGAAAGCGCGTCCGGATCCGGCAGCCTCTTTACGTTCCGCGTGCCGCTCCGCTCCGACCTCGCTGCCGCGGGAACGACGGCCACTCCAGCGGGACCGCTGGCGGGGATGGCGGTGGTGGATGATCACGATACCAACCGAAGGTATCTCTCACGCCAGTTAGCGAAATGGGGTGTCGAGGCAAGGACATTTGCATCGGCCGAAGATTTTCTGGTCTGTGTGCGGGCCGGTTACCATCCGGAATCGGTGCTGATGACGGCCGGGAGGCCATCCGGGCTATCCGCTCCCTCCCGCCGAAACCGCGCCAGCCATGGATCATCGCCCTGACGGCCCCTGCGGCAGAAACCGACCGCGAGCGTTGCTTGGAATCGGGAATGGACGACTACCTGACCAAGCCGCTTCACCGCGAGACCCTGATATCGGCCCTGAAGCGCGCGGCGACTCAGGGGGCTGCGGAGCTGCCAGCCTGATCTTCGGCAGGACCGCGCGGTAAGCGGCGGGGTTTGCAAAGATTTTTGGCATCGCCGGCCGATCGGGCGCATTTGCGGCATGCAAACCGCGGCGATGCGACAATGGCGACAAGTTTTTCAAAGTCGCGTTCGATATCTTTCTTCGACCAGTCGCACAGAGTTTTCGCCATTTTGAGGGATAGAATAGACCGACTCCGCCCTTGCGCAACAGCGCTCCCTTGCATACCTTCCGCGCATGAGCACTGCGACCGCCACCAAGCCCGCCACATCCGCCGTCATCCAAGGACTCAATACCCTTCTGGCCGATTCTTACGCCTTGATGGGACAGACGCACCTCGCCCACTGGAATGTGGAGGGTGAAAACTTTTTCCAGCTCCACACGGCCTTCCAAGGCCAATACGAGGAGCTGTTCACCGCGATCGACGACATCGCCGAGCGTCTCCGGGCCTTGGACGTATTCGCCCCGGGTGGCCTTCAAAGCCTCGCCAAGCTCTCGACGATCTCCGAAATGGCCTCGGGTGCCGCTCCGGCCAAGGATTTTGTGGCCCATCTGATCGACTCACACGAGATTCTCCTCGCGAATGCCCACGCTCTTCGCGAAGCGGCCGGCGAGGCGAATGACCTGGAGACTCAGGACATCGTCATCGGCCGGATCCAGACCCACCAGAAGACGCTCTGGATGCTGAAAAGCTTCCTGAAAAATCTCTGAGTCTCTCACGAGCCCTCCCGCATTCCACCGACGGGTAGCTTTTTGGGGACTTCGGGAAAATCCCTGTTGCGATTTTGTCTCAATTGGATCATCCTCAGGGAATGTTGTCTGCTGTTCCCAATTGGCGTCGTGACGCTGCCCGAATCGTCGAGGAGCTTTTTGTTGTAACGCCATCCGGAGAATGGGACGCCCTGTTGGAACTGCGGCAGCTTTTGATCGAAGGTCAGAATTGGTCGCGGACGCTGGACGTCTTTTTGGCCTGTCGCCGTCGCTTGGAGGCCGACCACTATCTTCCACTTTACCGGCTCCGGCGTCTTTTGGCGGCGAGCTTGCGACTGGAGGCGGTCGGCATCGGTTTGGAAACCGGGCCGTTGGAATTGCTTCTGCAAGGGCGTCACAAATCGCTTGCGGATTTGAAGCGCCGGGTACGACGCGAGTGGTTCGAGCACCTTCCGAATCTTCGCGACGTCGTTCCCCTGCGGGTGGTTGAGCGATTGGCCGCCTGTTGAGCCGGAACCCCGGCCGTGATTTGAACGGAGCGTCCGAACAGGTGTCCAAGCTCGTAACACATTTTGTTCAAACCATGAAAAACCATTACCGCAAAATCAACCGCCGCAAGTATTCCCTCGGGGAGTTGGTGTCGATCGTCGGCTCCTGCGCCCGCGACAGCCGGGAAACGCTGGCGGCGTTGGTGGACCTTTTTGAAAGCGGACGCGTGCTCGTGAACAATCACGGGCAACTCAAGCGCGTGCGCGTGCAAGCCGTCCGCTGAATTTCCCCCGAAGCCTCCGCCCCGTGGTGACATCTTGCCACGAGGGCGGACTTTGTTTGTGATGGAGGCGAATGAGGTCGCTTTGCATCACGTGTGGTCCCGCCTCGGAGCCGATTGACGAGGTTCGTCGGATCACAAATTTTTCGACGGGAGAAATCGGAGCGATTCTCGTCGGGGCATCGCGGGAAAAAATGAGCCCGGTTGTCTGTTTTCGCGGGACTGGAGCAACCTTCCCGTCAACCGAGGGCGATGTGCGCCCCTTCACGACAAACGCCTCGCTGGCTCAAGCGCTCGAGCGGCTGGAGTTTCAGCCGGATGTCTTCTTTCATGCGGCAGCGCTTTCGGATTTCGTGGTGGACACAATTGCGGGAGGGACTGGGAGGAAACTCCAAAGTCAGGCGGGAGAGATCCAACTTACCCTTCGTCCGGCACCCAAGATCCTCCCGCGTCTGCGGGAATGGTTTCCTGCGGCGACCATTGTGGGGTGGAAATATGAGTTGGATGGCGACCGGGAATCGGTCCGGGCCCGCGGTCTTGCACAGATTTCCGAGGCCAAGACGGACGCGTGTGTTTTGAACGGCGCAGCCTATGGGACGGGTTTCGGGCTTCTGACGAGGGACGATCAATTGGAGCATTTTCCCGACAAGGCGACGCTGGCGGTGGAGTTGATCGCGAGATTCGCCAAATGAGACACGTGGTCTGGCGTCTGGCGGTGGGAGCGGCTGTTTGCGGCGCGATTCTCACGCTTGGATATTTGTTTTTCGTTCTCACGGTTCCCGGCCAGGAGTGGGACAATGCCGGGTATTTCGGCCGCGAGGCCGGGGCCCGCTGGGTCTCGGCGTACGACGGGTTCCTTTTGGGGGAGGTTCGCGTTCGAAATCTGGTTTTGGCGGCCGGGTTGATTTGCGGGATCGGTTTTTTGAGGCGGAGTCCGCTGAGCGGCCTTTTCGCGGCGGGAGGGATGGCCGTAGCGATCGAGGGGGCGGAATTTCTCAAGCGGGTCCTTCCCCGGTCGGAACTCGCGGTTCCGCCGGGTCCGGTGCCGTTTTACTTTTCCGGAGATACCTATCCGAGCGGTCACACGACGGTGGGAACGGCGTTCGTCTTGGCGGTCATTTTGGTTTCGGCTCCCCGATGGCGTCCGTGGGTTTCGGTCGTAGGCGGGTTGGTGAGCGCCTCGTATGCCACGGGGGTGCTTCTCGTCGGTTGGCACCGCCCGTCGGATGCGATTGGTGGAATTGTTTGGTCCGGTCTCTGTATGATGTGGGCTGCCGGATTGCTGGCGGCCTGGCGGGGAATGCCGGTGGAGAATCCCTCGAGCAGCGGCTGGCAACCGGTGGTAGTGGGCGTTGTGGCCGTTTGTGTGATCGTGTGGGCCGTGGCGGCCATGGCAGGCAATGCGCTGCCGGATGCCGACGCGCCCTTTGTGACCATGACGGCGGCGATTGTCGTGGCGGCCTTTGTGACCTGTACGTGGTTTGCCCGGGCGATCCGGAATTCCGACTGGCGCTGAACAAAAAAATTTCTGCTCGCCAGGAGATGGGGCGGCGGAAAGGATACGGCTCCATGAATGACCGGTGGATTCTTGGGGTGACGGCGGCGGTTTTTCTTTCGGGTTGTGTGACTCCCCCACCCGCTCCGCGTCTTCCGAGAAATGCTCCGACGAAGAAGGTCGAGACCGGACCATTTTGGTGGGGCGTGGCGACGAGTCCGTTTCAAAACGAGGATCGGGGAGAAGTTCCCGGATCGCCGAATTATTTTCAGACGGATTGGGATCTCTTCGCTGAGGCAGGGCGCGTGCCGCCGAAGGGCGACGAGGCCGCGTGGAGCTGGACGCATTTTGATCGCGATGTGGAGGCGTTGAAAAAGATCGGCGTCAACCACTATCGATTCGGCATCGAGTGGGCGCGCGTCGAGCCGCAGCCCGGTCGCTACAATGAAGCGGCGATCCGCCGCTATGTGGAAATGGCACGAAAGCTGAAGGCCGCCGGCATCGAGCCGATCGTCACACTCTGGCATTTCACGTTTCCGTCGTGGATGGTCTACCCGAAGCGAAGCAGCCGCTCGCGATGGATGCACCCGCTTTATCGCGAGCGGTGGCCGGCGTACGTCGAGAAGGTCACGAAGGCGATGGCTCCCTACGTCCGAACGTTTGCGCCGCAGAACGAACCCAACGGCGATCTGGCGCTCGGTTACATCAGCGCCACGTGGCCGCCCGGGCATTTGCTGAATTTTACCGGCCATGCCGCCGCTCTGAACGAAAGCGTCTGGGGTTTCCGAAAGGCGGCTGAGATCGTCCGCAAGCATCGAAAAGACGCTCTCATCCTGAGCATCGCTGCTCTGCCGTATTGGGAGCGCGCGTTGCTGGATCCGACCGGGGCCTATTACAACTTGATGCAGCGGATCAATTTCACCCACCTCGATCGAACGTTTGATGTGTGTGATTTGATCGGGTTCAACTACTACTACACCGAGTATCCCGATTTCACGGCCCTGCTGGCCCTGAAGGCGCGGCGCGGTCGAAATTACAGTTTGCTCGGCTGGATCGTACAACCGCGCTCGCTTTACAAGCAGATCAAAAATGTCGGGAAGCGCTATGGCAAACCCGTCGTGATCACCGAGAACGGCATTGCGACGACGAAGGACATCCGGCGGGTACGGTATCTTTTCAATCACATGCTCGAGGTGAAAGAAGCGATGCAGGAAGGGGCGGACGTCCGTGGGTATTTTGTATGGACGCTGGTGGACAACTACGAATGGCATCACGGTTACAAGGCCCCGTTTGGCATGGCGAAGCTGGACCGCAAAACCAAGCAACGACTCCTCCGCCCATCGGCGCTGTTTTATCGTGGGATCATCGACAGTTCGACGGCTTCGAACATCATGGATGACGTTTCGACGGCTCCGGAATTACCGCCGGGGATTGTGGAACGCTGAGCAGCCGCGCGGTCAGGATCCGATCAGCTTCTGCGCGGCTTCGATGACGGGGTCGGAGGGAAGGCGGGCCAGTCGGCGGACGCCATCGGTATCCACACCCGCCCGGACGGCCAGGTGTCGGGGACCGGAACGGAACCATTGATCGATATTTGTCGGGCCGAAAAGCGTGAGCGCCGGGACATCAAAGGCGGCGGCGAGGTGCGCTGCGGCTCCATCGACCGTCAGCACCAGGCGGGCATTGGCGCACATCCACAGAAATTCGCGAAGGGACGACGCCCGCATCGCCGCACGGCCGTCGGAGAGTTTGACGATCTCCTCGCAGTGGGCGACCTGCCAGTCCTGCCCGGCGTTGGTCAGGACGACCGGCAGCGGGAGATCGAGGCTGTTGAGGACTTCCGCCCAACCGGTGGCCGTCCACATTTTTTTCCGCCAACCGGAGGTCGCATTGAGAAGGACGAATTCCCCCGGGGCCAGACGCGCAGGAGTCCAGGATTTTTCGGGCTTGGCGAGCCGCGGCCCCCGGAACGCCGCGCTGGACGGAGTGGGTGTGTTTTTCCAAAAAAATTCCGCGACGTAGGAATTACCGAGTTCCGGATTCGTCGGGCGCGGAAAGAGAAACCGGTGATACCAGGAGAGCTCGCGACGCTCGGGGATGATGAGGTGACGGTGTTTCGCCGGTGACACCATCGACCGGAAAGCCGATTTGCTGAGAGGGTCGAAGCAATACAGATCCGATGTCGGTGAGAGGCCGACGCCACGAACGATACGAATGCCCTCCATCAACTCCGCCACGGGCGCGTGTCCATTGCGGGTGAGCAGCGAAACAGGCGCTCCATGATGCTCCCGCAACCGCGACAGCGCGGGCTCGAGAAGGACGAGGTCCCCGAGTTGCTTGTGGAAGACAGCGTAGCAGCCGGACATGTTGCGGCAAAAGTCGGGCCTTCGACGGCTTCGCGCAAGCGTGAAGCTGCGGCTTGCGATTTGTTGAGAACGGACTACCCTCCGGCCCACATGCCGATACGCCCCGAACCGACGCATTCCCACGGGCCGTTCCGCCTGAGCTACGGACATCCGATGCCCTTTGGCGCGAGCCACGTGCCGCATGGGGTCAATTTCTCGATCTTCAGCGCGCATGCGACGGCCTGCACCCTGGTGCTCTTTGATGTGGGCGGGCGGGAGCCCATGGCCGAGATCCCGTTTCCTCCCGAATACCGCCTCGGGCATGTCTGGGCCATGGTCGTGCATGATCTGGATTACGAGCAGATCGAGTATGCCTATTGCTTCGACGGCCCGCATGATCCGCTGTCGGGACATTATTTCAACTCCGCGAATCTCGTGCTCGACCCGAATGCACGGGAAGTCACCGGACGCGATGTCTGGATGCAGGACACGGGTGATCGTACGCCGCTGCACCGTGCACGCATTCCGCACAATCATTTTCACTGGGAGCACAGTCGCCCGCTGCGCCGACCGGAGAGCGAATTGATCATCTACGAGATGCATGTGCGGGGATTCACGCGGCATCCGAGTTCCGGCGTGTCCGCACCGGGAACGTTTGCGGGGCTTGCGGAGAAGATCTCCTACCTCAATGAGCTCGGGGTGAATTGCGTCGAGCTGATGCCAGTCTTTGAATTCGACGAGCGGGAAAACACGCGCCTGAATCCCCTGACGGGCGAGGAACTTTGCAATTACTGGGGCTACAGTACCGTTGCCTTCCTGGCTCCCAAGGCCGGTTTTGCGCAAAGCGGTGCCACGGGCGGACAAGTCAACGAGTTCAAGGAACTGGTCCGACAACTTCACGGAGCGGGAATCGAGGTCGTCCTCGACGTGGTGTTCAATCATACCGCCGAGCAGGGAGCGGACGGACCGGTGATTTCGTTCCGCGGAGTGGACAACAAGACCTACTACATTCTCGATTCGCACGGCCGCTTCGCGAACTACACCGGCTGTGGAAACACGGTGAATTGCAACCATCCGGCCGTGCGCGGTTTTGTCATCAACTGCCTCCGGTATTGGGCGGCGGAGTACCATATCGACGGCTTCCGGTTCGATCTGGCGTCGGTGCTCGGACGGGATTCCTCCGGCATTCCGTTGGCAAACCCACCGCTGCTCGAGTCGCTTGCCTACGATCCGGTCCTCGCCGATTGCGATCTGATTGCGGAAGCCTGGGATGCCGGCGGTCTTTATCAGGTGGGAAACTTTCCTTCCTATGGTCGTTGGATGGAGTGGAATGGAAAATTCCGCGACTGTGCGAGGCGGTTTCTGAAGGGCGATGTCGGCACGGTGGGTGAGATGGTCCAACGCATCATGGGCTCGCCGGACCTCTACGCCGCAGCGGGGCGGCGTCCGACGGCTTCGGTGAATTTCATCACCTGCCACGACGGCTTCACACTTCGCGATTTGTTTTCTTACAACGGCAAGCACAACCTCGCGAACGGCGAAAACAACAACGACGGCACCAATGACAACCTGAGTTGGAACTGCGGGGCGGAGGGCGAGACCGACGACCCGAAGGTCTTGGAACTGCGCCTGCGTCAGCAAAAAAACGCCATGGTGCTGCTTTTCACGAGCCAGGGTGTGCCGATGCTCACCATGGGCGACGAGTGTGGTCGGACACAACTCGGGAACAACAACGCCTACTGCCACGACGAACCGTGGAACTGGCTCGATTGGTCGCGCGACCCGGCCGACGACGAGATTTTCCGATTTACACGCGGGATGATCGCCTTTCGAAAAGCGACCCCGGCGGTCCGGCAGTCGGATTTCCTTACCGGCCGCGATCAAGTCGGGAGCGGGTATCCCGACATCAGCTGGCACGGAGTCCAACCTTGGAAACCCGATTGGTCGCTGCCGAGCCGCTCGTTGGCCTTCATGCTCTGCGGCCGGCATGACCGGGCGGGAGGCGGACCGGGGCATTTCATCTATGTCGCCTGCAATATGTTTTACAAGCCGCTTCCCTTCGGTCTGCCGGTGCTTCCGCGGGGCCTGTCGTGGCGTCGCTTTGCCGATACCGGCCTCCCCGCTCCGCTCGATCTGGCCGAGCTCGGCGGGGAACCGCTTTTGACAAATCAAAAACAATACGTCCTCCGCGAGTGGTCGAGCGTCGTCCTCGTCGGCCGCGCGGGCTGAATCGCCGTCATGGATCTCCAAGGCCGGCTCGTCTGGGTGCATGCCTTCACCACGTTTGCGATGACTGGGCTCATCTGGTTTGTTCAGGTCGTCCACTATCCCATGCTCGCCCGCTACCCGGCGGAGGGATTTCATAGAATCGCCCGCGAGCACTGCGATCGGACAGGGTTTGTGGTTGCGCCCCTGATGTTGGTCGAGGTGGCGACCGCCGGGCTTTT
The DNA here is from genome assembly GCA_964516295.1 of uncultured Chthoniobacterales bacterium. Taxonomy (GTDB): domain Bacteria; phylum Verrucomicrobiota; class Verrucomicrobiia; order Chthoniobacterales; family Terrimicrobiaceae; genus CAZEYT01. Next base: position 927 of record CAZEYT010000056.1, on the reverse strand, counting down.
GCTCCTCGCCGGGTGGCGTCAGCCGCTGTTTTTGGTCAGTTTGGTTTTTCTGGTGCTGATTTGGGTCTCGACGGCATTTGTCCAGGTTCCGCTCCATCATCGATTGCTCCAAGGACGCGATGACCGGGCGCTGAAGCGCCTTGTCGCCACAAATGGCGTGCGGACGTTGGGGTGGAGCGTGCGGAGCGCCTGCCTGCTCATGCTTTTTTCCTGAGATAACACTTGCACCCTTTTCGGCGGCAGGGTAGACATCACCCCCTTTCGTTATCTCCAGAGAAACCCATGGCGACCAAGAGCAAATCCTCTCCCAAGGCCGAAAAGCCGGTTAAAAAAGCAGCGCCTGCCACGAAGGCTCCCTCTCCCTCATCCAAAAAGAAGACGGCGAAAGCTCCGAAAGCGCCGAATCCCAGTGTGAAAAACAGTCCAAAAAGCTCTCCCTTCCTTGCAAAGCAGCGCGAACGCCTGCTCATTCTCAAGGACACGCTCCTCGACTCCATGTCGGGCGTCGCGAAAGATAGCCTCCGCTCCCGTGCCGAGGGTAGTGAGGCCTCGGCTTTTGGCATGCACCAAGCCGATGCCGGAAGCGATGCCTACGACCGCGATTTTGCCCTCAGTCTTCTCTCCCAGGAACAGGACAGCCTCTACGAGATCGACGAAGCTCTCAAGCGCGTCGAAAACGGCACCTACGGGGTTTGCGAAATGTCGGGGAAACCGATCCCGCACGCCCGGCTTGAAGCCCTGCCGTTTACCCGCTACACCGTCGAATGCCAGGCGGAGCTCGAAAAACGCAACCGCTTCAGCCGCGTCCGCCAACCGGTCACCTCTCTCTTTGGTCTCAACGACGACGAGGGCGGGGACGAAGAAGACGACACATCCACAGACACCAAGGACTAAAAGACCATGCCACAGGAAATCATCACCCTCGAA
>CAZEYT010000055.1:0-18016 GCA_964516295.1 uncultured Chthoniobacterales bacterium | reverse complement strand
CACCGAACGTACAGGCAAAGTCGCCGTTTATTTGAATACCGGCAAACCATGGAACCCTGGTGAGCCCCTTCCCTTCAGCCACTTTATCGCGGTCGGCGGAGCCAAACCCGCCGCTGGTGGTCCGGCCGATCCGATGGAAGCAGCCAAGGCCTCCGGGCTGCTCTCGATCGGCGGCATCACAACCATTGCCGCCGCGGACTTCAATGGAGACGGACTTTTCGATCTGATTTTTGGAAAAAGCAACGGCCGCGTTGCGATGAGCCTGAATAGCGGCACGAAAACCGAGCCGAAGTTTGCAGCCCCGGTCGAGGTCAAAGGCCGCGCCTCGACGCCTGCATTCAACCTGCCTTCCGGCTGGGAAGTCGACTTCGGCATCAATCGGGGAAATTTCTACGGATTCTTTTCGGTCGTCAAAGGCGACGAAGATCCCCAACTCCAACCGCCGGAGGGCAAGGCCAGTTTGCGAGCAGGGTATATCCCGAGCCCCAACAAGATCATGCCGGTGCCAAATCAATACTCGACCGGATCTCCGAACTTTACCACCCCTTCCTCCGGGGCGATCTCGAACATCAACTCTGCGCCAGCCTCCTTCTTCAAGCTTACGCAGGCGGGGCGCAGTGCATTGAAGAACAACACGACCTATGTTTTTTCGATGCGCGTTAAAGGAAATCGCGCAACAGCAGCCTCGGTTCGAATCGGCTACACCGCCGTAAAAAAACTGGGAGAAGATCGCATCGAACGCGGAGAGCGAGATTCGGCGGTCATTCGCCGCAACGAGGTGATCGAAGATAAGCTGGAAGTCATCACCTTCTCACCCAGTGCCCAGTGGAGCGAGGTTCGGAAGGAGTTTCAGGTCAAATTCGACAACCGCGATCTCGAGGACATCCCCCAAGCCACTAGATGGTTCACGGAAATCGTTTTTAATCTCGCCCCAGGTTCTGGAGATTTGAGCATCGACGACGTCAAGGTCATCGAAAAGTGATCGGTCGAGCAAGGAGCTCACAGGTTCGCCGCGTGGCTCCCCGGTGAATCCTCAGACATAACGACGCCTTCGCCACAACTTCTCCGCGGAGGTTGGAATCTCCAAGAAGTCTTCCAATTTCTTCGTTGAGTTCGGCCTCGTCCCGAACTTGAAGCGCCCCTCCATTTCGAACGAATTGCGCGGCCAGCGTTGCAAAATTCGACATATGCGGGCCGAACACCACGGGCACACCAGCTGAAACCGGCTCGGCTGGATTCTGTCCCCCCCGCGCCGTGAGACTTTTGCCCACAAAAGCGACGGTCGCATACGAATACCAATCGCGAAGCTCGCCGGTGGTATCCACCACAAGGACATCAGCCGGTGCCGCTTCCCCGTTCTGCATCCGCCGCACCACCCGCAGGCCAAGAGATTGCAGTTTGGATACAACCTCGCCGGAGCGTTCGAAGTGGCGTGGAACAACCACCAGAAACAAATCGGGATATGTTTTTCGCAAGCGGAGAAGGACGCGGCCAAGAATTTCTTCTTCCCCGTCAAAGGTGCTTCCCCCAACCAAAACCGGTGCCCCGGCCGGTACACCGAGAACGCGGAGAACCGGAAAAAAATCCCGGTCTGCCCGCAGGCCGACCGCCTCTTCATCGAACTTGATGCTGCCCGTGACGACCAGACGGTGCAAATCGACTCCCAGCGATTCCCAGCGGGCCACATCTCCCGGTTCCTGCAAACACAGGAAGTCAATCTGATTGAAGACCGGGGCAGCCAACCAACGGACGCTACGGAAGCGGCGTTCGGAGCGAGCGGAGAGGCGGGTGTTCACCATAACCACCCGCGCGCCGACAGCCTTGGCTTCCGCAAGGAGATTCGGCCACGCCTCGGCCTCAACCAGAACAAAATGGCTGGGACGGATGGTGCGCATCGCCTTGCGCGCGACCGGGAAAAAATCGAGCGGGTTGTAGATTGGTTCAAGCCCCGGCGACTTGGCGCGAGCCGCCACTTGGAACCCGGTCGATGTCGTTGTGGAAAGCACAAAGCGAAGATCGGGCTCCATCTCACGCCATGTCCGGATAAGCTTCAGCGCAATCATGACCTCTCCCACACTGACGGCATGCACCCAAACCCGCCCCTTCCCGAGACGCTCGCGAACCCGTTTCGAATAAACTCCAAACCGCTGTCCAAATTTATGCCGGTATTTCCCCCTGCGAAGCATCCGGTGCAGAAAGCCGGGAAGCAGGATCAACAGCACCACCGGAAAGGCCAGATTGTAGAAAAACCGGATGCTGGAAATCATTGCCGCCGAAAATACAAAATCTCGCTACCCCCGTAACGTTTCGTTTTGAACGCCTCAAGAGGTCCCTCCGGCAACGCTCCTCCGACCTGTTTTTCCAAGACGAAGATCCCGTTTTCGCCGAGCGTGGCGGCAAGCTTCTCCGAGGTCACAAGGGCCGCGGCCGGGTTGGGATCGTCGGGCTTTTTGGAATACGGCGGATCCGCAAAGACGAGTCCGAACTCCCCCTCACCCGCATAGAGGTCCAAGAACCGCATGGCATCCATCACCTGAACACTCGCCGTCACCCCCGCCCTTCGCAGATTTTCCCGCACGCACCGGGCGCAGCGTTCATTCTGGTCGACAAACGTGGCCCGCGCCGCGCCGCGGCTCAGCGCCTCGATGCCCATCGCTCCCGAACCTGCAAAAAGATCCAGCACCACGGCGTCGGGGATCAACTCGGCGAGGCTGGAAAAGATCGCTGCACGAACACGGTCCATGGTAGGCCTGACGCCTTCGGGAGGCGCCTGCAATGGACGTCCTCCGGCGGAACCGGCTATCACTCGCATTGCGGACAACTCACTGCTCGGGTTCCGCTTTCTGCGGAGAGGCAGATCCCCGATCGATTGGGATGCGAAGGAGGTTTTTCAAAAGTCCGCCCACATCCCGCCCGATGCGGACTCCGGAGATTTTTTCGAGGAGGTCAGACTCCGGGCGGCTCACCGTTCCCGTGACCGAAAATGGCACATGCATGTAGCCGTCGCGCTCGGAGTCACGAAGATTCTTTCCAAGGAGCGCCCGAAGATCCCGCCGGAGCTTGTCATTGAGATGAAGCTTGGCTTCCAGATTCAGATCGCCGTTGAACTCTGCCGGGCCCCTGGCTTCCAGAAAAAGATTTTCCGACTCCAGCACGATGGCATCGGCCTGCACTTTCTGGTCGGCAATCGTGAAGTCCGCCCGGGCCACTTTGAGTTGGAGCATCTGGAGTTCGGAAATCGCCATGATCTCGCCGATCTGCCGGATGAACTCCGCCGGTTCGAAGCGGGCGCTCCGAAGTTCGACATGCCCGGCTCCGATAAATGAGTCCGGTCGCCCGGGAACTCCCGTGATCTCACAGGATCCAAACATTTTCCCGCGCGTACCCTCCCCGCGAAACCCGGAGTCTTGGGCGAGCTTGGCGAGGACGACATCGACCGCGCGAAGACTGGCGGAAAACCGCGGCTCGGCTCCGGTGGAAATCAAAAGGCGTCCTGTCAAAACACCCTCCGCCCACACGGCCTCGAAGTCCGGAATCTCCAACTGACCGGCCCGATAAGTGAACGTCCCGCGGATGTCGTAAGGAAAGAGGCGACCGAACAATTCCGCGCGGGAAATCCGGAAACTGCCCGTGGCCGAGCCGTCGTTTGCCGGGAGGACATCGAGCTCGATGCCTTCCAAAAAACCCGCACGGCGACGGCTCGCATCTTCAAAATGAGCTTCCCCATCGCGGATCCGGAGACGCTCCAAGGGGAGCACCGGGACCGCAACAATCGGAACAGCCGGAGCCGGTGTGGTCGGCACCGACGGCGTCCCGACAGCGTCCGGGGCCTCGATCACAACCGGCCCACCCGGCTTGACGGTCACCTCCTCGGCGACGGCCGGAAACGCTGGCGGACGGGCCCAACGACCATCGGCTCGCTGCACCACACTGAGGACCGGATTTTTTACCAAGACCTCCCGCACAAGAAATTGCCCGCGCAGAAGCGCCAGCAGGCGGAACCTCACCGAGACCGACGCGACATCGAGGAATGGAACCTGCGAATCCCCCTCCTGCGGAACCACGATGCCAGTGACCTTCACACCGGACCACGGAGTGTAGGACGTCCCCTGAATCTGCACAGGCACTCCGGCTGCCTGCGAGGCGGCGCGCTGGATCCGTTCCTGCACGGCGTCCGTCTGGAGGTAAAGATTCGCGGCGAAAACGATGATCGCAAACACCACGAACAGAACTCCGGCCGATATCAGAATTGGCTTGGAAAAACTCCGCACCGGGCGAACGTACCCTACTCCGCCCGAAAGTGAAGTGTGAATAAAATCCTTGTCATCCTGAATCCCGCCGCCCGGGGCGAGCGCGCCCGTTCGCTTCGCGATAAAATCGAGGCCCTCTCGATCCGTGCGGTCGTCCGCCTTACCTCAAACACCGGCGACGCACGTCTCATGGCCCGTAAGGCCGCGTCGGAGGGATTTGCCGCGATTGTCGCTGCCGGGGGCGACGGCACCGTGAACGAAGTTGCAAACGGCCTCGCAGGAACCGGCGTCCACTTTGGCATTCTCCCCGTCGGCACGATGAATGTCTTCGCCTCCGAACTCGGCATTCCCACGGGACAGCTCGCCGAAGCGTGGAAGATCATCGAGGAGGGCAACATCCGCCATCTCGATTTTCCCACGGCCAACGGCCACTACTTTGTCCAACTCGCCGGCGTCGGCCTCGACGCGGAAGTCGTCCGCCGCACCAGCCCCGACTCCAAGAAATCCCTCGGCCCGATCAGCTACCTCATCAGCCTCGCGCAGGTGGCAGCCGACCGGCCGCCGGTCATCCGCATCCAACCGGACGATTCCACAGTGCGCACGGGGAGTTTCATTTTGGTCGGAAATGGACGCCTTTACGGCGGACCGTTCACCCTGTTTCCGAAGGCGCAACCGGACGATGGTTTGCTGGACGTGTTGGTTTTCCAGAATCAGAGCCACTGGGATGTCGTGCGGTATTTCCAGGCCATCGCGTTTGGCAATCATGCCGACCTCCCGGACGTCGAGTATTTTCAGACGCGCGGGATGACGCTTCTCAGCGAGGACGGGGTGCCAGTCGAGCTCGACGGCGAACTCACGGACCGTCTGCCGTGCCGGTTCGAGATTTCCGGACACCCGCTCTGCGTATTGGCACCGCCTGCTACTCGACCGTAACGCTCTTCGCGAGGTTTCTCGGTTTGTCCACGTCGCATCCGAGCGCCACCGCAATGTGGTAAGAAAGGAGTTGGAGCGGAATGACGGACAGCACCGGAGTCAGATAATCCGGAGCGTCCGGGATCAAAATCACGTCGTCACAGATTCTCGCCAACGCCCGGTCGCCCTCGGTGCCGATGGCGATTACCGGACCCTTGCGGGCTTTGACCTCCTCGATGTTGCTCACGTTTTTGTCGAAAACGGCGTCCTGCGGGGCGATGAAGAGCGAGGGCGTTTCCTCGTTGATGAGGGCAATGACCCCGTGTTTGAGCTCGGCGCTCGGGTAACCGGAGGCCGCGATGTAGCTGATCTCCTTGAGCTTGAGCGCCCCCTCGATTGCCACCGGAAAATTCGCCTGCCGGCCGAGGAAGAGGAAATTTTTCGTCTGGGCGTATTTTTTCGCGATGCGGGCAATGTGAGCATCCAACTCCAGCGTTTTCGCAACCAGATCGGGAAGCTTTTCGATCTCTGAAATAATTGTGCGCCCCTCGCCATGCGAGAGATGGCGGATCCGGCCGAGGAGGAGCCCGAGCAACATCAGGACTGTCAACTGCGAGGTGAACGACTTCGTGGCCGCCACGCCGATTTCCGGTCCGGCATGCATGTAAACGCCGCCATCGCTTTCCCGCGCGATCGTGCTGGCCACATTGTTGCAGATTCCTAGCGTGCGGTTTCCTTTCCGCTGGCTCTCCCGCAACGCGGCAAGCGTGTCTGCCGTCTCGCCGCTCTGGCTCAACACAAAGACGAGCGTGTTGCAGTCCATCGGGAGATTCCGGTAGCGAAACTCACTGGCGATCTCGCACTCGACCGGGATGTGGGCGAGGGACTCGATGAGATATTCTCCAACCATGGCCGCATGGAACGCCGTCCCGCAACCGCTGAGAATGATCCGGTCCACCGCCCGCAATTGGGCGTTGGTCATGTTCAAACCACCCAACTTCGCCGTGGCCTCTTCCGCCGAGAGCCGCCCGCGCAGCGCATCCCGCACAGAATTCGGTTGCTCATAGATTTCTTTGAGCATGAAATGCGGAAACGTTCCTTTGTCGACCTCTTCCGCGCTGAACTCGACCTTGCTGATCTCGAAATCCGCGCCGTTTCCGCTGACGGTCGAAATCTCGAACGCCCCATCCTCCAGGGCAACGATCTCGTAATCGTTCAAATAAACCACATCGCGGGTATGGGCGACAATCGCACTCACGTCGCTGGCCAAAAAGTGTTCATCGCGCCCGATGCCCAGGACAAGCGGGCTCCCCCGCCGCGCTCCGATCAGCAAGCCGGGCACGTCGGCGTGCAGAACGGCAATCCCGTAGGTGCCGATCACCTGGCGCAAGGCCATGCGAACGGCGTCCACCAAAGCCCCCTTGCCCTTTGCCGCCGATTGGTCGTAGGCCTCCCCGACGAGATACGCGAGGACTTCGGTATCCGTCTGGGACTGAAAAACATGCCCCCGCTCGGTCAGATGCTCGCGCAGGGTTTGGTAATTTTCGATAACGCCGTTGTGAACCAGCACCAACCGACCGCTGGCGTCGGAGTGGGGATGGGCATTTTCACGGCTCACCCCGCCATGGGTCGCCCATCGGGTGTGGCTGATGCCCACATGGCCGCCGACCGGATTCTCCTCGATCTCGCGGGCGAGATTCGCGATTCGCCCGACCGCCTTGCGGATCTCCAGCGAACCACCATCGAACAAAGCCACCCCGGCCGAGTCATAGCCGCGATACTCCAACCGGCGAAGGCCGTCCATCAAAACCGGCAGGGCCTCTCCGCGACCTATATAACCAACAATGCCACACATAATTGTTTTGCATCGTGACAACTCCACCCGGCTGCGGCAAGATGCTTCTCCCGTATGAGCCTCCCCGCAAATGCGCTTCCCACCTCCAAAACGCTGGCCATTATCATGGGTGGCGGCGCCGGAACCCGCCTGTTCCCACTCACCAAAGAGCGCGCCAAACCGGCCGTCCCGCTCGGCGGAAAATACCGGCTCGTCGACATCCCGATCAGCAACTGTCTGAACTCCGGACTGCGCGGCATTTACATCCTCACGCAGTTCAACAGCACATCTCTCCACCGGCACATCAACGCGAGCTATAAGTTCGACAATTTCACCCCAAGCTTCGTCGAAATTCTGGCGGCCCAGCAGACGCCGGAAGGCTCACGCTGGTATCAGGGCACGGCCGATGCCGTCCGGCAAAATCTCCGCTATTTTCTCGAACATCCCTACGAGTATTTCGTCATCCTCAGCGGCGACCAACTCTACCGCATGGATTACCGCGACATGCTCCGGCAGCATGTGGAGACGAAAGCCGACATCACCATCGGTACCATTCCGGTCGACCGTCCGTCCGCGCAGAGTTTCGGCTTGCTCCTCACCGAAGACGACCGCCGCATCAAGCAGTTCGTCGAGAAACCCAAGGATCCCGCCGTGCTCGATTCCCTGCGCGTGCCTCCGGAACTGCTGCGCACGATTGGTCTGGCTCCGGAGTCGGACCTCTACCAAGCCTCGATGGGCATCTATATTTTCAACCGCCAGGTTCTCATCGAGTGCCTCGACAATGATCTCGTCGATTTCGGCAAACATGTCATCCCCGCAGCCATCAGCAAGCGGCGGGTCATGGCATTCATCTTCCAGGGTTATTGGGAGGACATCGGCACGATCCGCGCGTTTTTCGAGGCCAATCTCAATCTGGCCGATCCCAAGCCGCAATACAGCTTTTACGAACCCGGCTACCCCGTCTTTACGCATCCCCGTTTCCTTCCGGCCAGCGTGATTGCCGACGCCCGCCTCGATCGGGCCATGATCTCCGACGGCTGCATTATTGGGTCGGCAACGCTCGAGCGCTGCGTTTTGGGCATTCGGAGTGTCATCCATTCCGGGTCGACCGTCAAAAACACGATCATGATGGGTGCGGACTACTACGAGTCCGAGGTCCCGCACGCACCTGGCAACGTTCCGCCGATCGGCGTGGGTCGGGATTGCACGATCAATGGCGCGATCATTGACAAAAACGTCCGCATCGGAAATCGGGTCGTGATCAGCCCGGAAGGGAAATCCCATGATCTCGACGGGGACGGCTACTACATTCGGGATGGCATTGTCGTGATCCCGAAAAACAGTGTCATTCCCGACGGAACTTGGATATAGGCAGGGGGATGAGAGTTCTTGCCCGTGTCGCCGTGTTCGCGGCCGTCGCCCTTCTGAGCGGTTGCTACTTTGATCAACCCCTGACCGGCGCGCCGTCGAAGGACATCAATACCTGGCTCCTCGGTGTGTGGGAAAGCAAGGACGCCGAGGGCAAGACGTCGCGCGTGCAGGTGACGCCAATCAGCCGCGGGCGTTATTTCGTGCAACTGGCGCTCCCGGGTCGCAACCCGAAGGATGTCAAAAAATATGAATTTGAGGCATGGACCTCGCGAGTGGGCGACGGGAACTTCCTCTCGCTCCGCTGCCTCGTGAGCCCGGGCGATATTCCGGCCGGAGCCCACGTGTTTGTTCACCCGCAACTGCTCGACCAAAATCACGTCCGCATCCGCACGCTCCAACTCGATTCGGCCCCCTCGGCGACCGCTTTTGAACTGCGCAAAGAAGTGCGGCAGAAACGCAAGGCCGGGACGCTTTACAACGACGCTTTCTCGGACTGGACCCGTGTCAAAGAAGTTTTCTGGAGCACGGACGGGCAGGACCCTACCTTCACCCCGCTTCGCAGTCCGACGCTTTAATCACGGACCATGAGTTCCGGTCCTGTCGGGCTTGCCGGTCTGGATGCTGTCAGGGAGCGCTTGGATCCGGCTTTGTTCGAGTCCCGAATGGAGCGGCAACGGGCCAAAACCGCCCGACTTCTTCATCAAGGCGAAGGATTTCTACGACTCGAGCGTTACCTCCCACTGGATCGCGCCGTCACGTGGGCGCTTCGTTTGACGGGGTTGGAAAGCCTCGCCTTCAAGAGCTTTCTCGCCGTTCAAGTCCGTGAAGTGGTGTGGCGTTTTCCGCGCCTGCCGACCGCGTTCGAGGGCTTCCGGCTTCTTCAGCTCACGGACCTCCACAGCGACCTCGATCCACGCCTCACACCGGTCATAACCGAGGCAGTCAAAAAGACGCCACACGATGCGGCGGTGATCACCGGCGACTTCCGAAACAAGACCTCGGGGAGCTTTTCCTCCTGCATTCACGAACTGCGCACCATCCTGCCCCATCTTGCCTCCGAACGTTTCGGCGTGCTGGGAAATCATGATTTTCTCGAGATGGTGCCGCCCCTGGAACTGGCCGGTCTTCCCATCTTGCTCAATGAATCCGCCGCGCTCACGCGCGGCGGCGACCGGATTTGGATCGCGGGGGTGGACGATCCGCATTTTTACCGGACACACGATCCTCAGGCTGCTCGAAAGGGAATTCCCCACGACGGCTTTTGCGTCCTTCTCGCCCACAGCCCGGAGATCCATGCGGATGCGGCCGCGGCGGGGTATGATTTTCAACTCAGCGGTCACACCCATGCCGGCCAGCTTTGTCTGCCCGGGGGAAGGCATTTGGTGCTCCCGTGCAAGGTGCCACGCCCCTTCATCAAAGGTCCGTGGAAAAGCGGACGTCTTCGCGGCTACACCTCGCCGGGCACAGGAAGCTGCGGCGTGGCCGCCCGGCTGAATTGCCCTCCGGAAATCACGCTCCACCGCCTTCACCGCGGCGACTGAATCGAGCGGATTTTCTTGCGACCTGCGCCGGTGCGGTGTGACATGCCGCGCGTCGCTATGAAATTCCTCCAAGCTGTCGACTCCGCCGCCGTCCGACGCCTGCAAACCCTCGGCAACGACTGGCTCGAGCAAACCTGCGAACTTTATCCCGAACACGCGAGCCGACTGGGTTTCAAAGCCTACGAACCACGACTTGGCGAAAACACCGCTGACGTCCACCGCCGTCATCTCACGCTCACCCGCGAAACACTCGCGGCCGTCGAAGCCCTGCCAGAGGCGGCCTTTTCGAGCGACGACTGGCTCGACCGTCGGGGATTTCTCGCCAAACTCCGCACCGACTTGCTCTTCAGCGGTGACCTCGCCCGCTGGAGAACCAACCCCCAAGTCCATTGCGACGCGGCGGTGGATGCGATTTTTGATCTTCTTGTCCGCTCGGCCTCGCGCCCGGCTCGCGCTCTTCCGGCCATCGAGTCCCGTCTCGCCCGTATTCCCGATTTCCTCGCCGCCGGTGCCGAGGGACTCCGCCGTCCGGTGCCACTTTGGACCGACCTCGCCGTTCGCGCCTGCGCGGGCTCGGTCGAGTTTCTGGAAGGGTTGGAGGCGGAACTGAAAAAAATCTCCCCCCATCCGGAAAAGACCGTTTCTCTCCTGAAATCCGCGGCCGCCGCTTTTCAGGATTACGCCCGGGCGATCCAGCGGAAGAAACCGGGGACCGCCGACGGCTTTTCGATCGGTCGGGAGCGGTTCGAGTTTCTCATCCGCGAGCGCCTCGGCCTTGACCTCACACTCCCGGAAGCCCGGGCTGCCGGCGAACGCTTGATCGCACGCCACGACTACCTCCTCGAAAGCGCTGCGATGAAAATTGGCAAAAAGGCGGCCCGAGACATCATCGCCGAGGCCGCCGCCGGATGGACGCCTTCCGGCTCGCTGCTCGAAACCTACCGCGCCGTGACCAAACGTCTCAAGGAACAACTCGCCGGACTCGAGCTTGTCACGCTCCCGCCAGGCGAACACCTCAAGGTCCTCCCCGTTCCTCCGTTTCTCCGTCATCAGTTTCCCACAGCCGCCTACAGTGCGCCACCCCCATTCGCCAAAGACCAGACCGGCATTTTCTGGGTCAATGATCTCGGAGCCGACCTCAGCGATCCTGCCGCGAAGCTCCGGGAAGCCCGGCAGCACTTCGGCCTCGAACTCACCAGCGTCCATGAAGGGTATCCGGGGCACCACCTGCAATTCGTCGTCCAACACCGCCATCCGAGCCGCCTTCGCCGCCTTTTTGAGCATTCGATCTTTTATGAGGGTTGGACCATGTGGTGCGAAAAACTGGCCATTGAAAAAGGGCTGGTTGATTTTCCCCACGCGCATCTCGTCCAGACACACGACGCCCTGTGGCGGGCCCACCGCATCGTGATCGATTGCGGTCTTCACGACGGATCGCTCACCCCGACCGCTGCGGCCCGGCTCCTCCAAAAAGGCGTCCACTTCACCGCCGCCCGCGCCACGGGCGACGTCAACTGGTATACCGCCGCCCCCACCGTGCCCATGAGCTACCTCCTCGGTCGGATCGAGTTGGAAAAACTCCACCACCACCTCGTCCATGGCGAAGGCTGGACCCTCCGGCAGTTCAACGACTGGGTCCTCTCCCACGGCGCACTCCCCTGGAGCTGGATCTGGAGAGCCCGCCTCGAACAAAACTGACCCGACCCGCGTCGGAAAAATTCGCATTTTTTCTTGAACAAAATGCGCCCTCCGAAAGTCATAAGTGCCGTTCTGCCATGAATTTGGCCTCACCCCATTATCGAAGACAGACATGATTGAAATTCGCAACCTGACCAGGCATTTCGGGTCCAAGGTCGCGGTGGCGGGAGTTTCGTTCGAACTGGAAAAGGGAGAAGTGCTCGGGTTTCTGGGACCGAACGGCGCCGGCAAGTCCACGACCATGAGGATGATCACCGGGTTCATCCCGCCCACCTCCGGAGAAATCCGGGTGGGCCCTCACGACATGCTCCGGGATCCCGTCCCCGCAAAATCCCTCATCGGCTATCTGCCGGAAAATGCCCCATCGTATCCGGACATGACCGTAGGCGGCTTCCTCGGCTTCGCGGCGGAAATGCGCGGATTCTCGGGCGATGCCAAGCGCCGGGCCGTCGCCCGCGCGGCGGAGATGTGCTTTCTGGAGTCCGTTCTTCACCAAAGCATTGAGACCCTCTCGAAGGGTTTCCGGCATCGCACCTGCTTTGCCCAGTCCATCATCCACGACCCCGAAGTTCTCATCCTCGATGAGCCCACCGACGGCCTCGATCCGAATCAAAAACACGAGGTCCGCTCCCTCATCAAAAAGATGGGCGAAACCAAGGCCATCATCTTCTCGACCCACATCCTGGAAGAAGTGGAAGCCGCCTGCTCGCGGGCCATCATCATTGACCGCGGCCGCATCGTCGCCAATGGCACCCCGACAGAACTCAAACGCCGCTCGGACGATGCCGGGGCTGTCACCCTCCGCCTTGCCACCGGCGATTCGAAAGCCGTCACCACCAAACTGGAAAAACTCCCCGGTGCCCGCAAGGCAGCGACCCTGTCCGACGCTCCACCGGTCGTTCGTGTTTTTCCAAAGTCCCCCGACGCCTCCGCGGATCTCACCCGGGCGATCTTTGACCTCTCCGGCCGGGAATCGTGGAAAATCGAGGACCTTCGCGTCGAAGAAGGCCGCCTCGACGACGTCTTCCGCGCCATCACCCTCTCCGACACACAGGAGGTGAAAAAATGAGCCCTGCGAAACACATCTTTACGATCACGAAACGCGAACTCTCCGGCTTCTTCACCTCGCCGGTCGCCTACGTCTTCGTTGTCATTTTCCTGCTTCTGAGCGGATTTTTTACGTTCATGATCGGCGGCTTTTTCGAGCGCGGACAGGCAAGCCTTGAAACCTTCTTCGGCTGGCATCCCTGGCTCTACCTCTTCCTCGTTCCCGCCGTCGGCATGCGCATGTGGTCGGAGGAACGCCGGATGGGAACCATCGAGCTTCTCCTCACCATGCCCATCTCGCCGTGGCAGGCCATCGTCGGAAAATTCCTCGCCGCCTGGCTTGTCGTCGCACTCGCCCTGCTCCTCACCTTTCCGCTCGTCATCACCGTCAACTACCTCGGCGCTCCGGACAATGGTGTCATCGCCGCGAGCTACATCGGGAGTTTCCTGCTCGCCGGTTCCTACCTCGCCATCTCGGCCATGACCTCGGCACTCACCCGCAATCAGGTCGTGAGCTTCATCCTCTCCGTCGTCCTCTGCCTGTTCCTCATTCTCGCAGGCTGGCCGCCGGTTACGGAAATGCTCGTCCATTGGGCCAGCCCGGCCGTGGTCGACTTCGTGGCGGCCTTCAGCGTCATGACGCACTTTGAGGCGATCCAAAAGGGCGTGCTCGACACCCGCGATCTTCTCTACTTCGCCTCCGTCATCGTTTTTGCCCTGTTCTGCACAAGTGTCATCATCCGCTCCCACCGGGCGGGCTGAGCTTTTTTCATCCGACATGAAAAGAAACACCCTTCGCAAACTTCTCTTCTCCGGCTTGGGCGTCGTCGCCATTCTGGTCCTGTTGGTTGCGGTCAATTTCCTCGCCGGTCTCGTCAAGCAACGCGTCGACCTCACCCAGGAAAAAGCCTACACCCTGGCTCCGGGCACCCGCGAAATCCTTGCAAAACTCGACACGCCGGTCCAAATCCGCCTCTACGCCACGCAGGATCGGGAAATGCCGGTTTTTCTCAAAACCTACGTCCAGCGCGTCGAGGATCTTCTCGCCGAATACCGCCAGGCATCCCGCGGACTCGTGGATATCCAAGTCCTCAACCCGGAGCCCGACTCCGATGCCGAAGACTCCGCCCGCCTCGACGGCATCGAGGGCGAACTTCTCCCGAACGGTGACAAAATCTACCTCGGTCTCAGCGTCACCATGCTCGACCAGAAGCAGATCATCCCCTTCCTCGCTCCCAATCGCGAACGCCTTCTCGAATACGAAATCACCCGCGCCATCTCGCGCGTCATCACCCCAAAACGCGCCACCATCGGCCTCATGAGCCCGCTCCCGGTCGCCGGCGAGGCCCCGAATCCCATGATGATGCAAATGGGCGGTCGCCAGCAACCCGCTTGGGTGATCTACAACGAGTTGAGCGCTCTTTTTACTGTCCGCAATGTTCCGATGGATACAACCCAGATTCCGCCGGAGATCGAGATCCTCGTCCTCATCCACCCGTCGAACCTGTCGGAATCCACCCAGTTTGCCATCGACCAATTCCTCCTCCGCGGGGGCAAAATGGTTGCGTTTCTTGATCCCGCCAGCCCGTTCACGCCCCAGAATCCCATGGCCATGATGATGGGACCACCAGGCGGCTCCACGCTGGACAAGCTCCTCCCCGCCTGGGGCTTGGAATTCAACCCGAACCTCGTTGTGGCCGATCTTGTCCACCTCGCCAACACCCGCCAGGGCCGCCAACCAGCCATTCTCGCCCTCAACGAAACCGCATTCAACGGCGATGACGTCGTCACCGCAGATGCCGACAATGCCGTTCTCGTCTTCAGCGGCGCCTTCACCGGCCAGCCCGTCACCGGCCTCAGCGAATCCGTCCTCATCCACTCGTCAAAAGACTCGCAGTTGGTGGATGCCCGGGCCGCGCAGGAAGGCGGCGAGGCGCTCGTGAAGGGCTTCCAGCCATCCGGCCAGGAATACGCTCTCGCCATCCGACTCACCGGGAAATTTCCCACGGCGTTTCCAAACGGACGCCCGGCCCCGACACCGGGCCCGAATGGCGAACCCGCACCGACTCCGTCGCTTTCCCAGGCGGGCCTTCGAATCACCGATCCGACACCGGGCCCGAATGGCGAACCCGCACCGACTCCCCCGGCCGATGAACCGGCTCCACTCAAAGAAGCCACCGCCGAGTCCTCCGTCATCCTTTTCGGCGACAGCGACCTCATCCAGGATCCGGTTGCCGTTCAGGAAATTGCGACGCCTTTCGGGCAGCGCCTGCTCATGCCGAGCAATGGCAATCTCGCCATCGCGCAAGCCGCCGTCGAAAACCTAGCCGGCGACTCGAACCTCATCTCCATCCGAAGCCGCGCCAGCCGCGAACGGCCGTTCACCGTCGTCCGCGAGCTCCAAGCCAAGGCTGAATCGGCTTTCCGCTCGAAGATTGCCCAACTCGAGCAAAGCCTCGCCGAAACCGAACAACGCCTCGCCGCCCTCCAACAATCCAAAGACGGCTCGCAGCAATTCATTCTCTCGCCGGAACAACAAAAAGAACTCGCGAACTTCCGCCAACAAGAAGTCGAGGTCCGCAAAGAACTCAAGGAAGTCCGCCGTAATCTCCGCACCGAGATCGACGCCCTTGAGACCCGGCTTAAATGGATCAACATCGCGGCCGTGCCAATCCTCGTCGCCGTCGTCGGCATCGGACTCGCCCTCTGGCGTCGCCGCAAAGCCGCCGCCCGTTGACCCAGCCATTCCCTTCCACCATGGAAAAGAAAACCCTCGTCATCGTCATCGTCCTGGCCGCTCTCGCCGGTGCGGCGGGGCTCATCCTCCACAACCGCCAGGATTCCTCCCAGCCCCGCAACGGCAGCATCGCCGGCCAAAAAGTCCTGCCGGAGTTTGATCCGAACGCCATCACCCGCATCACCATCCAAGCCGCCGAGGGCCGCGTCACTCTCGCCCGCGAAAAGGATGGCTGGACCGTCGTCGAACGGGCCAACTACCCGGCCAATTTCGACCTCGTCTCCGATACCATCCGCGACATCTGGGACCTGAAAGCCGTTCAGGAAGTTCCCGCCGGTCCCTCCCAATTTCCCCGCCTCCGTCTCGTCAAGCCGGCCCCCGAGGCCACCGACACCGGAACGTTGGTGGAATTCTTCGGTGCCGGCCCCGAGCCCGTCGCCGCCCTCCTTCTCGGCAAGGAATCTTTCCTCGTCCAACCGGGCCAAGGCGGCTCGGATGGCATCCCCAACGGCCGGTTTGTCCTACCCGCCGGTTCGACAGGCCCCGTCGCCCTCGTCTCGGAATCCTTCGCCACCCTCCTCCCGAACCCACAGAACTGGATCCGCCGCGAATTCATCCGTCCGGGAAATTTCCGCTCGATCACGGCCACAGGTGGCTCGGCCAAGGACTGGCAACTCACCAAAGACAGCGAGTCTTCCGATTGGAAACTCACCGAGCCCACCCGCACGGAAACCCCGGATCCCGCCAAGCTCAACGCCATCCCCCCCACTCTTCCGCCGATCTCGATCCTCGATGTCGCCGCCCCTGACGAAACCATCGCCGGCTTCGAATCCCCGCGCACACTCACTCTGAAAACTTGGGATGGCTTCACCTACACCCTCCGCGCCGGCCAACCTCAGGCCGACCGCATCCCGGTCACCGTCGAAGTCACCGCCGACTTACCGAGAACCCGCGAACCCGCCGCCGACGAAAAACCCGAGGACAAAGAAAAGCTCGACCAAGCCTTCGCCGACAACCTCCGCACCCTCGAAGAAAAACTCGCAACCGAGTCCCGCTTCGCCGGCCGCACCTTCTGGATCCCCGCCGCCTCACTCACCGCCCTCCTCCGCGACCGCACCGAACTCCTCACTACACCCGAGCAGGACGTCACCACAGAGCCCGTCGCCGCCCCCACCCCAAAGCCCTCGAAAACCAGCCGTCCCAAAAACAAAACGGGACAGAATTAACAGAATTTACAAAATGGAACCGGGGATCAGCCCCGGCCTCCCAGCGAAGTCCAACGCCACCCCCGCCAATCTCGTCTCCTCTTCTTCCAATTCTGTTCATTCTGTCCTCCCCCCGGTTCTGGAGCGCCATTCTACCGTTGGCTTTTCCACCATTCGGCCCATCCGCCTTCGAAGATTAAGAGCTCCCCGAAACCCGCGTCGAGGAGCCGGGTGGCCACGACGCCGGAGTCTTCGCATTGGCGGCTCGTGCAGTAGAGGACGAGGGTCTTCGCCCCGCGGAGCGTTTCCCGGTGCCGGGCGTAGTCTTCGTCGAAGGTTTTTCTCCCCACCCGAACCGCCCCGGGGATGTGCCCCCGTTCGTAGGCTCCGGCGGAACGGGCATCCACAAACACGACGCCCGGCGCGCCATGCAAGGCTTTTGCCTCCGCAAGGTCGATCCGCCGCAGGTCCCCTGCAGAAGGAAACCGCCCGGTCCCGGCCTCCGTCCACTCCCGCACCACCCCTCCGGCATCGTCATACTCCACCCGCCGCGTCGAGATCCTCTCAAACTCCGGCGAAATCGAATCCATCCGGAAGGCTTTCATGTAGCGCGGACCATCTTCCGTGAAATACCAACTCATCACACGCGTCTCATCCTGACGCTTGTAAATCGCCACCCCCCTCGCCGTGTCGAAGGTGTACCACTCCGTCCGCCCCTCGCGATCGATCCGATGGACCACCTCCTCCCCGGTGTCCGTCTTTCGCTTCTCGTAGCGAAAAACGCCGTCGGAGACGAGTTGACCATCCGCCGTCCGCCATCGGTAGGTTTTGGCGACCCCCGCCCCGGCGAACGTCATTTCCGTTTCCCCGGATGGAAGTTCCCGCCGCTCGATCTTTACCGAACGCCCCCCAGGACCACCGAGTGTCCAGCCTCCCTCGTTACCAACAAATGAAAATCGGCCCCACGGTCCCGAAATCTCTCGCTCGTTCACCCGCACGATTTCGCTCCCTTCCCAAGTAATCGCCTGGACCTTCCCCTCGGCCCAAGCCCACTCCAAGACTCCCCCTCCCGGAGCCACCGCTCGCACCAGTTGGTTCGAATCGAAAATATACGTCCATCCGCGAACCCGGATTTCCCACCCGTCCTCACGCGCCCATCCGACCGCCGTCCCGCTCCGGGACGAGAATGTTCCATCCGGTCGCTCAAACAAATACCACTGACCTCCCCCGAGCGTAAAAAACCGCACCCCCTTTGCCTCACGCGACAACTTGGGCTCCAGAATCGGACACCACCATCCCGGCGGAAACATCCCGCCCTCCTGCCTCCCATCGGTCACAAACCGCAACGTCAACCGCAAGGCCTCCCCATCCACCCGCGCCACGTCCGCCACATCCATCCACGTTTCCAACCCCCCCGGACC
>CAZEYT010000054.1:0-18022 GCA_964516295.1 uncultured Chthoniobacterales bacterium | reverse complement strand
CAAACGGCCGGATTGATCGTGCTTCGGACTTTTACAGACAAAATGTTGCACTGCCTTGGCGAACCCGATGTCTGTAGAGCGGGTAGATTACCCGACGCAAAAACCAGAAGAACTTTTAGAACGCATCCTCAAAGCCAGCAGCAACGAAGGCGATTTGGTGGCGGATTTTTTCTGTGGCAGTGGGACGACGGCGGCGGTGGCGGAGAAGCTGGGGCGCAAGTGGATTGCCACGGACTTGGGCAAGTTTGGGATTCATACGACGCGCAAGCGGCTCATTCAGGTGCAGCGCGAGTTGAAGGCGGCGGGACGGTCGTTTCGAGCGTTTGAGGTGTTGAATCTGGGGCGCTACGAGCGGCAGGCGTATCTGAACGTGTCCGGGCGGCTTTCTGCGAAGAAGAAGGCGGATGCGTTGGCGAAGAAGGAGCGGGAATTTCGCGATCTCATTTTGAAGGCGTATCGGGCCGAGCCATTGCCGGAGGCGGCGTTTTTCCATGGCAAGAGCGGCGGGCGGCTGGTGGTGGTGGGGCCGATCAATCTGCCGGTCGGGCGGTTGTTTATCGAGGAAGTCGTGACGGAATGCCGCAAGCGCGGAGCGTCGCGGGTGGATGTGTTGGCGTTCGAGTTCGAGATGGGGCTTTTTCCCGCCGGATTGGAGGAAGCGAAGCAGAAGGGGATCGACCTCGCGCCCAAGACGATTCCGCCCGAGGTCTTCGACCGCCGGGCGGTGGAGCGTGGTCAGGTGCGGTTCCACGACATGGCGTTCATCGAGATCACCCCGCGTTACGACGCGAAGAACCCGCTGGCTCTGGCGGTGGAGCTCACGGATTTCTCCGTCTATTATTCCCAAGGCGTCGCGGACTCAATCGCGGCGGAGTTGAAGGCCGGGAAAAGCGAGGTTGTCTGCCACGAGGGACGCCTCATCAAGATCAGCAAAGACAAGCTTGGCATCGAAAATCGCGAGGTGCTCACGAAGAAGTGGACCGACTGGGTGGACTACTGGGCCGTGGATTTTGACTACGAAAATCGTCGTGAGGTCATCAAAGTGCCGAAACGCATGGGAGTGGAAGGAGAGCTGCCCGGGGCGATCACGGCCGACAGTGGCGAGCTGATCGACTTCGAGGAACGCTGGACCGGCGCTTACATTTTTGAGAACGAGTGGCAGAGTTTCCGTACTCGCCGTGACCGAGATCTTGAGCTCAAAAGCGCGATCCATACATATGCGCGGCCCGGGCGCTATGTCATCGCCGTCAAGGTCATCGATATCTTCGGGAACGATACGATGACACTGGTGCCGGTCACCCTTCGCTGAACGCGGTCCAGGAAAAGCTTTTCTGTGTTGGGTCATTCGTGTCACCGGCCGGATGTTTCGGGCGTAATGTTTGGTGATGGAACGGACAAAACGCATGGGCAAAACGGTTCCGCCGGCAGGCATCGCCGCATGAAAGGCGTGGCAAAAGCCAGCCTGCCGTCGAAGGTGTGCGCTGCCTGTGGGCGGCCTTTTTCGTGGCGGAAAAAATGGGAGCGGGATTGGGAAAACGTCCGATTTTGCAGCGATGCGTGCCGAACCGGGCGTCGCGAGCGGGCGAGAACCGGAAGGCGCGGCCAACCGTGATCGCTCGCGGGCCGGTGAATCTCGTCTGGTTCAAGCGGGACCTGCGGGTGGAGGATCACGAGCCTCTGTGGCAGGCCTGCGCGGATGGGCCGGTCTTGGGGCTCTACATTTATGAGCCGGAGATCTACCGCTCGGCGGAGTTCGATGCGTCGCATCTCGTTTTTATCAATCAATCGCTGCAAGAGCTCGAAGACACTTTCCCGTTGCGTGGCGGGCAATTGATTCTTCGCCACGGCGAAGCGGTCGAGGTGCTGCATCAATTGGCCGCCGAGATTCCCATCAAGGCCCTCTGGTCGCATGAGGAGACCGGCAACCTCGTTACCTACCGTCGCGACCAAAGGGTTGCTCGATGGGCCGCATCCCGCGGATTGCCGTGGCGGGAGTTTCGACAGGACGGCGTGATTCGGCGGCTGAAAAGCCGGGATGGCTGGGCGGCACGATGGAGCGCGCGTTTGGTAGGCCCGCTTCTGTCGCCAGCGGGGCGGATGGTTTCTCCGGGGCCGCTGTCCACTTGTGGTCTGCTTTGGCCGGAAGATCTGGGGTTGGAACCCTCGGAAAAACGGGAGGCCCAGCGGGGAGGGATGACAGAGGCTGCGGCGACCTTGGCTTCGTTTCTGGAGACACGCGGGGTGAATTATCGGGCCGACATGTCGAGTCCGGTCTCCGGGTGGGAGGGATGCTCGCGACTGAGTCCGTTCCTGGCCTTCGGCTGCGTCAGTCTGCGCGCGGTTCACCAAGCGGTGCAGCGGCGGCGCGAGGAACTCCGCGACCGGCAGAACTCGGGCGAGGCCGTGGATCGCCGGTGGTTTGGGTCGCTCTCGAGCTTCGACTCCCGCTTGCGCTGGCATTGTCATTTCATGCAAAAGCTGGAAGACGAACCGCGTCTGGAATTTGAAAACCTTTCCCGGGCGTTTGACGGTCTCCGGGAGGACTTTTCCACGACGCCGACAGCCCGTGAGCGGCTTCAATGCTGGCAGGACGGTCGGACGGGCTACCCGATGGTCGATGCCTGCATGCGCGCGGTGCGGGCCACGGGATGGTTGAACTTCCGCATGCGCGCAATGGTCACGAGCTTTGCGGCTTATCATCTCTGGCTCCACTGGCGGGATCCGGCCGTCTATCTCGCCCGGCATTTTCTTGATTTCGAGCCCGGCATTCACTTCAGCCAGTTTCAAATGCAATCCGGCACCACCGGCATCAACACGCTCCGGATTTATTCCCCTGCCAAGCAGGTGCTCGATCAGGATCCGAAAGGCCTGTTCATTCGTCGCTGGGTACCCGAATTGGCGGGCGTTCCGGATTCATGGCTGGCTGAGCCGCACCGGATGCCGCCCGAGATGCAGAGCCGGTCCGGATGCCGCATCGGCACCGACTACCCGGCTCCGATTGTCGATCATCGGGCCGCTGTCGCCCACGCGCGGGAGCAACTCCGGTCGGCCCGGAGCGGACCGACGGCCTACGCGGAGTCCCGTCGGATTCTCAAAAAGCATGGCAGTCGAAAGCGCTCGCCGGGTCGTTCTGTCCTTCGGAATCCCGGTTGAGTCGTATCGGGTGTTGCCACGAAGGATAGTCGGGGGAGCGTCCGCCCGGGGGCGCGGCCGCGAAGGATGAGTGAAATCTGATATCTCATGACCACCACTTGGCCACCATCCGAAGAAAATCCCTCCGGCTTACCGCCGGTCACTGAAACGGCACAGGACCTCGTTCAAACCGGAGAGGAACATGTGCGCAACAATCCGCTTCCGCTCCTCCTCGGGGCTTTGGTGATCGGAGCGATCGTCGGAGCGGCGCTGGGTCGGAGGGACTGTCACCGAAAACCCGAGCCGGTCCGCACGTTGCGGGATTGGCTGGGGATGTCGTGCGCGGAGATCGAGCACCAGTGGCCGAAGTTCCAGAAAGACCTCCGCCGCAAACTCCCGGCCTTCGGCCATGACGTCGCCCGCAAAGCGGAACACACCGCCCGCAAACTTCACTTCTGGAAATAACTCTTATGAACCTCTCTGCTTCCGAACTCGAAACCTCCGCCCGTGACCTTCTCGGTTCTCTGGGCGAGTCCACTCAATCGTGCTTGAAAAACTGCGAAGACAAAGTGCGCCAGTCGCCGCTGCCGGCGGTGCTGGGCGCGGCGGCTGTCGGCTACGTGTTGAAGATCGCTCCTCTCGGCCTGCTGCTGGCCGCTTTGGTGCGAGTGCTTTTGCTCCTCGCCAAACCTGCCATCGTTGTCTTCGGGGCTCTGAAACTCTACGAGTATCTGAAAACAAACCGGCCACCATCGACTGCGCCAGTTGCGTCGGATCCCGAGCCGCTGCAAGATTCGCCGGTTGGCCCGACCGGTCTGTAAAAACAATTCCAACGAAAGAAAAAGCCCGGACCGCAAAGTCCGGGCTTTTTTGTTATCGCGTTTCGTCGGCCTCGGTTTTTGAGACGCTTTCGGTGGACGCGGACGGTCCGAGAATTTGGCGCCGGGCTTCTTCCAGATCAGAGGGTTCCAGTGTATCCCGATGATCGGCCCGGGCGAAATCCCACGCGCGCTTTTCGATTTCTTCCTGGCCGACTTCGCCAAGACCGTTGCCGGTCGGGGATTCGGGGGTCATTTGCGGGGGCGTTTTGCTTTCTTCGGAAGACTGCCCGGGGCCACATCGGCGCGGCAGAGTTCCCGCTGGGGTCCGTTCTGACAGAGAGGCTCGACATCTTCCAAGCGAACCATTCCCACAAAGCGGTGGGAGTGATCCACGATGGGGAGTTGGTCGAGACCGGCTTCGATCATTTTTTCCCGGGCTTCTTCGACGGATTGATCTTCGAAGCAGAAAATCGCGTCGCCGGTCATGTTTGCACCGACTTTCAGCGAAGCGGGGTCGTGACCGTAGCGGGCGGCCCGCCGGTCGGGATCGGCTTCAATGCGGCCCACCAAGGCATCGCCCTCGGCGACGGGCAGGCTCTTCACGCGAAGGCCGCGCATGGTTTCGGAGGCGGTGTCGATCGACTCGTCCCGTTGGACAGGAGCCGATCCGCGTTTGGCGACGGTTTTCAGTTGGCGGGACGATCCTTTGCGGGGTGATTTTTTATTTGGCATGGATACAAAACGTGCCCGGCGTTTTTGCGCCGGGCACGTTCGGAAAAGGTGGGTCGTGACTGTTTATTTGGCGTCGGATTCCGAGACGCTGGAAATGCTCTCGGCACCTTCGGCTTTCAGGATGTCCCGAACGTGGTGGGCCTGTTTTCCTTCCACGTTGTGAACGGCAATGAGGTAGTTGCCGTCCTTGAGTTTCTCTTCGTAGGCCTTGGCTTCGAACTCCGGAATTCCGAGTCCGATGAGCGCTCCCACCATTCCCCCGGCGGCGGCCCCGGCGGCGGCTCCACTGAGAGCGGCCATGATCGGACCTGCGGCGATGAACGCCCCGAGCCCCGGTATGGCAAGCGTTCCGATGCCCGCGAGGAGTCCGAGAACACCTCCTGCGACTCCGCCGGTAACGCCGCCGGTAGCGGCTCCTTCGGGAGCTTTCGTGGCTTTGACATGACCGAAGTCCCGGGCTTCGCTCGTATCGGGAACGAGCACCGAGATATCGGAAACGGCGATGGAGGCTTGGTTTTGGAGACGGTCGACAATGGTTTCCACTTGTCCGACGGTTTTGGCGATGGCGACGATGGCTTTAGACATGATGTTTGGTTGGCTGGGTTGGTTTTTCGGGGGTTATTCGGTGACTTTGACTTCGAGTTGGTCCTGCACGTCCTTGGCTCCGGCCATGCGGGCGTGTTCGACGATTTTCTTTTTCTCGGCGGCGGTCTCGACCGGCCCGCGCAAAAGAACGCGTTCGTCGGCGGTGATGATCTTGCAGTTTTTGGCGAGGCCCGACAGCGAGTCGTCCTTCACAAGCATCCGACGAATGCTCGCTGTGAGCTCGACATCCTTCGGATCCTCGGACTGATCAAACGAGGTTTTGGTGTTCGAATCACGGTCTTGTTTGTTCTGACCGGTGTTGTCGGCCTCAGCGGGCGGGTTTGTCGTGTTGTCGGCAGCACGTGTGGCGGACGAAACCGCGAGGCCGGTGGCAAGGATGAAGAGCGGGAGAATTTTCATATGTCATTCTTCATTCGCGAAAGCCGCATCGGCGCAAGGTCAGGATTCACCCTGAGCGGTCGGTCGGTTGCCTGTGTGATCACGTTTCGCCATGGACTTCCCGATGAGAGGATAAGGGAGGTGCCTGAGAGCATTCCGTCGGAGCGCACGATAAGCTGGCAACATGTCTATTTCGATGGAACCCCTGCGCTCCCTTCCCCGTCTCGCTCTTTGGATTTCCGATCCCGGTGTGCAACGCGAACTCGAGGAAATCCTGAAAGTCGAGTATTCGAGTCTGTTGCTCATCACCGAGCGCGAGAAGCTCGAGGAGTTTATGCTTCCGCTGATCGTGATCGTCGATACGGTGCGCGAGCTGGCCGAGCTCCGACGTCTGACGTTGCCGGAGGGAACCCGGGTCGTAATCATCAGCGGTCAGACAGATTCCGAGGCTGTCGCGGCGGCTTTTGAAGCCGGGGCGGATGACCTTTTGCCCTATCCGTTCTCGCGTGATGCGGTGGTCGGTGTAACGGAGAAGTATCTCGAGGATTTGCGGGGAAGTTGAGCGACCGGAGCAGCCGGATTCGAAAGTGAACAACGAAACGCCCCCGCTTCCCGCCCCCGCGTCGTGCCCGCGGGAACGTGTTCTCGCCGGAGAGGCGCGGGTTCTGGAAATGATCGCCCGCGGTGCTCCGCGCGACGAGTCTTTGGCCGTTTTGAGCCGTCTGATCGAAAAGGATACGCCCGGCGTGTTGTGCTGCATTTGTATCTTCGACGCGAGCGGCCGTGAGATCGAAGCCGTCGTAGCTCCGGGAGCTCCGTCAGCTGTGCTTCAATCGGTGGTCGGTCTTTCGCTCGAGTCTCCCTTTCTGATGCCCTGCGCGGAGGTGGCGCAATCCGGCGTCCCGCATCTTGTGACCGATCTGAAACTGGACCCGAAATGGAGTGGCACCCCCTGGGCGAAGTCGATGGTGACCCACGGGTTTCGCCAGTGTCGGTCCACGCCCGTCTTTCATCCGGGAGGGCGGGTTTGCGGTACGTTTGTCCTTTTGTCGCGCCACCCAGGCGAGCAGAAGCTTTCCGACAGCGGTCTGAGTGAAACTGCGGCCCATCTTGCCAGCATCGCGATCACGCGTGCGAGGGACGAGCAACTCCAGGAGGAAAACGAACAACGCCTTCGCCTCGCCGTCGAGGGAGCCGGTCTTGGAGTTTTTGAATGGAACCGAAAATCGAACCACATCGCATGGTCGAAGCATCTGCGGCACCTGCTGGGACTCCGTGGAGACTCCGGCAACGGGCTTGATGCCTTGGTCAACGCCGTGCATGTCGGGGATCGTGGGCGGATTCAGGCCGCGCTTGAGAAAGTGGCCGGCGAGGGTGGGATGTTCGATCTGGAATTCCGAACCCCCGAGGAGCATTGGTTGGCTGCAAAAGGCCGCGGCTTCGCTATGGCGGGTGGGGCGATTCTGCACGTCCGGGGAGTTGTGGCGGATATCACGTCCAGGAAGCGAGCCGAGCAGGAGCTGAAGGAAACGGGTCAAACCCTCCGCCTTGCTGTCTGCGCGGCCCAGCTGGGACTCTGGGATTGGAATCCGAAATCCGGAACCGGAACGTTGGATGCCCGTTGTCGCCAGATCTTCGGGTGGGAACCGCACACGTATGGAGATTGGAAGAAATGCATCCATCCCGACGACTGTGCCGCAGCGACGCGAGTTGGGGAGCGTGCTTTGGAGCCGGGTTCGTCGGGATCGTTTGCCAACGAATACCGCATCGTTCGACCGGATGGCGAGGTTCGCTGGCTGGCAGGGTTTGGTTCGGTCGTTTTCGATTCCGACGGCCAGGCGATCCGCGTGATCGGCGCGAATCTCGACATCACCCGTCAGAAGCAAAGCGAGAAGGCGGCCGCGGAGAGTGCGGCCCGTTTTCAGTTTCTGGCCGAATCCCTCCAACAGAAAATCTTCACCTCCGAGCCCTCGGGGGTCACCGGTTATCTCAACCCGCAATGGGCCGCCTACACCGGACGGTCCGTGAGCGAAGTTCTCCGCGTGGGGTGGCATCACTTCGTTCACCCGGACGACCGTTCGAACACGCTCTCGCTTTGGCAGGCTGCTTTGGAAACGGGGCGGGCGTTTGAAACCGAGCATCGTTTCCGCCGGGCGGATGGAACTTACCGCTGGCATTTGAGCCGGGCGGAGCCGTTTTTTTCCAATGAGGGCACGTTCGCCGGATTCATCGGCGGATGTGTGGATATCCACGATCAGAAGGAGCTGGAAGCCCGCCTGCGTGAGTCCGAGGGACGTTCCCGCCTCGCGGTGGAAGCGGCGGGCATGGGCTTTTGGGACTGGAGCGGCGGCGGCGTCATCAAATGGTCTCCGGAACACAACCGCATCCTCGGCATTCCACCGGAGAGGGTCGACGGAACGTTCGAGGATTTTTTGGAGCACGTACACCCCGCAGACCGCCCCGGCGTCCGGGATGCCTTCCGAAGGACCCTCACGGAGCGCGTGGACTTCAAAGCGGAATTTCGAACGTGCTCCGAATCAGACGACATGCGCTGGGTGGCGGGACATGGGCGGGCGTTTTTCGACCGTGATACCGGCGAGCCGCGCCGGATGCTGGGTGTCGTTCGCGATATCACCGACCGACGGCAGAGCGAAGAGCGCATCCGCCAGAATCAGGAAGATCTCCGCCGCGCCCTGGCCGAGGCCGAACTCGCCCGCGAACATGCGGAAGAGGCAAGCCGCGCCAAAGACCGGTTTTTGGCGATTCTCAGCCATGAACTTCGCACCCCGCTCACGCCTGTTCTCATGGCAGTGTCCACCTTCAAGAACGATCCGGAATTGCCTGAAAAAGTTCGGTCGGCCATGGAAATGATCCAGCGGAACGTCAAAGTCGAGGCGCGTCTGATCGACGACCTTTTGGACCTGACCCGGATCACCCGCAACCGGCTGGAGTTTATACAGGAACCGATGGACCTCGCCGCAGCCGCCCGGCAGGCGCTTGATATCTGCCGGCCCGAGGTCGAAGCAAAATCGCTCCGTCTCGAGTCTAACCTCGAAACACTGGCATGTCCGGTGTTGGGCGATTTCGCGCGCCTCCAGCAGGTCTTTTGGAACCTGATCAAGAATGCCATCAAGTTCACGGATGATGGCGGACTTCTCCGTATTCACGCATCGAAAGTCGGCGATCGTGTCCGCGTGGCCGTGAGGGATTCCGGCATTGGGATCGATCCCGCCATCCTCCCGGCGATTTTCAAGCCCTTCGAACAGGGCAACGCAGCGGTGGGTCGACAATTCGGCGGCCTCGGTCTCGGTCTTGCCATTTCGCAAGCCACGATCGAGGCGCACGATGGAGTGCTTACGGCGGAAAGCGGCGGTGTCGGATGCGGGGCCACGTTTACCGTTGAGCTTTCCTGCGGTTCGGGTGCAACCTTGCGTCAGGAAACTCGAGCGAAATGAAACGTCCTCTCAAAATCCTCGTGGTCGAAAATCACCAAGACACCCTGGTGTATCTCTGCCGCTACCTGGAGCAATCGGGACACACGGTCCGCAGCGCGGGCAGCGTGGAAGCAGCCCTCGGGTCGCTCGGTCTTGAGTCGGTCGACATTCTGATCAGCGACATCGGTCTTCCGGACGGCGACGGATGGTCATTGATGGAAAACGTTCGCCAGATCCCGAAGCCCTTTGGCATAGCGATGAGCGGTTACGGCACCTCGGCGGACCGTCAAAAAAGCCGCCTGGCCGGTTTTGAGCATCATCTCGTCAAGCCCTTTGATCCGCTCGAGCTCGATGCGCTTCTCGCCGAGGCCTCCGCCGGGAGTTAAGAAAAACGGCCGGTCCGGGGTAATCGGCGCGCACCCATCCAACGAAGCCCTGCTGTGCGATCTGTTTCCAACCAAAGGAAACCTATGCTTAGCTGGACCATTACATTTCTTATTATCGCCCTCATTGCCGCCGCCTTGGGATTCGGAGGTGTCGCCGGCTCCGCCGCCTGGATCGCCCAAGTGCTTTTCGGGCTGTTTTTGATTCTGTTCATTATCTCGCTCATCTTCGGCCGACGGCCGCCCCTGGGCTGAGACCGCTCAGGCCTGGTCGTCCATTTCTGCCAGCACCGGGAAATGGTCGGATGCCACGCGGGAAACCGAAGTTCGGACGACTCCAGCGGACCGCACCGTCACCAGCGGACTGGTCATAATGTAGTCAAGGCAGATGAACGGCAGCATTGTTGAAAAGGTGTTTTCGTTGCGCTTTCCCACGGAAACATGGCAGTCGCGCAACAGCCCCCGAAAAAGCGTGTGGACCCGCGACCCCGGGCGGGAATTCAAATCACCGCAGAAGATCAGCCGCTCGCGGCGGTCGATTTTTCCGATCCACTCCGACCCGCACAAAGCCACGGCCTGACGCCAGCGCTCGACGCGGCCCAGTCCGAGGTGGGTATTCAAGACATGCCAGGGACCGTTTGGCGTTGCGGCCCGCACCCACAGCGCTCCGCGTGGCTCCGGACGCAGCAAAGGAGGTCCTGCGGGGAGGGCTCCGGATTTGATCACCTCAAGCGGAAACCGGCTCAGGACCGCATCCCCGTATTCTTCCTCACGAACGCGTATCGCCGGATGAAAGTGATACTGCATCTCCAAAAGGTCCGCGATGATGCGGGCTTGGTGGTCCTTTCCCGAGCGCGCTCGTCCGACGTCGAGTTCCTGCAAGGCCACCACATCCGGCGCGGCCTCGGAAACAACGGACGCAACACGGTCATAGGACCGTCGACCGTCGGTGCCAACGGCCCCGTGAACGTTGTAAGTCATCACCCGCATCTCTTCAAGGGTTCGCCTGCGGAACGACTTGCGGCTGTGCTGCTCCATCGCGTGCCTCCGGGAATCGCCCGAGGGGTCCATCAGGGCGAACCCTGACCCGTTCGTTCTGGCGGTGTTCGATAGGACTCCGTACGCTTTGCCTACCGAGATGAAACAAAATCCACCGTCCGAATCCGGCAACAGCCCGGAGAAAAAACGTGTCCTCATCGTGGACGACCATCCGGTGTTTCGTCACGGGATCGGGTCTTTGATCAATGCCGAGCCCGACCTGATCGTGTGCGGGGAAGCCGGCTCGTCCCCTCACGCTTTGGAGGCCATGCGCACTTTGACGCCGGACGTCGCGCTTCTGGATATCTCGCTGCCGGGAACAAATGGCATCGAGCTCATCAAGCTGATGAAAGCCGAGCAACCGAAGCTGCCGATTTTGATGCTCTCGATGCACGACGAGTCGCTTTACGCCCTCCGCGCTTTGAGGGCGGGAGCTGTGGGCTATGTGATGAAGGCCGAGGCGCTGAATCATGTCATCACCGCGCTCCGAAGAGTTCTCAAAGGCGAAATCTATGTCAGCGAACGTTTTTCCGAACGGCTGATCTTCAAAGCGATCCAATCGATTGATGGCGGGATGGGCTCTCCGGTCGACAAGCTCTCGGACCGCGAACTGGAAGTCCTCCAGCTTTTGGGCCGGGGCTTTGGAACGCGGGAAATCGCCGATGAGTTGCATCTCAGCGTTAAAACCATCGAGACGCACCGGGCGCACATCAAGGAAAAGCTGGGCTTCAAAGACGCCGGAGAAATGGTCCGCTTCGCCATCGATTGGGTCGCTCAGGAAAACGGCTGATCTGCACCCCGGTCCCGGTCTCGGGGGTTGGCCTGATTGACGAACGGGGGCGGATGCCCGATGCAGAGCGTCCGCTTTTTCATGCAAAGAATTCCCCCGAACATCCGTCAAACGGTTTACAGGCTCCGGGGATTGTTTCTGACCATGGCGCTGGTGCTGATTCTCGGCATCACGCTCACGCTGATTGCGGGCGAGCGGGTGCTGGAGGCCCGGAACCGCGTGCAGCGGCACGACAAGATTCTCGAGCTTCTGCACGCCACGCGAGCGGTCCTCCGCGACGCGGAAGCGGGACAGAGGGGGTATCTTCTCACTGGACACGAGGAGTTTTTCGAAACCTACCGCGAGGCCTCCGAGCTGGCGGTCCGAAGGTTGGCGTCGCTCGGTGAACTCGCAGCCGAGGGTGCGCTGTCCCAGGATGTCTTCGAGGAATTGGAAACGCTCGCCAAACGCGCGCTTACGGCCATCCGACGGCCGGTGGATCTCGCGCGGGCCGGCCGCGGGGACGAAGCCCGTCGTCTGACTCAGGCTGCCACGGAAAACGAGCCCATGCGTGCCGTGCATGAACGGTTCGTGATCCTGCAGCACGACGAGGAATCCGAGCGCGCCCTGGCCCATCGCGATGATGCCCGGGCGACGTGGAACCGGACGTTTATTTCCCTGCTCACGGCGTCGATCAATCTCGCCTTCCTCGGCTGGGCGTACCATCGCATTCGCCGCGAGATGTCGAGCCAATATGTGGCCGCGCTGGAAACCGAGCGCCAACGTCAGATTCTTTCTGTCACACTCGCCAGCATCGGCGACGCCGTCATCATCACCGACACCGCGGGGCAGGTTACCTTCATCAACAAAGTCGCCGAGACCCTCACCGGCTGGAGCTCCGATCAAGCCTGCGGGCGGCCGAGTTTGGAAGTTTTCCGCATTATTGATGAAAAGACGCGGCGTCCGGTGGAGAGCCCGGTGCAAAAGGTGCTCGCTCGAGGAGAGATCGTGGGTCTTGCGGTCGGCGCACTTTTGGTGCGGCGGGATGGCCGCGAAGTCGCGGTGGATGACAGCGGAGCACCGATCCGGGAGCCGGACGGAACCATCCGGGGCGTGGTGCTCGTGTTCCGCGATTTCACGGCCCACCGCGAAGCCGAGCGGAACTTGCTGGAGTCCAAGCGCCAGATCGAGGAGGCGAGCGTGGCCAAGGATCGGTTCCTTGCAACACTATCCCACGAACTGCGCACGCCGCTCACGCCGGTGTTGGCAACGCTTTCCCACTGGGAGGCCGCCCGAGACCTGCCACCCGAGCTTCTGCCCCAGCTCTCGATGATGCGCGAAAACATCCAGGTGGAGACGAGACTTATTGACGACCTTCTGGACATGACGCGCATCGTCCATGGCAAGCTGCTGCTGGAGCGGAGCCCGGTGGATCTTCACCGGATCGTCAAATCCACGGTCCGCTTTTTCGACGGCGAGTCGCGGAACAAGGGGATTTCGCTCCGGATCGAGACAGCGGCTGAAACATCTTTTGTATTCGCGGATCAGGCGAGACTCCAACAAGTGCTTTGGAATCTTGTGGGCAACGCGATGAAGTTCACCACGCGCGGCGGCGAGATTTTCGTAAGCACATCGACGGGCAAACGGGATCGTCTGGAGATCCGGGTTTCGGATACCGGCCATGGCATGTCGCCCCAAACGCTCGCGGGTCTTTTCCAGCCGTTTCACCAAGGCGACTTGGCTCCGGAGAAACGCAATCGTGGACTCGGTCTCGGCCTGTCGATTTCGCGGGCGTTGGTCGAGGCGCATGGAGGAACACTGAAAGCCGAAAGTGACGGACCCGGTCGCGGATCGACGTTCACGGTGGCGTTGCCTACGATTCCGCCGCCATTGGAACACCGCGATCGGGAATCACCGATCACCGAGGCGGTCTCCCAAAACCTGCGGATCTTGCTCGTCGAAGACCATCGGGATACCGCCGACGTCCTTTGCATGATTCTGAGAAATCTCGGGCATCGCGTGGAGAGTTGCGGAACTCTCGCCGGAGCGCGGGAAATGGCGGCGGCGGGGGATTACGATTTGATTCTCAGCGATCTCGGCTTGCCGGATGGAACAGGCATCGAGTTCATTCGCGCCGTGCGTCCGCTCACCACGACACCCGCGGTCGCGCTAACCGGCTATGGAACACCGGACGATGTGGAAGCGTGCTTGCGAGCCGGGTTTACCGATCACCTGACAAAACCGATCGATATCGGCGCGTTGCAGCGTGTGCTCCGCCACGCCCGTCGCGCGGGTGACGGATGACTACTCGACGGGGAGCGGTTTCGACGAGCGAAGGATTTCCTGTTCGGTGGGGAGCTGGGGCGGGCGGCCGCCCCAGATGAGCCGCGACGGACGGGCTGCGATCTCGTTCAGGAGGAACTTCGCGTAAGTGGACGTCACCTTCAGGTTTTCCGCGGTAATGCGAAAATCGGCGAGGGTTTTTCCGAATGGGCGCTCGTTTTCCCGCACGAGGCGGTTGGCACTGGTGGCAAAATCATCCAGGCGTCCGGCGGCAGCATTGGCCTTGGCGAGCGTGTCACCGACCAAGGTTTTGTTGTCGGCCAGGATCTCACGCACGTCCGCCGCCGCCGCCCGGGCATCCGTCACCAGAACGCGCGCTTCCGCAGCGACCGGCCGCAGTTCCTGCACGAGCTGCTGGGTGTCGGTGAGAACGGATTCCGCCCGAGTGAGAAGAGTCTCCATGCCATCGGCCTTGCCGCTGCCGAGCGCCCGGCGAACGCCGTCGATGGCATCATCGACATTTCGCACGAGACGGTCGAAGGTCACCGGGGCCAGACCCTGAAGAACCCCGTCTGCGGCCAGGGCGGGTGCGGAGGGGTCGGGGTCCGAGAGAAGAACGAATTTGTCGGCCAGAAGCGTGTCGGCGGCGATGCTCACCTCGGTCTCCGCAGTGAGCGGGGGCACGTCGGGCAGAAGCCGCAGGGTGACTTCGACCGAGTTTCTCGGATCCGTCTTTCGCTCGTCGGCGCCAAGCATGCGCACAGCCGTCACGGTCCCGGCTGAGGCACCGCTGTATTTCACTTCCGAACTGACTTTGATGCCGGTGATGTCTGGAAAACGTACCCGCACCTCGGCTCCCGATGGAACAAACGTCCGCCCGCTCAGCCCCTGCGCCAAGGCGATGAAGAGAACGACACTGCAAACGATCACGGAAAGTGCAATGGCCCAGTCGGATGTCTTTTTGATCAGCATGGCAAGTGTTCACGGATCTATCAGGCGGCGTCTCGGAGCGCGAGCAGCGAATTCCAGACCCGGCTGGACACTGCGGCGGGCGCGGCTGTAGCGTGGCGGGAATGACGAGCATGACGGGACACGGCCGCGGCGAAGTCCGCTCCGGAGGCTGGGCGGCGGTGGTGGAGTGTTTTTCGGTGAACCGAAAGAACGCCGAAGTTGTCTGCCATGCCGAGCATTCGGCGTGGCTGGAGCCGGTGGTACGCGAGATGGTTCTGGAGAAAGTCGCCCGCGGACGCGTGCAGGTGAACATCGTCCTGACCCACGAGGGCGGACGCGCCGGGAGTCTGCTCGATGTCGAGCGCGCCCGGCTTTTTCTGAAAGAAGCCACACGCCTCCAGAAGGAACTTCGGCTGCCCGGTCAAATCGGTCTCCCGGAGGTACTGGCGGCACCGGGCGTAATCCGCACGCAGGAACCGTCGGAGGCTGGAGCCCGCGAAGCCGCGGTGGCGGCTTTGACGAAGGCTTTGGAGGGTCTCGTCGCCACACGCCGCCGCGAAGGCGCGGCCCTGAAGAAATCCCTCCTCCGGGCCGTGCGGGGACTCCGCGGTCTCCTTGCAAAAATTGCTCCGCTTTCCGGGGCTGTGCGTGAAGCCCAGCGCGAGACGCTTCTCAAACGCATTGCACAATCCGCGCTGCCAATACCCACCGACGACGCCCGCCTGCTCGGCGAGATCGTGAGCTTCGCCGAACGAAGCGACATCACCGAGGAACTCGACCGCATTTCCAGTCATCTTCAGCAATTTGAGGAAAAACTGGAGGGCGACGGTCCCATCGGCCGCACGCTTGAATTCCTTGCCCAGGAACTCGGCCGCGAATTCAACACCATCGGCTCCAAATCCGCCCACACCCGCATCGCGCGACTCGTCATCGATGCCAAGTCCGAACTCGACCGCCTTCGTGAACAACTCGCCAACATTGAATAATCCCACGTTCCGCCGATCCGGAATCCTCTTTGTGCTGTCCGCGCCTTCCGGGGCTGGCAAGACCACCTTGACGACAGCCCTGCGGCAGAAGCCCGACTTTGTCTACGCCGTCTCCTGCACCACGCGCGCGCCACGACCGGGGGAGGTTCATGGCGAGGATTACTTTTTCCTGGGCACGGAGGAATTTGAAGCCCGCGTCGCGGCCGGTGAATTTCTCGAGCACGCCGAGGTTCACGGCCGCCGCTATGGGACGCTCAAAAGCACCGTTGTGGAAAATCTCGCCCGCGGCGTGGATGTGCTCATCGACATCGACACCCGCGGCGCGGCATCGATCCGGGAATGCGGCGACCCCTTCATCATGCAGGCTCTCGCGGATGTTTTCATCATGCCGCCGGGCCTCGAAGAACTGGCGCGGCGTCTGCGCAAGCGCGGCACGGAAAGCGAGGACCAGATCGCTACGCGCCTCCGCAATGCCGCCTCCGAAATGGAACACTGGCGCAGCTATCGCTATACCCTCATCAGCGGCTCGATGGAGGAAGACATCGAGAAATTTCGCGCCGTCATGCGGGCCGAGCGCTATTTGAGCCGTCGTCTGGAAATCTGCGACCCATGAAAAAAACCATCCTCCTCGGCGTCTCCGGCTCGATCGCGGCGTTCAAAGCCGCCGAGATCACCAGCCGGCTCGTCAAATGCGGGCACGACGTCTTCGTGATCATGACGCGTCATGCGACGGAGTTCGTCACGCCGCTCACGTTTCAGACCCTCTCCCGCCAACCGGTGACGACCGGCATCTTCGATGAAAAGGAATCGTGGCACCCCGGTCACATCGCACTCGCCGACCGCGCGGACCTTTTGCTCGTGGCCCCGGCGACGGCCAACATCATCGCGAAGCTCGCCAACGGCCTCGCCGACGATGCGCTTACCTCCATCGCCCTCGCCACTCCCGCTCCGGTGCTCATCGCACCCGCGATGAACGGGAAAATGTGGAAACATCCGGCAACGGTCGAAAATACGCAGCGCTTGAAAGACCGTGGCGTGGAGTTTGTCGGACCCGCGGAAGGTCTTCTTGCCTGCGGGTATGAGGGTATTGGCCGTCTTTGGGACGTTGACGGAATCGTCGTGCGGGCGAACGAAATTCTCTCCCGCTAATTCCTTTTCCACAAGGCCCGGTTGGCAACGCTCCCAAAAAAAATCAAGTGGAAACGTGAAAATTTGTTGACGCAAATCACTGCGGGACTTATTCACAACAACAGTGAGTTATTCACAAATTATTCACTGCCAACTTTCCGCTGATGCGGACCGAAAGGGGGGATATTGATGCCAGTCGCAAAGAAAAAACCAGCAGCCAAAAAAGCACCCGCTAAGAAAGCTCCGGCCAAGAAAGCTCCCGCCAAAAAGGCGGCCGTGAAGAAGCCGGTCGCCAAGAAAGCGGTTGCCAAGAAGCCGGCCGCCAAGAAGGTCGCCAAGAAAAAGTAACCCCGACTTCCGCTGCAAAGCGGAGATCAAAATTCGAATTGGGAGAAGCTCCAACCAGCTTCTCCCAATTTTTTTATGGTGGTGTCATGGAGCGCCCGATCACACCGCTGTCGCGATAGATGTCGGCGTTCGACGCCTGGAATTCCGCCTTGAGCTGCACGCGCAGGCGGGAGAGATCCACCAATTCCCACGAGAGAAGACGAAGATCGCCGCCGGATTTGCCGTTGTGGGAAACTCCGATGAGGACATGGCGGGCGTCATGGTGGATCTTGTTCGTGGTGGTTTTCGGCTCGAAATAAAAGGTGCGCAGCGAACTCGTCCGCGACCCGGCATCGAAGAGCTTGGGGTCGAGATAAACGAATGTGCCGTCCGGAAGCACCACCCGCAGATCCGGATACCCGCTGCGTTGGCCGCTGCCGGCATCGGTGACCGGAATGTCGCACGTCCAGCCCGGCAGGAGGTTGAGCTCCTCGCACAAATGGTCCTCGATAAACCGACTGGCCTCGTTGATGCGGCTGGCGTCGTGGATGGGATGCGATGGGGCGTTGAGGCGGGCAAGCGTCCGGTCGAGTGCGCTGGACAGCGCCTCGATCCACGCCTGATCCTTTGCGGGATCGACGGGAAGAATTTTCCGCCCGGTCGTGGATTCCACAACTTCGGAAAACGGAATGCCCCGCAAATCGCGGCCGTCCTCCAAAAGCCAGGAGATCAGCTCGGACGTGTCGGAGGCCGCTGCGGAGGAGATCGCGACCAGAATCGCGGAGAGCGTCCGATGCAGGGTCCGGGTCACCTTCCGCATGCGACGGCCATCAGAACGTCACGCCCATTTGGGCGCCGAGCACGAGGGCGTTCGGAATGTTGCCGGTGCCGCCGGGATTGATGACCCATTGAAGGTCCGGCTGGATGTAGGCGAATTTCGTGAGATTGATCCGATAGGCGGCTTCCAACACAATTTCGTATTCAGGATAGCCATTACCTGCATCGGCGACCGTCCCGGCATAATCGCTGCTGAATTTGCCATACACGAAACCGA